>CAZCXZ010000046.1:0-27280 GCA_964502705.1 Uncultured Candidatus Berkiella sp. | reverse complement strand
TGAAAATCAAATTATACAGTTCACGGGCTGAATCGCTGCTGTCAAAAACAGGATAAACAATTTCAACGTATGCTAAATGATTTGCACAATGTGGTACCAGAAACACGCACTTTGAAGAGCTTGCGTAACCGGTATACGTTTGGTGAATTTACACATGAGCCCCCCAAAAAATCGAGTTGTCATTTTTATGTCGACAAGAAAATCAAACAGTTAGAACCGGCCCCCAGTAAACGCGGTATGATTGCCAGAACCTATTTATACATGAAAGACACCTATCCCTTGAGATTAACCGATGAAGAAATGGCTTTGTATTTGAAGTGGCATCAGCAATATCCAGTGACGGCACAAGAACGAGAAAGAAATGAGAAGATATTCACGTTGCAGGGTATAAAAAATCACTATGTTCGATAGAATTGTAGGGGACGACCTCTGTGTCGTCCCGGGCCGGCACAGAGGCCGGCCCCTACAATGAGGCCTATGCCATTCTCAAAAACCGATACTGCCATCTATCATAAGCAGAATCGACTTCATCTTTGATCCTAGCAACCGCGCGCGCGTTGAACATTCGGTCTAACATGCTTTCAAGTGTGCTTTTATCTTCACCATCAGCATTTTGTTTTGGCAGTAATTGTTGCAAGCGTTTTAAAGCATCCAAATCACCATGACATGCTCTGTCTGCTAGGTAATTAAAATGTCGTTCAATTTTTTGATAGGTGCTTTGCGCAATTTTTTCATACTCGCTTTGAAAAAACTCAGCTAAATTCTGCTGGGATTGCGGCCCATTCATTTGTTGAATGATATCTTGTGCTTGCATCAAAATGCGGCTTTTGGCTTTTTCTCTTACTGCGACTTTTAGCCGATTATTAATTTCCTTCGCTCTTTGCACATTTTTTCGAGCGGCCATGGCATTGGCTTCACTAAAAGAGTGCAACGCAAACAAAAAGATAGTTTTAGCAAATACACCCAGCAGCGCACCTAGAGCGATAGCCATGATCATAAAAGTGGCTGTTTGTGAATAAAACAAAGACACGACTAACCCAAGCAACGCACCCCCCATGGTTTGGCCACAGAATTTACCCACTAATTTACCGAATTGGCCATGGTACACAGGCGCTTCAGAAGAATTAAACAATCCTAAAAGCGTGCCTAGCGTAAAGCCAATTGGTCTAAATAAGAAATAGGCGACATCTCTACCCAATTCCTGCAAGATCGAAATTCCGGTGCAAAACTTGATAATGGTCTCAGTTCCCTTTTGCGAAAAGAACTTACCGACCACAGGTAAGCGCTTTAGCAAGTCGTTATAAAGCGCATTTAATCCGTTAGGAACAAATAGCACGATGGCTTTTGCAATATCTTCGATAACATCTGCAAACCAGATCGACCATGTGTTTGTTGGTTTATTTGTCATTTACCTTGCTCCATTCGTTCATTGGCGTCACCAAGTCACTTTGCATTTATAAGAACTGTACCCTTATTTTTTAAAATAATGAATATAAGAATGATCTTCGTTATAGTATTCCTCATTATCCACCCCTATCGGTAGATGGAAAGCGATGATCCAAATTGATGATGTCTGCTATGACTATCCTGGTAAACGCGCCCTGGATCATGTGTCATGCAAAATTCCAACCCATTCTATTACTGCCTTAGTCGGGCCAAATGGCGCTGGTAAAACCACTCTATTACGGTGTCTATCTGCTTTAGATGCCCCCATGCGCGGCAAAATTACCATTGATGGCTGGGACACGGACAGGTTTCCGCGAAAAATCCACGAGATAAGTAGCTATCTTTCAGACTTTTTTGGCTTGTATGATGAATTGACCGTGGAACAGAATTTGTGCTTTTTTGCTTGGAGCCGAAATTGTCCTCGCGATCAAACCTCAACCTTGGTAGATACTGCCCTCAACCGCTTACAACTGAGCGAATACCGAAACGTGGCTGCAGGAAAACTCTCCCGTGGATTACGTCAACGCTTAGCGATTGCTCAAACCATTATTCACAATCCTAAAATTCTGTTTTTGGATGAACCGGCATCAGGACTTGACCCCGAAGCGCGTTATCATTTATCACAGCTATTATTATCATTAAAGAACGATGGCATGACCCTAATCGTTTCTTCGCATATTTTAGCCGAGCTAGAAGATTATTCCACACACATGATTGTGCTGCAAAATGGCAAGTTAGTTGAACAATGCGCCCTCAAAGACTATCAACAAAAAGCGAATACGCTAAGTTTGTGTTTAACCCTCTCTGCACCCGCCGGTGCATTTAGAGATGCTTTGAGCAAAATGCCGAATGTGGAAGTTAAATCCACGCATGAAAACACAGCGATTATTGAACTTAAAGGCGGCCAACAAGACCAACAGAGCTTACTTAAAGCGCTTATTTTGCAAGATATTCCGGTCGTTAGCTTGCAAGAGCAAAAACAGAGCATGCAAGAAGTGTATTTAGGTATTGCCAAAAACCAACCCAAAGATCCAAATACAACGAAGGACTAATATGATACTTAATCCTGAGCTTAGACGTAACATATGGCTTGATTTTTCAATGCACCGAATCGTCTTGACGCCGATTATTTTGGGATTAATTGTTTATTTAGCCTACCTTGGTGATTCCTCGATGAGTAAAAGCATAGCTTTTTATTCAGCATGCTTTTTCATGTTTATCTGGGGACCCAAACTTGCTTCTGAAACGGTGATTGAAGAAGTCAATAACAATACTTGGGATTTTCAACGTCAATCCGCCATATCTCCTTGGAGCATGACCCTGGGTAAATGGCTCGGTAGCACTTTATTCACATGGTACGGCGCAGCGATAGCTTTATTCTTTTATGTGATTCTTCATTATGTGAATCCCATGCCACTGGCTAGCACCTTTCCCGATGCCATACAAAATGCGATTCAAGCAAAATTAGCCAGTATTAAAACCCCTTTATTCACTGAAATCGCCATATTAGTGATGGGCGCCTTGCTCACGCAAGCTTTTGCATTATTACTCAGCATGCAAATTTTACCGCAAATTCGCCATGAACATTCTAATAAGACATTTCGATACTTTTTCTTTGCTAGCGTGTCCGGCATGATAGTGACGTCGATGTTTCTTAGCGCCCAAGCCAATACGTCAAGTTCATTCACTTGGCATCATATGCAAGTGAATAAAGCTGGCTTTTATGCGCTGAGCTGCCTCGTTTTTCTAGGATGGACGATTGTCGGACTGTATCGCTCATTTAGCAAAGAATTACAGTATCAGAATATCCCCTGGGTCTGGTTGGCTTTTAATCTATTCTGCATGGGGTATTTTTCAGGATTTGGCGCAGCAATGTCAGACACAACGAAAAATGGGATGCTTGAAAAAATGCCCAATATTGAGTTGTTACTCCAAACAGCGCCCTTTTATGTTGCATTTACCATTGCTTCTTTACTTTGCTATTTCGGATTGTTCACAGACTCTCTCAATAGCATCCGTTACCGTAGATTGTTAACGCGTTTTAATGAAAATAATTTCCAGGAAACCCTGCAACAACTGCCTTGGTGGACAATTTCTTATGCGTTAACGATCGTGGCAGGTGTCTTGGCAGTTGTGATGTCCAGCCATCTGACGCTCAAAGAATTTTCGATGCCGATTTTGATTTTAACCGGCGTTTTATTCATTCTGCGTGATATTTTGCTCGTGCATTATTTCTTCCTAGGGAACAATCCCAAACGCGCACAAAGTGCGGCAATTTTATATCTTGCCCTGCTTTGGATCATTTTCCCGATGTTACTGGGACTATTAAAAGCTGACGGCCTATACCCCGCTCTGCTACCCAGTTGGGGACAAAATACGCCATTGGCATTAGGATCGCTGTTAGTGCAAATCGGGTTACTCGGCTTTTTATGCCGAACTCGCTGGGAAAGCATCTGGGAGAAGGTTTAGGTCTTGTAGGCGCCGGTTGCGTAGCAACCAATATTCTCTCCTTGTAAAGGAGAGAGGCGCAGCAACGCGCGCAAGAGAGATTTTATCTTGAGAAAATCCATCTGTGCATGCAAAGCATGCCTCTTCCCTTTTAAAGGGAAGGGCTATTTGTCGCTACGCGACGCCCCTCGTTCAATATTTGAGTGAATTTCTCAGACTGCGCCTACATCAAATCAATCATGTCCATAATGGAAGCAGAGGGATGAATCCCACGAACACTCTACACTGAGCACACTTTGCAGCTTTAAACGCGTTAGCGTGGGTAAAGGCCGCAAACTCATCACTTGTTGCACACTGGTATGGTCGTTAATTTTGCGGCCTATTTCTGCCAGTAAATTTTGTGTAAAACAGGTTGAGCAGGTATAAACCAAGCTGGTATCTTGCCAATCTGAATGTAAAAAATTATCCAGTCTGAGATCAAGTTCACGCCCTTCATTCCAGAAAAAGGGAAAATCACTTTGTAATCTTTCGGCAACGACCTTTGATTGTGCAAACAATTCAGTCGAGGCTTCAATGCCAATCACCTTTTTCACAGGTGTTTGCATAAAAGCTTGTAAAGCACATTTACCCAGTCCTGAACCCAGATCTAAAAAGACATCCGTTTCTTTTGGCTTAAAATTCGCCAGCATTTTTTTTACGCTGGGATAAAGCAATTCGCCATACGTCTGGCTGACATTTTTATCTTTAAAATCCGCCAATTCTGCTTTGCTATAAGCAATATAGCCACGAGTGTGTTGGTAGACTTTAGTAAAATAACCTTGATATAGTAAATCTATTGCTACTTTATCCATTGAAAGTTTGCCTGTGTCATCATTTTCCGAGAATCAAGATGCCTTTGCTAAAGAAGTGGTGGCTAAGCAGCTTGCTGTAACGCAACCTGCCATGCAATCTCGCTTTAATCGTTTATATTTTACCAGAAGATTCTGTGAATGGTTGTTTAGTGCCATTCTTATTTTCGGTGGCCAGCAATTTTTATTGGAAAATGGTCTTTACTCCCCAGTATGGCCAGCTGCGGGCGTTGGGTTATCTGCTATTTTTTTACGAGGCAACTTGTTGCTACTGGGCATTTTTACGGGCTCTCTAGCAAGTTACCTACTTAAGCAATACCCTCTGACGGTGAGCCTATCCAACTCAATCCTTTTTACGATCAATCTATTTCTCATCCGCTTTATCTGTATCCGCTTTTTTGGTGCAATCGCTCCGATGCACACATCAAAAATTGCCTTACAATTCATTTTAGTGGTGATAGCGTGCTGTATTTTACATATTGGCTGGATTTACTTATTTTACCCTGATTTACCTTGGCTGATGGGTGTTTTAGGCGAAGTGAATGGCATTCTATGTTTGACACCGCTATGCCTATGTCTGGAACCTTTTACCGTTAAACGGCTCTTTGTTAAAGACTCATACCCTGCTTGGATTGCTGGCAGTACTGTTGTGTTGGGACATGCCTTATTTTTCTTTATTCCCGCACATGTCGCCATTGTATGGGCCGTGATCTTAATCTTCGCACTTTGGCTTTATGCTTATCGATTTCGCGCTGCATCTACCGGCATGACCTTGCTAGGGATATCGATTGTCTATTTAACAGGTGGCCTTGAACCTTATCAGCTCTTTCAACGCAGTTACCCGCTTAATGTTGTCATCGCGATTATCAGCCTATTTACGCTTGGCACCATTATCGCAATATTACAAGCCTGTCGATGTACGCAAATTGACTTCATGGCCAAGAAACCGTGATTCATAAGCAGGTACTGACACTAATTTAACGGTATGCGACGCAATAGGATGCCCTAAAAATATCTGCGCGGTTCTGGCAAATCGTTCTGGGCTATCGGTAGCCATAAAATGAATCGTTGGTACATCTAATGTTTGACGTAATAGATCTTGCTCGATTAAAAGCGCTTTCACTTCCATTGCCACTCTTTCTGCAGGATCAAGTACTTTCATATTGCTTAATACTTTTTGAATCGGTTCTTTTAGCACAGGAAAATGGGTGCAGCCTAATATAGCGCAACTTGGCGCTTTATCAGCTAATCCCTGCTTCAGCGGCGCTAACAATTTGGCAATGATATCTTCTACCAGTTGCCCGTGACACCACCCTTCTTCAGCAAGTGCTACCAACAATGGAGAACATGCCCACTCGACTACTTCTGTTTTTAAGGATAGTTGCGCCAATATGTTGCGATAAGCATGGCCTTTCACGGTACCTTCGGTTGCTAATACCACAACCGGACCATTCATTGATTCAGCCAGTGCTGCCTTTGCACCCGGTTCAATCACGCCCATAACCGGTATCGGATAAAACTTATCTTGTAGCGCTTCTAAAGCAACGGCTGTCGCTGTATTACAAGCAACAACTAACATTTTGACTTGATCAGCCAATATTTCATTGGCATTGAGTGCATAGTTTTTGACAGTTTCCGCGCTTTTTGTGCCATAAGGCAATCTCGCGGTATCGCCCAAATATAAGAAATGTTCAGCAGGTAAGGCCTCACGTAGAGCCTTTAGAACGGTTAAACCGCCTATCCCTGAGTCAAAAATGCCAATTGGCAGGTCTTTTTTGGAAGATAAACTCATTATTTAGAGACGCCCCATCGCGAAATCATTAAACGCACCTATGCTACCCGAAGCCGCATTTAACTACCAAATATAACGCTTCGCATTCGAAATATATGTATGTACACTTAATTACATAACCTACCAACTATAATGTATTGTAGCTTAGCAAGGAATACAGTCCCATGAATCAAGCAAAATGGCTCTATGCAATCCTTATTTTATCGGTAGCAACGAATATTTTCGTCGTTGGTTATTTTATGGGTCTTAAGCCACAAAGTCCTATGGCAGAAGTGGCTTCCGGTGCGCCTTTGGCACAACAAGATATGAAGGGCATCTACCAAGCATTACCTGAAGAAAACAAAAAGAAGTTGGCAGATTTTATCAAACAACGACAACAAGAAATCATGGTTAATCAAAACCAAATTCGCCAAATCCGTTTGCAAATTGCACAAGTGTTGGTACAAGAACCTTTAAATGAAAAACTATTAGGCGATCTTTTTGAACAAACTTAAGAGTTATCGATCAAAAATTACAACTTAGCGCAAAGAACCACTTTTCAAATCATGATAAAACTACCTAAAGCAGAACGTGAAAAAGTCGCAAAAGCGTTAGCAGCTCAAGCGTTGCGCAAACCGATGAAGAAACCCGCACCAACGCCTGATAAAACGTTATAAATTCCCTATGACTACATGGTGGTATGCATGCGCTGCGGATGGGTTTTTGCGCGTTGATCGCTATCAGAATCTATGGAAGAAGAGTCGCTTGAATCAACCGTACTAACTAGCAATTGACGGCCTTCGTTAAACGACATGGAACGTCCAAGTGGCACTGGCACATTTTCTAAAAGTTCCGATAAGTGCGACAAATTTTCTGGCTCATCTATCAATTCATCGGACGAGATATCTTGAATATCTGGCTGCTGCAAAGGTGCACGCTTAAAACAATAGCGAATTAAATCGGGTACTTTATAAAAGAAGGGCGCGGATATCGCAGCAAAAATCATATCACCATATTTATAGGAATAATAAGTGGTATGTCCACGTAGGGGTAAGTAGTTGAGCCAATATTCAAATGAATAGACGGTAGGCGTACCATGTAGTAAGTAATAATAGCCTTCAAATGCATGGCGGCCCAGCTCACCTGTTATAGGGCCCGCAAAATACCAAACGAGATAAGATCCTACTCCCATGGCGACGAATTTCGCCATTCGATCCATTTTACTACCTGAGTGCAACATCAGCGACCTCATACTAACTATCTGATTGCCATAAGGTAGAAAAATAGTCCACAGGGAAACCAAAAACTACAGGTTCTTCAATCAGACTGTGTGAATATGTGCGCCTTGCAACTTACCTAGGGCGAATTCGACAGGTTGTGACAACTTCGACAATCTTTGATGTGGCAGCGTGCACGCCATTAGCAAGCCATAATAACGTACTGGGGCTTTCTTCTTGCTCTTCGGGACTACCGAAGCACTCAGCAAGGATATCAGCTCCAAAGTCGTGTATCCCATTATCACTGTCTGACAATAGATTTTCATTCATTTGACGTTTTGGAATAATTGGCGTTGCGGTTACTCTTTTACGAGCGCCTTGCATTGACATAATCGATATCCACTGAAAAAATGAAGCGCTATTATAAGGCTATTTAAAGAATCGATGAATGAAATTCCGATAAGCGGAGTAGCACGCCTTGCTGGTTAAAAGTTGCGTAAAGTGTGCATAGCCACCCTTAGGTGGCACGTTGTGCGCAACAGGGATCGCAAAATCATCAATGATATCTTGCCAAAACCTGTCCCATAAAACGGTATGCAAATGGTTGTCTTCAAACGTTGGGGCATCAGGCCCCTGATTTATCTCAAGCAACCAGAGCTTACCTGTTTCGTCTTGCATAAAATCACAACCAAATATCTCAAATAGTTGCGATTTTTGTGGCTTTAAGTAGCCAGGTTCTTTTTTTAGAAAAGCGACCATGACTTTAGTAACAATATCCTTCATTTGCTGATAAACATCAGGGAAATTATCTAGTAAATTGGTAGATCGTTGCTCAATATGCGACAGCACACCGTCTAAAACATAATTCGTTATATGCATTTTGCGATTAGCAAAATCATCGTCGGCATTAAATGGCAACGCACTAATATTGATATAACCTTGATCATAAAGAAAAATGCCGGCATAGTTTGTAATGATAACATGCAAGCGGTAGGTAAATTTCTTTCCATCAATTAATGCTGGTTTGCTAATATATTGCTGTAACACGTGCTCCCCACCCAATCGATGAGGGCTAGCATAATGCTTCTTGACTGATTCAATATCATTAAATAATTTTATTTCATCACCATTATTCAACATCGATGGTTTTAAAATCCATTTAAGATCTTTTATGGTTGATTGATATTGTTCATGAACAAGATAATGTTCATAGATAATCTTAGCAAACACCTGTTGGCAATTTTCATCATTGATAGCATAGGTTAAGGGCATAACAGGTGGGGATATTTGACTCAGTAACTCTGCCAATAGATGCTTGTATTCTAAGTTCTTGGAGATCTCATCATTTAACGTTAAGTGTCTATCACCAAGTTCCGCACTGGCGGCATTAGGCGCCTCAACCCAACCTCTTTTTAACAGCCGTTGTGAGATATGATAGCGGATTGCAGGAACGTACGAAAAAAAATAAAACGAGTTTGGCGTAACCATCTAATGCGCAGAGGACTTGGAAAGCGTTTGAATAACAATCACCCCAGAAATAATCAAAGTCATGCCAATCAACGCAGGCTTATCAAGTGCTTGGCGAAAAATAAAATAGCTTATCAAAGTCACTATGACAACACCAACTCCTGACCAAATGGCATAAGCGATCCCCACCGGTATAGAACGCAAACTCAACATTAAAAAGTAAAATGCCAAACAATATCCGACAACCACCATAACGCTGGGAACTAATTTAGAGAATTCTTCGCATGCTTTTAATGAGGTTGTTGCGATAACTTCAGCAACAATTGCAATCGCTAGATATAAATAAGACACTATAAAACCTTTTTTAATTACTTTTCGTATTGATAGACAAGTGGTGGTAACTTGGCAATATCGGTACAACCATAAACCAGAGAATTAGATAACATTTTGCCGCTTGCGCTTAAGCGATGATTATGCAGCTTGCCTTCTTCAACATAGCCTAGTCTCACAGCAACTTTAGCGCTTTTAACATTTTTTTCTTCACAGTTAATTTCAATCCGTTTCGCTTTGAGCACATCAAAAAGATATCGCGATAACGCATTCATGGCTTCCGTAATTAAACCTTTGTTCGCATGGGCTTGATTGACCCAATAGCCGATTTCAAAACTGGGAATCATCAGATTAGCCGGTTTGATACCCGTAGCACCATAATAAATTTTATCGTTCACATCCATGATTTGTAAGGGCTGCTCTATGCCTTCATGTGCCGGCGAACTCCAAATTTTTTCACCATGCGCCAAATAGACTTCGGTGTCCCGCAAAGAAGCGAGGCTTTGTGCCCACGGCATCCACTGTTTCAATGTCTGAAAACTTGCTTTCATGGCGCCATGCATAATGGCGGCGTCAGAAATACGCACAGGCCTAATAATAAGCCGTTCTGTTTTAATGATTTTGAGAGGGATGGGGCCGTATTGCATGAGTCCTCGTCAATAGTGATGTGGATCCTATCAGTTTAGTTTATATTTTAACTTTTTATGCCCCTAAATACACGTGTTTACGGAACGAATTCTCAGCGTCAAAATAATCAGTTAGCTTTAACACTTTAATATGGGGCGCATTTACGGAGGCCCTTCTCGACGCCTTGGTGCATCCGCCGAAGGTGCTTGCGTTGGCTCCTCTGTCGGTTCTACGCTCGTGCGAACCGATGGTGCATTCTCTCTTAAGCTGGCGAACGCAGTCGCAACGGGTTGCTGCCTAAAAGGCAGCTCTTGCAACGCGTGATTAATATCATGTGTCACAGCTGTCATCAATTGCGCGCTGAAATAGCTCGCTGTTTCAATACTTTGTGATAATTGCGATAAAATCCCTTTCCTTAAAAGACCACTAGCGTATTCTTTGATCTCCTCTCTTGCCGCTAATTTTAATTGTGCCATAACCCCGGTTGCTTGTGGATCAAAACCAATAAATTCATCAATATCGGGTGAAAATAATTCAGCAGCAATCGTTTCTCTTTGCACAAGTTCAATTTGCTGGATCATCGAGTTAAAAGATGAAACCAAAACAACATAATTCGTACCGTGCTCTAATTTGCCGTCATTAATATCAGAGGTTAGTTGAGCATATTCAGACTGAACAGCATCTTTCAAACTCACAAACAAATCAGTGTCTAATTGCTCTTGAGTTTCAGGTAATGTTGCAAATCTTTTGCGCTTGTCTGTCAGGATATTCTGCAAAATTGTTAACTCGCCTTCCGCTTTAAGCACTTTAGCTTGCGGTTCACTTTTATAAAACCACGTTGCATGTAGTTCTCTTCTAGCGTTTTCAACCACCATAGTTTGAGTAATTAATTCATTTTTATAATTCATATAATCCGTGATACTGTCGAATCCTAAGCCTTTAGCAACATTATCCATTAATTGATAAAAACGTGTGCGATCGCACATGCCACATTGTTTAAATGGGTCGTATTCTAAGTTACCGTGGTTATGTTGAAATCGTTCTTCGTTAGCGTGCAAATTAAACATCTGTGGCAACATTTTCTCCATTGCATCATAAGCCTGCTCTCTAATATATGATTTTGCATTATCACAAACTGCTTGATTGATGCTTTTGGGATCCGGAACCACATCTTTGCGATATAGTTTTGCCAGGTAATAGCTACCTCCACCAATTAATAAAGGTATCGCTGCAATTTCACCCGCTTTTACGCCAACGGGTGCCATATATCCTAAAGCAGATGATAAATAATTTTTACTTCTCTCATACAAACTTTGCGCAGGTGGTGTCACTTCTGTCACTGCAGGTATTCTATGACTCAGGTGATGCCGTCCTGCCAATTTTTGCTGAGTATAAAATTCAAATTGTTCTATTGGCGAACTCATTGAAGAAGTAAGTGAACTTTCTAGCACTTCACCGAGTTTTACTGCAATAAACTTACCTATTTTACTCGCTGGCATTTTATCAAAGGTATCATAATGGGTTCGATAGACTTGATCATAGGCTTTCTTAGCAAGATCAAATGAACGATATGATGCACCCAATGCTCCTAAAGCTTGAGTCATCATGAAATAATTTTCTTTTTCGTCAAGTGGCAAATTATTATTTTTAGCAAGCATACTCTGAGCACCCTCATTTACTGCATCAAACACGAGCTTGAGTATTTCAGGGCTAACTTGCTTTAACATTTCTTGACTGAAGATTTCTCCCTCAACCAATAATACCGATCGCAGTGCAGCGATTTGCTTTGCAATGGTAGTAATTTCTGATCTATTTGCTTTGGTAGCAACAAGCTGGTCATAGTCCTGATTGAGCTGAGCCAATATTTTTTGCGCAAAATGATCCCCTCCTAAGTCTTCACATCGTATTAAAAGTGGGATCGCCGAATTAGTCCATTCTTTCACTGCACTTTGATGAAATTTATTAACAAGTTCTTTTACTTCTTCGAATTGAAAAGCAAGCTTAGCACTTTTATTAGCACTTTTTTCCCAGCGACTACGTAGCTCAGTTATATTTAGACCTTTAACCGGTACTGGCTTTGCATTCGATTCCACTGCTTGATTCTGCAAATCTGAAACTTGCTCCAACCAATTCTGCGTCATTTGTTTAAACTGGTTATTCGCATGTTCTTGCAACCTACGTGCTTCCTGTAAGTAATCATCGACTAATTGAGGCATGCGACCCACAATATAACCTTTTAAATGTCCTGTTACTTTAGATACTAAATCAGGATTATTCGGGTTGTAAATTTTGTCCTCAAGACTAAATTCTCGACAAGCCAAACCTACGGCATTTTGTTGACGTTCTTTTATTCTTAATTCTTGAATTGCCTGTTGTTGCAGGTTGAGTAGATAAAAATAGTTTTCATTTCCTTTCATCGTCATTGCCTTACGATGCTCTTTGTCAATATTGGTAACAGCAGCATGTATGCCCAAGACTGGATCGTTCGCTAAAGCACCGACAAAACGTGTAAAGGCCTCTTTCTGTGCTGTTTGCAACTCTACTTTATGTCCTTCATAAAGTGCAGATGATGGATAGTCTTTTTGTTGCAGCGTTGCTGGGTTAACCGTCATAGATAGAAACTGAAGTAAATCCTCATAGCCACTGACAGTAAATCCTAATGATTTGATTAAGCTCGACAAAAACACTTCGAATTTTGGATCATTTATTTGTTTAAAACCAAATTTCTTAGGATCCATTTCAATAATGCCATTTTGTTGGGTCCTCATTGATGTGATGTAAATGTCTGCAAGACCACGTGCAAACTCTAGCAACCCATAATAGCTTTGTTTCTGTGAAGCCAGTTCAAATTCGTTTCCGAAATGAGTCGCAAGCGTTGCTTGGGTCACATCAGTATCAGGATGCAAAGCGAACTCTAAATAGGCGCCTGGTCGTGTACTATTATATTTAGAAGTTGCCCATTCATTGAGACCGAGATCAACCGCGTATGCAACCTGAGTGACTGTTTTAATGCCTGTCATCACCTTCTTAGCTTTGGTATGTTTTGCAGCCTCTATTTTGGCTAACTGTTGTTCTCGCGCAGTGCTTTGCTCGCTGGTTGGCAGAATCTGTAATGCTTTGTGCTTAGCTGCTTTTTTACTGAAGGCAATAGCATTATCAAAAGCTTTAAAGTACGATTTCCCAGATTCTATAAAATGATCGGCTATGGCTTCTGTGGCAATTCCTAATACCACCTTTTCTTGCGACGTAATTTTTTCTTCAACCTTTTTAACGACTGTAACCGATTCCTTCTTTTCAAGAAAAGGAAACACTGTTTCAATAAAACGCCGAAATAATGATTTTTTCTTTGGTACCCTAACAAAACGTGTCTCTTGCATAATCGCAATTTTTTTAGTTTTAGCAATGATATTTGGCACGTCATAATTAACCATATAATGCATTGCATCTAAGCCACTTCCCGCAGCGTTCAAAACAGCATGATTGATTGCATGCCTTGGACTTGATTCACACGCTTTGATGCTGGCTCGTATTCCTTTATAGAGCTTACATACATTTTCGTACGTCATGTCACTTTGTATGGATCTATTGCTAAATAAGTCAAACAATTGTTTATCGTCGTCATTCAATTGTTCAAGAATTGCTGCTTTTAATTCAGCAATACTTGGATCATTCAATTTATCTAAAAAAAATTGTAAATGTTGCTGAATTTTCTCATTGAGTTTCTTTTTTACAACTAAACCATAAGTCAGATTTAATTTCTGTTGCGCATCGACCGGCAATTCTTCCATGCTTCTCATGATTTCGACTGATTCTGAAGGACCTTCACTTGAATTGGGAACAACTGATTGCTGCGATGAGAGCGAGATTTCGCTTGAAGAAGATGCACTTAATTCACCGTTGGTATTTAGCATGGCCTACTCAACTGATCTAAGACATATGTTACTATTCTAACATAGCTACTTATACAAACTCAGCCACTAAATCCCGCTCATTGATCCAGTTTAATGTAAAATGCAGGTATCGTGTATTTACGTCATAGAGCAAAAAGAGTCACTGATAAACCCCATTTACTGACCATCAACCAGTACAGCAGCATCACACCAATAAATGCGGGTATGCCTAATGCTATCCACCAACACATCAGCCGCTGATAACTTGCAGGAAGCCTGTCATGGGGAGAAAGTTTCATCACCTGATTTCTTAATTGATATTGGATATAAACGACAGGTATCCAGCAACAACCAATTAGCAAATATAGGCCTAGTACCAATGCAAACCAAAGTGTGTTGAAACCATAATGTAAGATCCACATTAACGCGATACCCGTAATTGGCTGTAACACTACTGAAGGTGCTGTAAACAGCCAATCTGCCAATACTACATGGTTCGTCGTGCGTTTTAAGGTTTCAATATCTTTACTTAAGTAGGCCATAAGCATAAAAAATGCGGTACCAATACCTGTGCCAAACAAAAATGTAGCCGTGATAATATGAATAAACTTCAATAAAATGTAACTTTCCATGGTTTATCGCATCTTCAAGAAGCCGTTTCTTGCACGGTATAGTAGATATCCCAGCCTCGACTTAATTCATCAAAATCAGCCAACGTAAACATTCCTACGCAAGGTCTTGCACCCGCTGGTACTAACCCATCCATTATTTTGCCTGCCATGATAATACTGGGAATAACGGGAATTTGCGGTCCATGACCTTTATCAGCAACTAACGTCCAGTAGATATCTAAAGGCTGATAATCATGATTGGAGCCCGACATATGAATATACATACCACCGCAATCGGTGCCCATTTTGTCGAACCAGTGGCCCATCGCATTGATAGGTCGAATGAATGTAGACCAATTTCGAATCAGTTTGGCACGGGTAAGCCATGACATATGCCACATAAACCAATGCAGCAAAGGTACTTCTAAACCCGCATGAAAAATAACTGTTTTTAACGTGGGATAGCGCTCGGGGAGTAAATCTAAGTCTGGAATATCTAAGTTGCCATGTAAACGCAATCCGATGTTATCGCCATAGTAATGACGATGTAGGTTTTGCCATCCATACACCTTTTTCCAATTCCCTTTTTCTAAACGCATAAAGGGTTTTCCGGTATACCCTAAAATGGCCTCAATGGTTGCACTGCCGCGTTCAGCTTTATTCGCTGGCGCAATACCAAAGTCGATTTCACGCAAATTACTAAATTTGGCTGCGTAGGAATCAATAACAACCGACGACAATCCAGGAACTGAGCTTGCGCCACTTAATACCACAACATTATTCTGTAAAGCCATTTCATCAAGCGTTTTAATATTTGTGACAAATTCACGACCATCGGACAAATCAATGTAGTGAATTTTTAATTCTATACAGGTTTTTGCCACGGTATAGTCTTGTGTTTGAAAAGGGCCTGCGGCGTGGATCAAAATCGTTGGATTTGCTGCTGCCAATTTCTGTTTAAAATCGGCTGCACGCCAATCAAGTTCTAACGGAAGTATTTTCAATTTCGATTTAGATTGTAATCGCTCGGCCTCTCGTTTTGCGATTGGCAAGTGCCGACCTGCAATAACGATTTCAAGCGTGCTTTTGTCTGCAAAACGTTCCATTAACATTGCAGCTACACGCTTACCAAAGTTACCATACCCTCCAAGTATCAAAATCCTAGGATTTTGCACAGGCTCAGCCGCTCCTAACGTTAATGAATATATTGAGTATAGCTCTGCTTGAAATACCCCTTTAACTATAAAAATTAAAGGGGGTCGTTGGGGGGAGCAAAAAATTAATGGAGTTTTTGACGCGGCCCCTTGGGTCTGCCTTCCATTACACTATGTTGCTCACGTTTTTGTTCTTGAGCCTGCGTATTATAGTATGCCACGAAGGTCGGGGGCGTATTTTGTAAATCAATGACGCTATTCATAGTGGATTTAACCGAAGCCACAATAGAATCGCCACATTGATTTGCCATCAGGTTGCTGGACAATGGCACTGACTGCATTTTTTCAGCGTAAGCATAACCGCCCAATACACTCAAACTTGTTAAAGCTGCAACCCCGAGCAGAGAGAAATGCGAGAAGCCCGCAAAAACTGCCTGCAAAATTGGCATAACAAGACAATGCGACAAGAAAACCAGGGCTAAAGCCGCCGTTGCAAAGTACTTCCAATAGTTTTGCGATTTTGGCGCAATTGTCTTTACCTGAGTTGCCGGAATTACTTTAGGAACAACATTATCTTCTTTATTACTAAGAGAAGGTAATTTCTTATCATCGACTTCTTTTGCAAGCGCAGGTTGTGTTTGTGTGGGCCCAACCGGTTTAGGATTTTGAGTAGCAGCAGCTGCAACTTTAGGTTCGGTCTTTTTGCTTTGGTCTACAACTGAAATATGAGTATCAGCTACCGCGCTCTTGTTTGACGCAACACTATTTTCTTTAAATTGCACTTCTGATATGCCATTGATAAGACAGTATTCTTCAATACTTAATCCCAGCGAATTACGATGAGCATCTAAACCACCATGTTCTGCGACAAAATTTTCGATTTTACTTTTTAAACGCTGTTGCTCATCAGCTGCAATCCAAGCGTTATTTTCGGGGGTGTCGGCGAATAAGCAATTCCAATGAGCCGCTGTTTTTTCAAAGGCAAAAATCATTTCATCTTCAGCAACTTTTCGAGCATCTTCATTCGTTTTAAAAGCATGGTAATAAGTTGCGGATTGTTCATTGCCAATAGCGCCTCGCATAAAAGTTTTATGCACAATACCCAGCTTCGCTGATAGTACATTAAGCTCGATGTCACCCGTATGAATAGCATTATTTCCTATGCCATTCTCACCTTGTAAATATTCACCAAAACCAACCGCTTCGCCATCAAAAAACCATTCGCTTAAAGCGATTTTCTTTAATTCAGGCGAATGAAAGCTATCATTTTCCAACACCTCTTTAATTTTATGAACGATGGTTTGCATCCCTTGAAAGTGGGAACCATCAATCCCTTCAATATTGATGTTTTTGGGCAATACATTTTGCGTGTCATGATTATTCAAGTAAGCCATATCAATGCATTGATCTAAGGCAAATGTTAAAGATACCCTTACTTGCTGATTGATGACTTCATCTTTAATCACGGTATCTTGCACATATTCACGTAAGCTCTGTGCAACCTGAGATTGTAATTCTCTCCAATTAATAACGCCGTTTGTGCTAAATTTTGCGATTAGGCGGTTAAAACCTGCTTTTACCGCCTGAACCGTCGGATTCTTAGCAACGGTAATGACATTATTTGCCTGTAATCGCAATAGTATTTGATGGAATTGCGCAAGCCGGTCTTTATTTTTAAATAAAGGTTCAAGCTTATTGTCTAAAAAGGATCGTACAAGAAAAATGGCTTCTGCATTGTAAAGACAATTACCATCTGCAATGGCTTCGAACTTTAACATCTGTAACCTCAACGAACAACATAGTCAACTGACTAATATTTAGCTATCTTAATTTAATAGCCATCTTACAGGATCATACATTGAAATCAAGATTAGTTAGTTTTCTTTATATTTAGCGATAGCATTATTTAACGTCATTTAATGCATCTTCTAGTGTTGTAAAGGCAAATGGAAATCCAGCTTGCGTGAGTTTGGCAGGTACAACGTTTTGACCTGTGATAAGCAACTCTTCTGCCATCTGCCCCATAATTAAACGCAAAAACCAGGCCGGCATGGGTAATATCGCTGGCCGATGTAACACTTTTGCATAGATGTGTGCAAATGTTTGATTGGTTACAGGGTTTGGTGCTGTTGCATTAACAGGGCCTTGGATGTTTTCTTGCAGGCAATACTGAACAATATTGATCATATCTTCTAAGTGCACCCAAGACATCCATTGCTGACCATTACCAATTGGCCCTCCCAAGCCGAGTGAAAACGGTAAACGCATTTTTGCTAATGCTCCGCCCTTTTTTGCTAACACAATCCCGGTGCGCAAATTGACAACCCGAATGCCTGTCTTTACCGCTTCGTTCGCTGCATTTTCCCATGCTTGGCATAGATCATGACTAAAGCTATTTGCAAAAGGCGATGATTCATTAAGCGGGTGATCATCTTGCGGCCCATAATATCCAATCGCTGAACCACTGACCAAAACTGCTGGCGGTTTGTTAAGTGTTTGTAAAACACTGACTAACGATTCCGTTAGCTTAACTCGGCTTTGCAGAATGATCTGCCTGTAATTCGCCGTCCAAGGTTTAGCTATCGGCGCTCCCGCTAAATTGATGACGGCATCAAAAAGACTATCGGGTTTGATTTCTGCCAGTTGTTCGATAAAATGAACACCATCAAATGGCAATAGATGTTTAGCTTTCTGAATATTTCGAGTCAAGATTGTTAACTCATTGCCCTTTTCAACCAAGCTTTTACAGAGTGCTGAACCAATTAATCCCGTGCCACCTGTTATGAATATATGCATCGTTTGACTCGCAATTTTTGCTAATATCTTCACAGAATAGTGCTTTATGGCCTGTTCTACAATCTAAGGAATAAACATGCAGTGCCATATCATTCTCCATGCTGACTTTGAAATGCCCGGTGTTTTTGTTCCATGGGCTAAACATAAGAAAATGGATATTAATATATGTCGCCCTTATGCAGGCGATGAATTACCCGATGTGGGCCCAAATGAACCGGTGATCATCATGGGAGGCCCACAAAGCGCAAGAAATTATCAAGAATATCCTTATCTTGTAAAAGAGGTGGAGTGGATTAAAAAACGCATCGCACATGATCATCCGTTTATAGGGGTCTGTTTAGGTGCGCAATTGTTGGGTGTTGCCCTAGGCGCATCTGCTGAAAAATCGCCAGAAAAAGAAGTGGGGACTTTTAACATCACGTTAACTTCTGAAGGTAAAAGACACCCTTATTTACAACACGTACCACAATCGTTTCCTGCTTTTCACTGGCATAATGATATGCCAGGATTACCAAATGGTGCAGAAGTGTTAGCATTCAGTGAGGGTTGCCCGAGACAAATCATTGAATTTTCCCCCAAGATTTTAGGTTTTCAGTGCCACTTTGAAATCACGCCCGCTGTCGCAAAAGTGTTGATCGAACATGGCACAGATGATCTGCGACCTAGCCTTTATACCCAAACAGCCACAGAAATCCAACAAAGCGATTTTACGCAGATGAATTTATGGCTATTTCATATTCTAGATCACTGGCACCAGCAACTGTACTAAAAATAACCATATGATTTTATTGGTAATTTTAAATAGATGAACTTTATCCTGCGCTATCTGGTCATTACTGGTAGTACAACACCTTTTTTAGCGTGGAGGATAATATGGTTACCCCGAAAAAAGAAAGTAAGCAGAAAACCCCTCATTTGACCACACACCATAGCAAGCCTGTGGCGCATTTAGACAATGAGAAGAGTTATAAAAGCCATGGTTCGCATGGTAAACAATCGAGCGGCATCAGACATTATAATATCCCACCCGGAAAAAAAGGTTAGCGCACGCTAACCTTTTTGCATAATTAACATAGCATCAAATATGGGCCGTTCTTCATAGGAACCGGTAATAGGATTAAAATCGCCTGCAGGTTGATTTATAACCTGGTCATTGATAACCAGAGTAGAAGACCCACCACCGTCTAGGTTAATCGCATCGACACAACCTTGTTTTAATAGTAGCGTTGTTAATTCTGACAAGGTTAACCCTTCTATGATCTTTTTCACCTTTGAACGATCTTGGGCTTTAGTATGAGACGCCACCAACCAGAGCCATTTGCCATCTCGCTTGAGGCAAACAGCGGTTCTTGCATGTCGTTTATCACTAAAGGAATGCAACATGCTTTCACGTCGATAATCTTTAAGCACTTTACCATCTTTGATTAAAGCGGGGATCCCTCCTACCACATAATCAAACTGCTGCCATTCCTTTTTAGAAAGCGGTGATTTATCAAGTAACGGCAGAACAAATGCAGGTTTCGTTTCTCGACTGGTCACCAACCTATCAATCCGTGGCTTTTGCTCAGTGTGGTTCCAACCGATTGCACCTTGCTTTTTCTGATGCGCAGGCACAGCAACCCATGCGTGATCGATTTTTAATGCGCCAGCTGGTCTGGCTTTGTTCTCTGGCATGTTCGCAAAGAATCCGCCATTGATGCCTGCATAGGCATGATGTTGCTTTACTAATGTTCGGACGGTTTGTTTTATATTATTAGGGTCCTTTACTTGTATGAAAGTAAAGTCGTCAGGATCAATGGTAAGCAGATCAATCTGATGACCATTTTCTGTGATCCGTTGATAGGTAGGTGTATTCGCAAAAACGGCTAATGCACAAACCAGTAAACCTAAAGCAATCAGCAACCGCATGGGTCTACTTCCTCTAGTTTAATTCTAAAGCATTCAATACGGCTTTCTGGAGCACATCAGCATCATCCACCATGGGGCGCGCGATGCGATTATAGACGCGACAAATCGCTGCTTGTAACAAAACGCCTAATAAGATAACGGCACAAAGCTGGCTATCACGTTTTGGCATTTCCTTTTTTCGAATGGCATCGTTAAATATTGATACCACAATATCGTGCGCACTAATTTCCTTTTCAGATAATCCTTTAATTTGTTCGTGCTGTGCTAATAGCAAGTAATTAAATACAATCGGATCTTCATCATATTTTTCACAAAAAAAGCTCACCATGATTTTTACTTTTTGCTTAATGTCAGTACAGTCAGTAATGATGGCTTTAACTTGGGCAGAGATATGCGTATGGGCATCAATATAAAGCTGCTTAGCGAGTTCTTCTTTGCTGTCATAATGACGATAGAGTGTTCCTTCAGCCACACCTGCTTTTTGTGCAATATCTTTGATAGTTGTGGCGGTGATCCCTTTTTTAACAAACAAAGTTAAGGCACAACGTTCTAAACGTTTGCGAGTCGAACTACCATCACGCATAATATTGGTTACCTGAAGAGTTTAAAATGGCTTTCATTGTGAATAGTTACTCACATAAAGTCAATATGAGCACACCCCGTATTCTGACGATATTTAATTAGGAAGAAAAGTAGATGGTTTATAATCCCCCACCGATTGTAATGAGTCAGTCGGTTGCCATTCTTGTTGACGGAAATAATATTGAAATCAGCTTGCACCAACAAACCGGTGATGAAGGCGTTATGCTCAATTTTGATAAATTAATCCCAAAACTCGTCGACAATCGCTCCTTAAACCGCTTAATTTATTTCCGTGAAGGGCGTCAAATTTCTTCCAAATTAGCCGAACGCTTACATCAGCATTTTCATGGCTCAGTGCACCCTTGCCATAAAAGCGCCGATATCCCTTTATCGATCAAGGCGACACAGCTTGCCAGTAAAGTAGACACGATTATTATCATGTCAGGCGATTCCGATTATATTGATTTAGTCCGTCACTTAAAGTCTGACGGAGTGCGCGTTGAAATCGCAGCCGTAGAAAAAACCACTTCTAATCTCTTAAAAGAAGAAGCCGATTATTTCCATGCCATTTCTCCAGAAGATTGGTTTTCACTCTCTTCACAGAAAAAGCCGCGCCATCCTGCAAGATTCAAGGAAAAGAAATAACTCCCTATACAATTAAATTGTGAGAAATCGTTGACATGGATGTGAAACCGAAACTCGTGATACCGCATTTAGCAAGTGCTCATTCAAGGCCTTTTTTTGAATTAGAAAAGATCATTCTTGATAACCAAATCAAGATTGAAAGCTGGTTTCGTGAAAAGTGGCAAAGCCACCCCCCATTGTTTTCAAGTTCTGTTGATTTACGCAATGCTGGGTTCAAACTTGCCTCAGTTGATGCTAATGTTTTTCCTGCGGGATTTAACAATCTGAACCCAGATTTTTTTCCATTATGCATACTGGCTGCGCAACAATTTTTAAATGAGTTTTACCCGCATTGTAAAAACATTTTAATCATTCCTGAAAATCACACACGTAACCCGCATTATTATCAAAGCATCGCTACACTAAAAAAGATAGTTGAAAAAGCCGGTTACGAAGTCGTGATTGGTTCAATGATTGTAGAAAACACGGCGCTTGATGTGACATTAGAAGATGATCAAGTTATAACGCTGCATCCTGTCCAACGCGTAAATGATAAATTGATGGCGGGCAGTTTTACACCCTGTCTTGTATTATTAAATAATGACCTCTCTGAAGGCATTCCCTTAGTGCTGCAAGGACTCAAACAGCCGATAGAGCCAACCACGGCTTTAGGTTGGTCAACACGCAGCAAAAGCGAACATTTTTCTTTTTATCAAAAAATCTGCACTGAATTTGCTAACCTATTAAATATTGATGTCTGGCAGATCTCGCCTATTTTCACGGAACAGCAAAATATCGATTTTGCCAAACGTGAAGGCATGGATGAACTAATTGAAAAAGTCAGTGAAATATTAAAGCAAACACAACAAAAATATTATCAATATAATATTGAGTTCACCCCTTTTGCCGTCATTAAAGCCAATGCAGGTACCTATGGCATGGGTGTGATGATGATCCATGATGTAGAAGAATTAAAAACCCTTAATCGCAAGCAACGCATGAATATGTCCGTTGGGAAAGGATCAACACTGATTGATCACGTTATTATTCAAGAAGGGATCCCAACGTTTGAAACGGTTGGCAAAGCCGAACATGTCGCAGAACCCGTGGTATATATGCTAGGCCAACATGTTGTGGGCGGATTTTATCGAGTGCATAAAGGACGCAATCTTTTCGAAAATTTAAATAGTCCCGGCATGCATTTCGAAAAACTCAGTTTTGCCAAATGCTGCAATAATCCAGATTCGCATTCAGACGCGCATGAAGTGCAAAATGTGTTTTATGTGTATAGCGTTATTGCGAGATTAGCAGCTCTTGCTATTTCATTTGAAAAATCAGCGTTACTACAAAAGCAGGGTAAAATATTATGACCATTAAACTATGCTTTGTCATGGATCCTATTCACACAATTAAGATCCACAAAGACACCACCTTTGCTTTAATGTTGGAAGCCCAAAAGCGTGGTTATGAAATTTATTACTTAGAAAGTCGTCAATTGTTCTTAGCCGATAATAACGTGTCAGGTTTGGTTTCAAGAATTAACGTTACAGACAACCCAGCGCGTTTTGTGGATTTTGTAGACCCCACTCCACACGCCATGCCGCTAACGGCTTTTGATTGTGTATTTATGCGCAAAGACCCACCGTTTGACAGCTCATATTTATATGCGACTTACCTGCTCGATTTAGCTGAAAATGCAGGTGCTCTGATTGTCAATCGTCCCAGCAGCATTCGCGATGCCAATGAAAAATTATTTACGGCATGGTTTAATGAATGTTGCCCAGAAACGATTGTGACTTCGCAAAAAATTTTACTCAAAGAATTTATTGCTAAGCACCATGCTATAGTCCTGAAGCCCTTACATAGCATGGGCGGACAAGGTGTCTTAGTGATGAAAGAAAATGATGTTAACCTAAATGCCAGTATTGAGCTATTAACACATCAGGGTAAATACCCTATCATGGCGCAACGTTATCTCCCTCAGATTAAGGATAGCGGAGATAAGCGTATTTTAATGATAGAGGGTGAGCCCTATCCTTATGCGCTAGCACGCATTCCAGCGAAAGACGATTTTCGTGGGAATCTTGCCGCAAATGCAAAAGGCGTTGCCCATCAATTAACTGAACGTGATCGATGGTTATGTCAACGCGTTGGCAAAACACTAAAAGAGAAAGGATTATTTTTTGTGGGTTTAGATGTGATTGGAGACTATATTACGGAAATCAATGTTACCAGCCCTACCTGTATCAGAGAGATCGATGCCCTCTTTCAAGTGAACGTGGCAGCGAATGTAATGGATGCCCTGATGAAAAAAATAAAGCAGTAACATTCATGACCAATAAAATTTCCATTGCTTGCCGGTTCAAAATAGTTTAAATTCTGCTAACTTAAAACTACTGGTAAAATAACATCCATGAGAACACTCTCCTACGACGAACTTTCACAAATCAGTGGCGGTTTTCAATCATCTATCGACGACGCGCTAACGGCAACCGGATTCTTTGCAGCGGTTAGCGGCATTATCGGCGGTACTTTAGGCGCCGTGTTCTATTATGAGACGCTTCCTAGCGCATTCATGCAGAGTGTACTCTTACAAACCATGAATGTTAATCTTGTTACCTTACCAATAGCTATCTTTGCTGGATTTGGTGGCGGTATCGTTATTGGTTCTACGATCGGGTTTGTTTTACATCAAAGTGGTATGATTTCTAGACTTGAATAAGAGGGATAGAGCCGATGGACGTTGTCACCGTAGAAAATTCGCCACAACCCGATATTTTATACAAACCAACCATCGAAGTGACTTTTCCGCTATCCACAGCGAATGTGGATCTCATCACACAAATGAAAGCATTATTTCTAAAGCTCAACGGGGTCGGATTAGCAGCACCCCAAGTGGGCAGTAAGCAAAATATTTTTGTTTATCGTATTACCGACGATCAAAATCGTTTACGCGCGGATGCTAGCCGCACTGTTCCGCTTACCGTATTAATTAACGCACATTATGCTCCAACCACTGATGCCAGTATCGTCTATGACTGGGAAGCCTGTTTCTCTGTCTTGACACACACCGGGAAAGTGCCAAGGTACAGTAAGATTCAATACCAAGCATTCTCGATGGATGGTCAGCCGATCAATGCGATTGCAGAAGGTTTCGAAGCACGTGTTTTACAGCATGAGATTGATCATCTTCAAGGGATCTTGATTACACATCGTCTCAATAAAGACTGTGTACAAGGTCACCCCGACGATATGCTGTTACTGCGTTATCAAGATTTTACTGCCGTGCAAAAACAGATTGCAAAAAAATTACTCATTGAACGACAGATGCATACTCCCAAAGAAGATATTGCCTCTTTAGCATATATTCAAAAAGCGCTCGCTGCTTTAGAACAAACTTTGGATGCACACACCTCATGATGGAGTGTAACCCAAGCCTACTCGATTCTGGTATTCCAACGATTGATTGGATCGCAACCCACTTGCGTGTTTCTTGGTTGACGCCATTGATACTCGCAATTAGTGACTTAGGTAAAGAAGGTCAAGTTATATTTACCGTTGCCTTGGGATATTGGCTGTGGAACAAACGCTATACCACTTATTTAGGCTATGCGATGTTTTCCGCTTTGTTGCTCAATTTATTGATCAAAGGTTGGGTCATGGAATGCCGGCCACCGCAAACGTATTGGCTTGAAATGGTCCACAATTCTTTTTCATTTCCCAGTGGCCACACCCAAGTCGCAACCCCTTTATGGATGGGTTTTGCTTATTACATACGTCAAAGCAATAAATGGCTTGCTTGGCTATTTTTTATCATAGGCCTGCTAATTGGATTATCACGCCCCTATCTGGGGGTTCATTTTGTGCATGACATCGTGGTTGGTGGCGTTTTAGGTATTACCATATTCAGTTTGTTTATTTTGAGCGAAAGAAAAAATTGGCAACCGCTGCAACAACTGCCTTTCGTCAAAAGTGCCCTTTTGATGTGCATCTTAATGAGCCTTTATGTGTTAGTCTTGCGCCAGATCTCACCTTCTATTATCAAAGCAATGTCCGCATTCATTGGATTCTGGTTTGGCTGTCAATGTGATAACCGATGGCTGCATTTTTCCAACCCAACAACGCTTGTTTCCAGGTTACTTATAAGTGCTATAGGAATAGCAGGAACAATATTCATTTGGAAAGGTCCTTCTCTGGTCCAAAATTTACCTTTAGCTTTGACAGCTGTGCAATATGCTTTGCTAGGTTGGTGGATTACTTTTGCAACACCTTGGATCCACCATCGCTTTACTCGCATAAAGTAATCAACAGTTTCAGTGGACAATAGCTGTGTACGCCCTGTGAATAAGGGCTATTACACTGATATTTTCAGGAAATGTAACTTTGTACAAAAATTGACCTCAATATAATCAAGCCAGATTTCTTAATTTTGTCTCAATCTGTATTTAAGTCATTTAATTTGCTAGAATGCACGGGCAATTTTAGGAGATAGCCGTCATGCTCATGCAAGAATTCAATGCGTTTACTCAGCGACTCACAAGGTTAAAGCGAAAACCGCTTCCTAGAGAATTGTCAGCATGCGTTTATAAAAAAGATGTGTTGATAATCGTTGATGCCCTTCTCAATGATGCGACACTGCTAAAAAAGTGCAAAGGATTAATGCCCAATACCGCGGTACGCTTTGATAAAGCGAATTGCGAGCTACCTCGCACTGTCTGTGTCCTAAGAGGCCCTGACGGCAAGTTCCAATGTATTCTAGAAACCAAAAGTAAAACGAATAAAAATACCAAACGAAAAATTAAAATCTCTGAGGGTGGTTTCAAAACGGGTAAACCCGCTTGGCGTCTTGACGGTGAAAATGGCGCTGAACCCTACTTTAGTTTACTTTTACCCTTAGAAGCTAAAGGCTTGAAAGACAAAAAAGCGATCGAAAACCTATCAAAACTTAAAGCGGAAGTGAGTCTACCGTGGGAACTTGCCAAAAAAAGCGGCATGCAACGTAATCGCTTAGGTGCTGTCTATGAAAATAAATATGGCAAGCTGGTTGCAAGCATCTATTCCAAAAAAGGAATGCCACTTGATTGCGCTTTAAGAGAAAATTTACCCATGACACTTGCCGAACGTCATGAAATTGCGGTTTCACTCCTTAAAACTACGGCTTACTTACATGAGCAAAACGTGGTTTTTCAAGATTTCAAACCACATAATATTTTACTATTTAGAAAGAAAAATAAAAAACTCAAAGTTAAACTCACCGATCCCGGGCATGTTTCTAAACTAAGCAAACCTGAAATGAGCGTGTCGACGATCGGTTATGAATCACCTGAAATCGCTTTAGCGCACTCAAACGAATCTGATTACCATAGTTACTTCAACAATAAGTATAAGAAATACGGCAATACCCTAGGCAAGCAACAATCAATCGATTTAGAAAAAAAACTTACACAAGATAAAGGCCGCCCCTTTGTTGCCGAGCTTAAGAAAAAATATCTTACAGCCGATCCTGCAAATGATATATGGGCACTGGGCACTACGCTCTTTAAACTCTTTCATGGCAAAAA
>CAZCXZ010000045.1:3802-27401 GCA_964502705.1 Uncultured Candidatus Berkiella sp. | reverse complement strand
CTGAGAATACCAATGAGACAAGGCACTGTATAAAGTAGATAATCTAAATTAGGATTAAACCAACTTCGAAATACGCCAATAACTTGAGCGGGTATGTAGTTATTCTGTTTTATCTGAATATCGGTATTTAAGCGCTGAATGATCTTTAATATATAAAGCTGTGCAATTTGCGCTGCATTCGTTCGGCGTCCATCGAGTATTAGCTGTACTTCTGCAGGCATCTTTTTGGCTATCACACTTGAAAAATCAGATTGAATTTCGATTCCAACTAGCGCCTTTTGATCATCAATCAATTTCTTTAGTTCTTGATGGCTACTAACTTTGTAGACATTGATAAAGTAGGGCGAGCCCTTAATACGCTGGTATAGCTCTTGGCTATACCAACCAGTGTCGAGGCTAAAATAGACAACAGAGATATTTTTTACTTCAAGTGTGATGGCTTGCGCTAAAATGAATAGTTGAATCAAAGGTGGAATGATTAACGTGAATCGCGCTCTTTTATCGCGCAACATCGCAAGCAGTTCTTTAATAATGAGCGCCTTAATACGAATCCATATCATTAATCGAGCCGCCTTTTCGTTTTTCTTGCAACAATACCTAGTAAGACGACTCCGATTATCAACATAGCCATTAAATTAGGTAAAATATCAGACCAAATCACACCAGCTAGAAAATTGGTTTTAATGATTGATACGAAATACCTTGCCGGTAATAAATGGGTAATCAAGCGGATCGGCCATGGCATTGAATCAATTTCATATAAAAATCCGGATAGCATGTAAGCGGGTAAAAATGCTGCATTAATAGCAGCTTGTGAAGCAACAAATTGGTTTTTGGCTAATGTCGAAATTAGCAGTCCTTGACTGAGTGCTGCGATCAGGAATAAACCGGTCGCTAAAGCCATTAGCCACAATGATCCATTAAATGGAACATCAAATCCTATAACAGTCAAAAATACACAGATGCACATTGAGCCCATACCTAGTATGAAATAGGGCAGCAATTTACCAATGATCAATTCATCAATTCGGATGGGTGTTGCTAAAATGGCTTCCATTGAGCCTCTTTCCCATTCTCTTGCTACTACCAATGCAGTTAATAGCGTGCCGATTAGCGCCATCGTCACCGCTAATGAGCCTGGTAATAACACATCTCTACTTTTGAGTTCAGGATTAAACCAAACGCGCGTTTGTGTATTAACACTGCCCACAGCAGGGATGACTAATTGACTTCTAATGTCCCGCGACCAATTCGCAATTACGCCTTCAGCGTAACTTTCAACAAAACTTGCTGTATTGGTTTCGCTGCCATCAGCAATAATCTGTATGGTGACGGTTTCGTTCGCGCGAATGCGTTTAGTGAAGTCTTGGGGGATCACAACAAATCCACGAATTTTACTGGCAATTAAGTCGTTTTCAATTTGCTTTCGATTATAGTGAATAGTGGTGTCAAAGTAAGGGGTTTTCTGAAATGCAAAAGCTAAACTGCGTGCTTCACGTGAAGTATCTTCAAGCAGAAGTCCGATTCGAATCGTATTAGCATCTAATGATACGCCAAAGCCGAATAGAAAGATCATCATTAAAGGTAGAAATATAGCAATTAGATAGCTGCTAGGATCGCGTACAATTTGATAAAATTCCTTTTTCATAAAAGCGAATAATCGCTTGTTCGAAAAGTTACTCATGTGATAGCCGTATTTCGAGTTGTTTTCTCAAACTGATTGATGATTTCAATAAAGGCGTCTTCCAATGTAGGATTGGGATTAGACGCATTGGCAGCCTGTTTTTTTATATTACTGGGTGTGTCACTTGCTATGTTAGTACCACGATAGATGAGCGCTAGACGATCGCAATACTCAGCTTCATCCATGAAGTGAGTGGTCACCATGATTGTGACGCCCTTTTCAACCATCGCATTAATATGAACCCAAAATTCACGACGAGTCATAGGGTCAACACCTGAGGTGGGTTCATCCAAAAAAAGTACATCGGGCTCATGCATTATGGCACAGGCAAGTGCGAGACGTTGTTTGAAACCTAAAGGGAGATCTTCGGTATTCGTTTGAAGTAAGGGTCTTAAATCAAACATATGGATCATTTCACTCATTTGACGAATTTTTTGCACGTAATTTAGTCCATAGACGCCTGCAAAAAATTGTAAATTCTGTTTAACACTTAAGTTTCCATATAGTGAAAATTTTTGAGCCATATAGCCAATTTTGGAACGTGCTTGGCTGCTTGCTGATTTTAAATCATGGCCTGACACCAACGCTTTACCGGATGTGGGTTGTAAAAGTCCACATAGCATTTTAAAGGTGGTTGATTTCCCGGCCCCATTAGGCCCTAGTAGTCCAAACACTTCCCCTTTATTAATGGTGAATGAAATATTCGATGCCGCAGTGAATTCACCAAATTTCTTGGTTAATTGTTCTGCAACAATCGGTGGCGTGTTGTCCTCGTTGTGCTTTAATCTCCGTCTGGAAAGTGGGGAGTCTCGCGTATACTTGCCATTTAATATATCAATGAAGCCATCTTCAAATCGTGGTTCAGTTGGTGAGCTATTTAAAAGTGTATTGGCATCTTTGGCTAATAGTACGCGAATGTGATCTCCTTGAACGAGCGCATCAACCACATCGGATCGTTGAATCAATGACAAGAAATGGCGACGTCTTTCACTTGATTTCTCCGGTAATAGAAAGGTACGTCCTTGAATGGTATCCGTTAATGTTTTAGGCTCACCATAAAAAAGAACTTTTCCATTGTTGAGCAAAAGTACTTCATCGCATTTCTCTGCTTCATCAAGGTAAGCTGTTGCCCAAACAACGGCCATACCTTCTTTCATGAGATCTTGCACCATTTGCCAAAGTTCACGACGTGATATCGGGTCAACACCGACACTGGGTTCATCTAATAATAGTACTTTGGGGTGACTTAAAAGCGCACAGGCAAGACCTAACTTTTGTTTCATGCCACCAGAGAGTTTACCTGCTAAACGGTTGGTGAAGGGGGCAAGTTGTGTAAAATGTAACATTTTATCAAAAACGTGAACACGTTTGACTTTATTTACATTTCTTAAACTGGCATAAAGTTGCAAATTTTCGATGACAGTGAGATCTTCATATAGCCCAAACTTCTGTGGCATGTAACCTAAAATATCTTGAATAGCATTGCCACTTTCGACTGTATTAAGCCCGCAGATATTGATTTGACCTGAGCTTGGTGTCATCAACCCTGCGATCATTCGTAAAAGTGTGGTTTTTCCAGACGCGTCAGGTCCCACTAAGCCGGTGATCTGTCCTGCTTTAATAACAATGCTGATGTCATTTAAAGCCGTTTGGTTTCCTGTAAAAATTTTGGAAACTGAAGTGATCTCAATGGCGGATGACATTGACATTTTTCTCCGTATTCACCAGCTTATCACTAACATGAATGACAATATCAACAGGCATCCCTTGCTTTAACACATTTGATTTGTCATCAACGATGATTCGAATACGGTATACAAGAGCGGTTCTTAGATCTTTTGTTTCAATATTTTTTGGCGTAAATTCAGCTTGAGGTGAAATAAAACCGATTTGGCCCTTTAACGCCTGTTTGGGGAAAGAGTCGGTGTAAACCAGTACACTATCACCAGGTTTAACACGACCTAGATCTTTTTCAGATAAGTAGGCTCGTACTTGAATGGGGCTAGACAGTGAAAGTGTATACACAGGAATACCCTGTTCAATAATTGCACCCGGTTCGCGAATTCGGGTTAAAATAGTTCCATCAGATGGTGCTAAGAGAATGGTGTCATCAAAGTTAATCATGGCGGTGGATAAACGTGCTTTGGCAGCATTTAATTGTGCTAGGCCTTGCGCAATATCTTCAATTCGGAAGCCTTCTTTGGCTAGTGTTAGCGCTTCTTTTGCCGTATTGAGTTGTGCCTCGGTTTCTTTACTTTGTGTAAGGGCGTCATCATAAGTTTGCTTAGAAGCTAGATTTCGCTTCACTAGGTCCGATTGTCGTTCAAGCACTCTCTTAGCATTTTGATAAGCAGCTTCTTTTTCTTTAACTAATGCTACGGCTTGTTGAATTTCTTGTGGTCGATTGCCGGTTTTCAATTTTTGCAGGTTAGCCAATGCTTGCTCTACTTGGGCATTTTGATTTTCAACTTCAATAGCGAATGGCTTATCATCTAATGTTGCGAGTTTTTCACCTTTTTGTATCCAATCACCTTCTTCATGAAACATTTCCTCTAAACGACCTTTAACGCGGAAGCCAAGATCAACATTGCGAATATCGACATTGCCATGCAAATGGATTTCATTTTTAGGATAATGGTCGGTTTGATTGTAATAGACATAACCCGCTCCAAGCGCGGCTACGCTGATCACAAGCGCAATAGTATACTTATGCACAGTCCTTTGTCCCAATATTCCATAAAATCGTTAACGCTTCTATTTAATAATAGAAGTTGAATAAGCTAACCGCCTAATAGACTAAACGTTGGATTACTCGCCCTCTTCATCCTCACTGGGAAGGAATCCACCGATTTGTGCTTCCCATAACGATTTGTATAGCCCGGGTTGGTTCATTAAGTCTTCATGGGTGCCATCTTGTACAATTTTGCCGCGATCAAAAACAATGATGCGATCCATATGTAGCAGCGTAGACAGGCGATGAGCAATCACGAGGCAGGTTTTCTTTTCCATGAGATACCAGAGGCTTTCTTGAATTAACGTCTCTGTCATTGAATCCAGTTGACTCGTAGCCTCATCTAAAATGAGGATCGGTGAGTTTTTGAGAATAGCTCTTGCTATCGCTATTCGCTGCCTTTGCCCACCTGATAATTTAACGCCACGCTCGCCAACCATCACCTGATATTTTTCTGGTATAAGCCGAATGAAATCATGTGCATGAGCCTTTTCGGCGGCTGTGATAACTTCCTTTTCGGAGGCATTCATTTTGCCATATCGAATGTTTTCCATCAGCGTGCGATTAAAAAGGGTAGGCTCTTGTGGGATCATGGCAATCGCTTTACGTAAACTCTTTTGGGTAATATCTCGGATATCTTGACCATCGATTAAAATTGCACCACCGGTAACGTCAAATAATCTTAAAATCAGATTAACAAAAGTGGTTTTGCCGCTTCCGGAAAATCCAACTAATCCCACCTTTTGTCCTGAATTTATTGTGATAGATTTGTTTTTGAATAAAGGTTCCGTGCCCTTGTAGTGAAAGCGTACATTATCAAAAACGATTTTTCCTTTACTAAGCGCAATGTTCTTAGCATTGGGTTTGTCTGGTATCTCAATAGGCGCCGTTACTATTCTTAAACCTTGCGTTACATTTCCTAAATATTCCGCAAATTCTTTAACATCATGAGATATAACCCAAAGGTGATCAACCATCGCAATATTGATTGAAAGAATTAGGGCAAAGTCGCCAGCGGTCATTGTTTGAGCTTCAATGCCTTTAACGAGCCACCATAAGCATATGGCTTGGAATATAATAAAGCAAAATCCTTGTATCGCGTGAACATTCATGAAAAACCGATCACGCTTTTGTTCTGCTTTTACGTGATTTTCCATTATATTATCTAGGTTGGCATGTTCAGTATTTTTAGTGCTAAATAAGCGTACGCTCATCATGTTGGAAAATATATCAACAATATGGCCCATCATACTTGTACGTACAGCGGCGGCTTTGTCTGAGAGTTCACGTGTTCTGGGCGCGGTTCCCAAAGAAATACTGAGAAAAATAATAACCCATACCAACAGCCCAAAGGCGAACTTTATATCGACAGTCCATACCGTGTATACAGCTATAAAAAGAGATAGGGTTTGGCTGAAGAACTTATCGACGAATATTCTAACAATATTCGCAACGCCATTCATGACATCGCTGATTTTGTTGCTTAAGCCACCAGTAAATTGATTTTGATACATTTGATGGGAGTGATCCATCATGCGATCCATCAATGCCATACCGACGTATTTTTTGATGCCAGGAAACAGTTTAAGTGCAACCCAATCATAGTAGCGAAAGACAATCACAATAACAACGGAAACCAACAAATAGAATCCTGCAGGAGCCCATAGCTTTTCAACGACTTCATTTCTAGGTGAATCGGCAATAACATTTAATATCACTTTAATAATGTAGGGTCTTAAACTGATATCAATTGCCCAAACGATGGCGACAAAAACTTGTCCACTAATTAGCCATTTAAAAGGCCTAATGGAGCGCATGATAAAGCTGCCAACCGAAATGTTAGTTATATCTTGCATGTATGCTTCGCATTCTGTGAATATACACTTTTAAGAAAGGCTGCCACATGAATAAAGTTTAGCTAACCCGTGGCAGACCTTGTTTGGTTATTCGAATTTATACCTGCATTTATCGAGGAAAAGCGCAAAACCGCCATTACCTAAGACATTGGCAGCAGTGATAAAAGGATCAAATAACAGGTATAGCGCTGTTATTAAAGAAAGCATGGGGGTATTGAATCCTAAATAACTTTCTAAAATGGGTAGCATAACAAAAATGCCACCACCCGGCACGGCAGCAACTGAGAACTTGGCGAGAACAAAAAAACCTGCAAACATCATATATTGCATGAATAGTGGATCTGGGAAACCATAACTTTTTAAAATAGCATAAGCCAAAATCGGTATTGCAAAGCAATCACCAATAAGGTGAATGTTGACGGTGGTAGGAATAATCGAGCGCGCAAATTCTCCTTGAGTTGAGTTCTTTTGGGTTGCAAGTAGTGTTAATGGCATTGCCGAAGCGCTCGACATGGTGCTAAAACCTGCAATGACCGCTGGCAACATATTATGCAGTGCTTGCATGCAGCGTTTTATTTTCAGATTGTTTGCTAAGAAGTAAATCAAGGCGATATAGCTAAACTGCGCTACAACAATCATGAGTAAAATGATTGAATACTGTTGCACAATGGTTTTGATAAGGCCATCAAAGCTCAATTTTACGGCAAATCCTGCAACAAAGAAGGGAATAATATAGGTTAAATAATGAAGTAGTTTATTAACACTATTTGAGAGAAAACCGCCAATATTTGCTGCCAGTGCCGGCCTTAAATAAGACAAACCGATACCTGCAATAATGCCACTGAACATCGCTTTATCATTGGGGATCCAAGCAGGCAATGACAGTTGCCATAAGGGCACCAGATCATCTGTCATGGTAGGTAAGACAAGTTTTAAGTCCAGGTGATAAAGGCCAATGCCCACATAGTGGCTAATGAATGTCGATAGAAAATTGGACAAACACACCGCTACCAATATCAGAAAAATTAACTTTGTTGCCTGATGCGCTAATTCCACGGCTGTTTTGAACAAAAGACTAAAAATAATCATTGGCAGCACAAATAACAATAGAGATTTGATAGACAAACTAATGCCATAAAGAAACGCTTGAAATTCATAAGGCATATACGGTTGCATGAGCACAATGCTCAAAATAACCACGAGTAATACTAACGGCATTTTATGAAACATAACGACACCTTCATCAGTGTGATGGGTAAATAAGCGATAAATGTAGGGAATGGGGGATTATTGGCGCGGGAGCGCCGTCGTGGTCGTGAAATGAAATGCAGGACAATTACAATGTTTCATAAAATACTTATAGAAGATTGTCGGTAGGGTGTCAATTGCAATGCGACATATGACAGTAAACTAAACAAAATCCCTTATCTTGACCCCTCTAGGGTATTGTGTTTTACTTTCATAACTAACCATAAGGTGCTTATCAGTGTATACTCACAGCGGCCTCTGTCCGACCCTACCTTCCTGTTGTCAATCATCGGTTGACGTATAACCTCTATTAATGATTATCTATTGAAAATCCACATATTTGCACTTTAAAAGCGAGTGAGAACCCGAAATGTTGAATCGACGAGGCTACTGGCAGATTTTATTAGCAATCCTTTTAGCAGTCCTAGCGGGACTCTGGCAGCAGCCATGGATTCTAAAATGCGCCGACCTTGTTTCTGAAATCTTTGTACGGTTGCTCAAATTAATCAGCTTACCCATGATCAGTTTATCGCTGCTTGCCACCATTTCATCAGTGGGTGAGAACTCGCTTTCGCAAATGGGTAAACGCATTGTGAGCTATACCATATTAACGACGATGATTGCTGCAACCATCGCTTTGCTCATGTACACGATCATGCAGCCCGTATTTCAAATCAGCGAGGTTGTTGCCGCAACGCCTAGCCATGTTGATTACCTTAAAGAACTTATTAAAGTGATACCGAGTAACTTGATTGAACCTTTCCTGGAAGGGAACGTTGTAAGCATATTGTTACTTTCTATGTTGTTGGGCTTTGGTATCGCCAAACTACCCAAAGAGCAACGCCTTCCATTACATCAATTACTACAAAGCCTCTTTCTGATCATGATGCAAATTACACGTTGGATAGTTGGACTGATGCCAATCGCTGTATGGGGCTTTATGACCTCGTTTGTCGTTGAGCTAACGGAAGGGTTATCCATTACAAAATTGGGTTGGTATTTGGGCGCAATTTTATCGGCTAATTTAATTCAGGCTATGATCGTATTACCGCTATTTCTTTGGTGGCATGGTATTTCGCCTAAACAAGCCTTTATTAAAATGTTGCCAGCGCTGTCATTTGCTTTCTTTTCAAAATCATCGAGTGCAGCAATGCCAACAGCAATTGACTGTGCAGAGCGCAATCTAGGCGTCGAATCTAAAGTGGCGCGTTTCAGCTTTCCGTTATGCACCAGCATTAACATGAATGCTTGTGCGGCGTTTATTTTAATTACGGTGATGTTTGTTGCACAAAGCCATGGCTTGCAATTAACCTTCCCTGAAAAAATTACGTGGATCTTTATTGCAACCATCGCGGCTATCGGTAATGCCGGCGTCCCTATGGGCTGCTTCTTTATTGCCAGTACTTTAATCACGACCATGGATTTACCCTTAACCTTGATGGGGATCATCCTGCCGTTTTATGCACTGCTTGATATGCTAGAAAGCGCCATTAACATTTGGTCTGATTCTTGCGTAACGTTGGCAGTGAATCAAAAGACCAAAGAAGTGTTGGTTACCGATTCTGAAGCTGCGTCACAGGTTGTCGCAGAGTAACCATATACGAAGATTCAAGCAGTCGAATGCGCAGAATCTTACCAGGTTTTGATTTTGGGAGCGGTGATCTCTGCCCGATTGGTTCTTTCTAGCGCTGATGCCGTTTGAATCGCCAACGCATCTAGCATCATGATTTCGTCACTTGAAAAGATCTTCTTCGGATCAGCCGGTATAATTCCTAAAACCCCAATCACCACGTTTCCACTGGTTAATGGCAAATAACAACCTCTTGCACTTGGCATGGTATTGGTGCCAAGCCCGGCTTGTTCATTATGGCCAAATGCCCATTGTGCTGCGCTTTGCTCTTTAAGATCGGCTTTAATACTAGGATGCGAAGATAACTGTAAATGACCGAAATGATCGGGTGTCCAGACAGTGACAGCGCTTTCGAAAGCATCACCAATATGTTGTGAAACCACTTTTGCAATTTTTGCTTTGCCGGTTGCTTGTACTAATTTGTGGCTTAAAGCATAGAGCTCGGCAGTAAATTTTTCTCGCTTACGGGCAAGTAGATTTTGAATTCGTAGTTGCGACGTTAATGAGCTAATAACGAGCGCTGTTAATAGCAAGACGCTAATTGTCACAATATCGCGTGGATGATAAGTGCTAAGGCTATAATAAGGTTGTGTGAAAAAGAATTTATATAAAATTACACTTAAAACAGATGCCAGTATTGACGCAGAACGTTCGCTGGTTGCTGCAGCAAACACAACGCCAGCAAGATATATCATGACCACATTTTCAGGGTCCAGCCATTCTTTAACCGGTAGCCCAACTAATGTGCAACCAATGATAATAAAAATCGCACTGAAATATGACCACCATGCCGTATTATTGGTTGTTTTAGATTTTTTGATGGTGCTGCGTTCGCTGTCTTCATTAATAATGTATACGTCAATATCTTCGCTATTATCAATTATGTCATAGACCAAGTTACCAAAAAGCTTTGATTTGATTTTTGAAACTTTTGACTTTGCCACCATGATTCTTGTGAAATTATTTTCTTTGGCATACTTCAATATGGCCGCTGAAACATTAGGTTCTTGAATGGTAATGGTTTTAGCGCCTAACTGCTCAGCAAGACGCAGTGTTTTTTCAACATAAGCCTTTTCTTCGTCGCTTAATTTGAGATAATTTTGGTTCTCAACATAAACAACAGTCCATGGACATCGCAAGCGAGTTGCTTGCTGCTTTCCTGTTCTGATTAGCGCAGACGAAATTGATTTGGTATTAATGCAAACTAATAGCTTGTCAGCAATGAGTTGCTTTTTATCTATATTTTTATATTTTTTATAAATATCACGAAGAGCATCGACGCGCTCGGCCGTGCGGCGTAAAGCAATTTCACGTAAGGCAATTAAATTCTCCATCTTGAAGAAGTTTTGAGCAGCACGTTGTTTAGCAAATTCACCTAAATAGACTTTGCCTTCTGCTAAACGTTCTAAAATCACTTCCGAGGGTATGTCGACCAAAATAATTTCATCGGCACTATCAAAAATGGAATCAGGGACCGTTTCTTTAACGCGGATCCCAGTGATATTTGCGACAGTGTCATTTAAACTTTCTAGATGCTGCACATTTAAAGTCGTATAAACATCAATGCCTTGGTTTAATATTTCTTCGACATCTAACCAACGCTTAAGGTGCCTTGAGCCGACCGTGTTTGTATGGGCAAGTTCGTCTATTAATAATATATCTGGGTTCTCAGCAATGGCGCTATCAATATCGAATTCTTTCAAGGTGATCCCTTGATATTGAATTTCTTTCAATGGTAAATGAGGTATGCCTTCTTGTAATTGAGAAGTTTCACTGCGACCATGGGCATCAATGATGCCAGCGACCACCTTTTGGTTTTCTTTCATTTTATCGCGCGCATTTAATAACATGGCATAGGTTTTACCTGCGCCGGCACAAGCACCGAAAAATATTTTCAGTTTTCCACGCTGCTTCTTTTCGTCTTTAAATTGACGTAGTAGCAGTTCAGGATCCGGTCTTTGTGTCTCCATGATGGTTTTGACTTACCTTATCTAGCGCAATATTAAGTTTTAATACATTAATATGAGTCGTTCCTAGAAGACTTGATATACTTCCAGAACAATGTTGATTGATTAATTCAAAGATTTTGCTTTCATCGATTCCTCGAGCGTTCGCTATGCGAGGGATCTGATAAAATGCCGCCGCCAAGCTAATATCAGGATCTAGTCCACTGGCAGAAGCGGTTACGAGATCGATCGGGATCAATGACGTCTGCTTAGGATTTCTTTGAGTCAATATTTTTATTCGAGCTTTAACTAATGAAAGTTGTTTTTGACTCGTTGGGTTGAAATTTGAACCACCCGAAGAGGTTGGGCGATAGGGAATTTGCAAAGCAGAGGGGCGACCCCAAAAATAGTGATCTTGCGTGAAATGTTGCCCAATAAGCAAAGATCCACGTACGTGATTGTTCACCACAACTAGGCTGCCATTCGCTTTTTCACTGCAGGTAGCTTGTAGGAGCAATGTAACCAATCCGGGGTAACATAAGCCAAATAGCGCAGAGAAAAAACCTAAGAAGACTACGGTGGTGCGAAGCGGGTTAGTGATAAAGCCCTTTTCCATATTATCTCACCACATTGCCAATCGGTTAATTAAAAGATCAATCAGTTTAATGCCGACAAAAGGTACAATCATGCCACCCAATCCATAAATCATTAAATTGTTTCGTAGCAGCGCGTTCGCGTTAACCGCTTTATATTTAACACCCTTAAGCGCCAAGGGGATTAAAAAGATAATAATCAAAGCATTAAATATGACAGCTGAGAGAATAGCCGAATGTGGTGTTGAGAGGTTCATAACATTAAGTAAACCCAAGCCTGGCACTAAGGTGCTAAATGCAGCAGGTAAGATTGCAAAATACTTTGCAATATCATTTGAAATGCTAAAAGTCGTTAGCGCGCCTCGCGTCATTAAAAGTTGCTTTCCAATAATAACGATTTCAATCAGCTTGGTGGGATCTGAATCTAAATCAATCATATTGGCGGCTTCTTTGGCAGCTTGCGTTCCACTATTCATTGCGACGGCCACATCAGTTTGAGCAAGTGCTGGGGCATCATTCGTGCCATCCCCCATCATGGCTACTAGTTGTCCGCTTTCTTGAAAGCGTCGAATGAATTTAAGCTTTTCTTCAGGACTGGCTTCAGCAATAAAGTCGTCGACACCAGCCTCGGTTGCTATAGTTGCTGCTGTGAGAGGGTTATCACCCGTCATCATAATGCTCTTAATGCCCATAGAACGTAGCTCACCGAGTCGTTCCTTGATACCGGGTTTAATAATATCTTTAAGTTGTATAGCGCCGAGTATTTGATTGTTATCGCAAACTAACAGTGGGGTGCTGCCTAGTCGCGCGATTTGTTCAATCTGTTTAAGCAGACCTTCATCAATTTGGGTGCCAAGACCCGCAATATGCTTTTGGATTGCGTCTGTTGCACCTTTTAAAATGTGTCTGTCACCCAAGATGATGCCACTCATGCGCGTTTCTGCTTTAAAGGGCACAAAGGTAGCATTAAGCGCGACAACATCGGTAGGACCAATAAGGTATTTTTCACGTGCCAGCAATACAATGCTTTTTCCTTCAGGCGTATTATCAGCAATCGATGAAAGCTCGGCAGCTTCTGCTAACTGTTTAATCGTGATATTCGCTGCGGGGTAGAATGCAATAGCTTGTCTATTCCCTAATGTGATGGTTCCCGTTTTATCAAGAAGCAAAACACTAACGTCGCCAGCGGCTTCGACTGCACGACCTGAAGAGGCGATGACATTGCTTTGAATCAGTCGATCCATTCCTGCGATCCCGATTGCCGATAATAGTCCACCTATTGTCGTGGGAATGAGACAAACTAGCAGTGAGATTAAAACAGTCAGACTAATGGCATGACCCTGTTGCGCATTCATGGCAGTGAAAATTGAGAACGGCAATAAGGTTATAGCAACAACCAAAAAGACCAAAGTCATGCCCGACAATAATATTCCCAGAGCAACCTCATTCGGTGTTTTTTGTCGCTTGGCGCCTTCAACCATCCCAATCATTCGATCTAAAAAAGTTTCGCCGGGATTGGAGGTGACACGTATGACGAGCCAATCGGAAAGAACCATCGTACCTGCAGTCACGGCATCTCTATCGCCGTCTGCTTCACGTATTACGGGCGCACTTTCCCCGGTAATTGCACTTTCATCAATGGTAGCCACACCCTTAACAACTTGGCCATCACCGGGGATTGCATCGCCAGCTTCCACTAAAATAAGGTCATCTTTATGTAAATGTGAGGAATTGCACAGCGTGTAATTTCGGTCGTCCTGATTTTTTAAGACTTTAGCTAAAATATCGCGTCGTGATTTCTTGAGATTTTCAGCTTGTGCTTTGCCGCGCTTCTCAGCGATGGACTCTGAGAAGTTGGCAAATAAAACAGTGAACCATAACCAAATTGCAATATGCATTGGAAAGTGCAAAGGTCCTGCTTGCGGATGCTGAAAATCATAAACAGCAAGCACAGTTGTTAATATACTGGCAACATAGGTTACAAACATCACCGGGTTCTGGAGTTGGTGACGTATCGAAAGGCGCAAAAATATTTGCATTAATATTCGTAGCATTATTGCATACTCATCATTAGAAAATACTCAGAAATTGGAGCCAATGTTAATGTGGGTATATAAGTAAGTATGCCAATCATGATGATAATACCTACCAGGAACAGCACAAATAGTATGGAATGTGTTGATAAAGTGCCAGCCGTTGCGGGTGTTATCTGTTTTGATGCCAACGAACCACTAATCGCCAGTACAAAAATAATTGTCCAAAATCGATTCAGTAGCATACAGATGCCAAGTAGAACATTATAGAAAGGGGTATTTGCGCTGAGCCCTGCAAAGGCACTGCCATTGTTAGCGCTAGCAGAGGTAAGTGCGTAAATAATTTCGCTAAACCCTTGAGCGCCGGCATTTTGCATGCTGTTAGCGCCTTCGTGTGACATAATCGTTACAGCAGTGCCAAATAGAATTGTCATGACGGGAAGAATGATACAAAGGGAGGCCATTTTTATCTCAAAGGCTTGAATTTTCTTACCAAGATATTCGGGGGTTCGTCCCACCATGAGCCCTGCGATAAATACGGTAATAAAGATATAAACAATAACACCGTACAAACCTGTGCCAACCCCACCATAGATAATTTCACCAAGCATCATAAATAACAATGTGACTAGCCCACCTAGTGGGGTATAAGAATCATGCATTGAATTAACCGAGCCGTTCGATGTCGCAGTGGTCGCACTGGCCCACAATACTGAATTCACGATGCCTATACGTGTTTCTTTACCTTCCATGTTACCACCCGTTTGCGCGGGGTTGGCACGTTGTTCAATAGGAAGAGTACTGAGCAATGGGTTACCTTGTTGCTCTTGGTAAACGCTAAAAAGATATAGAGGGACAAAAACCAAGGTCATTGCAAGCAAAATTGCCCACCCTTGCCGTTTATCATTAACCATGAGACCAAAGGCGTAGCAAAATGCAGTTGGGATCAATAGTATTGCAAGCAGTTCTAGAAAGTTGGTGAGAGCATTTGGGTTTTCAAAAGGGTGTGCCGAGTTTGCATTAAAATAACCACCGCCATTGCTTCCCAGCTGTTTAATAGCTACTTGTGATGCAACTGGCCCCCCTGGAATAGGTTGTGAGCCTGCTTCAAGATTAATCGCGAGTACATCTGCATTAAAATTTTGAATAACCCCTTGCGAACCCAATATCAGCGCCATGACAAGTGAAAGTGGTAATAAAATGTAGAGTGCGCCACGCAGCCAATCAACCCAAAAATTACCAATCGCTTTGCTGTTTTTGCGCACGATGCCACGAATGAGCGCAATGCCAACTGCCATACCCATGCTGGCTGACAGAAAGTTTTGTACCGTTAACCCAAACATTTGGCTAAATTGACTTAACGTTGCCTCGCCGGTATAGGATTGCCAATTCGTATTGGTGGTAAAACTTGCTGCTATATTAAAAGCCAGATCGTCACTCAGATTTCCCAATCCTTGGGGATTTAAAGGCAAGAATGCTTGGCACTTTAAGATACCGAACAATAATAGGAAACCACCAAAACCTGCGGTCAATACGGCGCCAGCATACTGTGTCCAGGACATTTCTTTGCTGGGGTTAATATTAGCGAATCGATATAGCGCTTCTTCAATTGGCCCTACGATAACATCAAGGAATACCATCTGGTTACTATAGACGCGGACAATATATCGCCCTAGCGGCTTTATGAGGACAGCTAGCGTGCCAAGTAGTAAAACAAGTTGAGCGAGGCTATTGGTATTGAATGGTAAAGTGCTCATGAGAAGATCTCTGGCTTCAGTAGCGCAACCAATAAATAAATAACGAGAACAAGACTGATGATGCCACTCAACAAGTAGATACTACCCATTTAGGTGAGTCCTTCACAAAAAATGATCAAACCTAGGCTTGCAAGATAGATCAGCAATGCCACTAAAATGTATGTCAACTTACTCTCGATATATGGTCTATTCCCTATTATTTAATATAGACCTAATATGCTTAAAATCGCATTTTTAAGCAGCTTATATCTGAATGCACTAAATTGTGTTAAAACCATTAATGAAATCCTATCTAAAAAACATTGTTAGGTAATTTACCCAAAACATATGATCATATTTTTAAATGGCACGTCTTCCTCAGGAAAATCGACACTCGCAAGACAAATTATGCGGCAGTCAGAGCGGCCCTTTTTGTATTACTCAATTGATCATTTAGTCAATTTTTGGATAGATGAGAAATTCGTCGCTTTTGAAAACGAACCTAAAGATTGGTTTTTTCATGATTTTTCACTCGATGAGCAGGGCAATCCACTAACGCATATTGTTGATGGCCCAAATGCGGTACAACTGCACTGGGACATGATTGAAGCCATAGCGGTTTTGATCGAAAAGGGTTATGACCTCATTATTGATGAAGTTCTGTGGCAGAATGAGATCTTCATGCGATATGTTGATGCCCTGTGTTTTGCTAACAAGGTGTATGTCGTTAAAGTTATCTGCGAACTCATGGAGTGTGAAAGGCGCGAAAGCGAACGTGATGACAGATTTGCAGGGCTTGCTAGAGCACTTTACCCACAAGTTTATAATCCAGCTATCGATTATGATTTAGAAATTGATACTACCTCTGACGATCCCCAGCAAGCGGCGCAGCGTGTGATACAGTATGTTGAAACGCATAAAGAGCCGAGTGCATTTAATGCTTTTATTCGTAAACAGATCACCTTTAAACCATTAGCTATCGAACATTTTTCTTACTTAAAGCGTTGGTTGAATGCAGATCATGTTGCCAAGTGGTGGTCGAAAGATAAAGCTTGGACCAATAAAGATATTGAACAAAAATATCATACCTATACCAAGGGTTTTAAAATAAGTGGTAGCGACGAAAAGCCGCTTCATGCATTTATTATTGAGTGTGCTTCAAAACCGATTGGTTATATTCAATACTATGATGTGAATGATTTTGAAAGAGAAGGGTATGATTTGCCTTTGGCTAATGAAAAAACGGCCGCGATCGATCTCTATATTGGTGAAAAGCAGTATTTAAATAAAAATTTAAGCTCTGTGCTGTTGTCACAATTTATAGAGTCTTATATACAATCACCGTTTTCAGCTTGCTTTGTTGATCCAGATACGGCGAATCTTGCAGCAATACGGACCTATGAAACTTGTGGGTTTGTGGTGGTTAAACAGTTAAGTCAACCACCCATAACCTGTATGGTAAAGAAATTAAAGTGACTTTTTATTACTAAATTTTATTAAGCCTACAATAACAACTAACACAAGCAAAGCAAAGGCAATATTGAGTAAAGGTTTCTTGCTGGAAGATTCTTTACCAGCACCATTACCAGCATTACTCTTTTGAAAATAGTGATAGACGCCCGCTACACCGACACGTGCCATTTCATCGTATTTCTTATCTTGCATGCTTTTTGATGCATTTTTAACGATGCTGGCAATGGTTTTTTCATCAAGAGCGGCAGCCAATTTTTGGTTAGGATAAATTTGTATAAAACCATTATCGATAATAAAAATAATCACTGCTTGGTTTTCCGCAGGTGAGGCTTTGCTGTCGAGTTTTTGTACAATTCCCCCGGCTACGGTGGATGGATCTTGTGTTCCTACGGTGGGTAAAATAACTTCTTCAATGCGTATATTTTTACCTTTTTCTAAATCACCAAGCAGCTGATTGAGTTTCTCTTTCATAGAAGCGCTAAGCACATTCGCTTCATCATGAACGTAGTTGGATTCTGCAAATGCGAAGGGCGCATAAGCAACCGATAAGCCTATGAACATGACCATTAGGCTTAATATTTTTGTCCAATCTGACGTCAGTTTATTCATTTGCATAGCAGATCCCAACCGTTAAAGGCTCACATTACCTTTATCATAGATAAGGAACAGTATCTCAACCAGTTTTAATATCTGATTGTTTAAACAGTTTGCTATAATTTTAAGGATTACCTTTTCAAGGGATTGAAACTTACAAATGAAAAATTGGTTTAAGGCTTGCCTGATTATCATTTTGATGCAGAGCACTTGCGATCTCGGCGCAGAAGAAATAAAAACAGTGCGAACGGCACAACCCTTTAATCGTCAAGTACCGTGGGAAATCGATTTTCACCAAAAAGATCAAGTAGAGGTTCCTCTTAAAGAGAACTTTGGGTTTGTGTACGCCGATGTTATGTTAAATGGCCAAGGGCCGTATCGATTTCTAATTGATACCGGTGCGGATGCTAGTCTCATTTCCTATGAACTGGTAAAAAAACTAAAACTAACGCCGTTAGAAAGCCGCAAAAGGGTATTTGAAACATCGCATAAGCAGGCTACCATTAGCACCGCTTTATATCTTATTAAAGAATTAAAGCTGGGTGAGGCAACCTTGCGGGATGTACCATTTATTGCCAGTAACACCGCAAGCGACGATTTTCAACTATTACAAAGTTTAGAAATTGAAGGTGTGATTGGAACAAATTTTTTCCATGATGTGATTATGAAGCTTGATTTGCCTAAAGACCGCTTAGTACTGAGTTATCACAAAGATTTTAATCAATCAAATGCAGGGGTACGAGAGCTAAGTAATCAATATTATTTGCCTGTTGTAAAAACCAAAGTATTGCGTAAAGAAGCTGCTTCTGAATACGATTTCTTGGTTGATAGTGGCTATAGCGGTTATGTTAAAATGCCAATTTGCTTCAGCTATGAAGATCGCAAAAACAAAGAGAATGGCATTATTACCTATGATGTGTTTAATCAAGCTGAATCTGGCTTTTTAGCAGAGCTAGATGGTGTCTTCGAAATTGGTGATAAAAAAATTGACTCACCGATTGTACGTTATGCCATTGGTGATTGCGATGTTAAGCAACGTTGGGGATTAGTGGGTACTAAGTTTTTGAAAAATCAGGCAGTGAGCTTCGATCAGAAAAATCGACGCATTCTTTTTCACTGATTTTTCGGCAGATCTTTTGGTTCTATACGCTTTTTATCTTGATCGGCCAATCCGACTAACAGATAATTCTTAGCACCATTATAATGAAAAATGGCATATGTGGCTTTTTGGAACTCTGGCTGAAGCTTTTCTTGAAAGAAGAAGGTATGCGGTTTTATATCCCATTTAGGGAATTGCATAGGGCGATAGCTAAATCGTAAGAGACGCTCATTAGCAGATAGCGCTTCACCTGAATAAAATCGTTTGAAATGTCCAATGCTTTGGTCATCATAGGCAATCACTAAATAACCATGATTCTTCGCTGGAGCTAACTGGCTCTGTTCAATTTCGTTTTCAAGCGCATATCGAAATGTCATATAATCGCCCTGCATCAATGAGCGTGGATCAGCAGGTAGAATCGAGAAATAAACGGTCTCGCCTGATTTTAGTAAGGTTTTCTTCTGATAAATCATCACATTAAATAGTACAAATGTCATGATTGTCGCAATAAATAGGGTTGCGTATCTAATCATGATGCTTATCCCAATGTTCATGCTGTAAAACCATGCGCGCAATGAGTAACAGTCCACCGCTGCCTGCTAAAATAGCCGCTTTATGAGCAAGACTTAAGCTAAGGCTATAATAATAATGAACCAAGAACAGTGCTAAAAAAACGGCGCCCATAATGATGAAAATTCGACGATGTTTTTCATAACCTAAGATCATGAGTCCCATTCCGTAAAGAATACCATTGGTTGATATAATACCTAATATCATCAACGCAATACATCCAGTTACAAATACCAAAAAATGGGGGGCAGGATTTGTTTTAATCGTAAAGCACTGCGTAATGATCGCTAAAGCGAGCGTTAAGTTAAATACAATCAATGGTATGGGTGACATCCCTACTGTGCGCATTGCAAAATCAAAATTCCCAGAAAGATAGACCGCACAAACCCCCAGGGCCGTAACGCTTGCATAGGTTAATGCTTCGAGTGAGTGAGGCTTGTGTTTGTCATTGAGCAAATACCCAACCAGTACTATTAATGCGAAGTAGCATATAAAGAAGGGCATGTTATTTGTAAATTCGAATAAGGCACAAAAGAGAAGCGTGCTAATTAATACCAAACTAGATAAAAATCTGTCCAGAGCGACCGGAAAAAGAAAGTAAGTGGGTAATATTATAAAAAACATACTGATCGTAACCAGCCATGATTTTTCAAGCATTGGGTAAAGTGGTTCGAGTGCCTCTGCCGCTGACCAAATAAACAATGCTTTGCCGATGAGCATTAAAATACAAGTTAGCTGTAAGCTAAAGCTATGTAAAAGCTCATCACTATGTCTTAATGCATAATTAATCGCGATCGCTGCGCCAATAGCGACAAGACCTATCGTCATCACTAATAAATGGTTATCCCACTCGATAAGTCCTGAAGCGCTTATTAATCCAATTAAGCTCAGAGTACCAAATAAAGCTCCAAAACCAATTAGCACATGAACATAGATGGGAATATGGTCGAGATTTTCTTCGCACAATAAAAAGGCTTCTGCACGATTGCGCTCTTTAAGAAACCCTTTGGTTTCCAATTTATCAAGTAATGTTTGCACACTCAGATCTTTCATTACTCACCTTTTGCGCAGTATATATGCACTAACCGAGAAAACGGTTAAGATAATAACGGTCATAAGTAGGAAATCAAGGGTTTTATCAAGCGACAGCATGCTCAAGAATTTATAGCCAATTTCACAAGTAATAATACTTAAACTTAAGAGTGTCATAGCGAAAACCCAGCGATCACGATGGGTAAATCGATAGAAGAATAGAAAGCTCATTTGCATAAGGAATCCAACCAACGCGGTCAGCATAAGTGGTGTGTGGTCATACCCTTTATCCATGATGTACAATGAAATTGGAATAAAGCTGATGATTAAGATACTTAGGCAAAGTAAAATTCGGTGCCATCGACCTTGTAAGCACTCAATTTTATGATTAAAAAGTATTTCTCTTAATACTAATGCGGCGCCATTAAGAAGCAATAGCACGATAAGTAAATAGCTTTTATCTTCGCCTGAAATGGATAACCCTTGTTCCCAGAATAAGACAACCGCAATATTGACAAGTAGCATCCAAATTGCCCAAAGGGGTGCGAATTGCCCAATAATCACAAAAGGTGCAATAATGGCAGCCCATCCTAAAAATAACAGATAACTATCAGCACCGGTTTGATAGATCTGACCAAATACCGCTAAAAACACGCCAATTAGCACGCAACCGCCGGTTAAGAATAACTTACCTTTCAAGTTATCAATGGAATGGGCCCAAGCGCCTGCAAGGCACACGAGAATTAATACTTGTATAGAGCTGAATTTATATGCGCTCGACATTTTATGCCAGTTAAATGCAAAGAAGTAGATAATGCCACTTAAGATGAAGACCCAACCTAAAATCAGCAGTAGATTGCCTATCCAATATCCCCACTGCTTATTTGGATAAAGCAGATCCATGCCAACTTCTCTGCCCTGTTGTGAAAGCAAACCAGTACGGTAGAGCGATTCTATTACCTCTGGTGCTGCGCTTTCTTCAAGCAATGTAATGCTATCGTGATGTTGGTTCATTCGTGAACGCTTATGTTGGTCAATAAAAATAGGGCTATTGCTCTATTTTTCGGTTGAAACATCAAATGTCTTTAGGGAGTAATATATACACAGCAGTCAATGTTTACTCAGCCAGGGTAGGGAGTATCGGTGGGATGGGACAATTTAGGCATGCAGCAATAGCTCGAACGGCTTGGGCTTCTTCAATATTGATTTTTTGGTCGGTTTCAACGCAAACCAGGCAGGCATGAATAAGCTTCTCTTTACCAAGTGGATAAAGTAAATTTAATTGGTAGAGTCGCTTTTGGAAATCAAGCGCATCAAAGTCCAAACGCTCAAAATCTGGCATGGTTTTATTGCTGAAGGTTTTCATCAATTTAGTATAAAGCGCTTTAGAACTTTGTTCGTCGTTATTGGTGCAAGTGACAATGAAGCGCATGAGTTCTGAAATTTCTTTCAAGAGCGTCTGGGTAGGTAGCTGTTTGGTGCTTTTTGATGTCACAGGGTGCGTGGCGGATTTCTTGATCATCGCAACGACGCTAAACGAAAATAAGCTAATATGAATGGCGGCCAGCATTTCTAAGCCTGCAATGAGGTTGCTTTTGTCTTCTGAAGCATTTTGATTGAAGGTGGGTAAAATGATATCAATCAGTGGCAGTAAAAAAAGTGGGCCCAATGCTTTAATTTGTTTAGTATATTGATGTATTTTTGAAAAATCGTCATCAGAGAGTCTAGAAGCTAGCACTTGAGGGGCTTTATTGGCAATCTTCTCACTGGAAGCCATGAGTATCGCATTAAGCAATAATGGTGCTTCCTGTACTTTGTGGCATTGATCTTTTAATGCTGAAGGGATAGCTGCATAGAGTTTTTCAGCATATTCAATATGAGCCATTTGTGGATTTCCGATACTTTGCTCAATCGTACTGGCATTCGTGGCAAGTGCAGCAGGTGCTAGTAATATGGCACTCAGCTGTGCAGTACTGTCGTTGGGCTTACTGACTTCAGGTTGTATTGCTTTAGGTGCTGTTGTTTCAGCTTGAGATAAATAGCCTTGTGGATCAAGCGCATTGATCCGTTCCTCAATGGGAGGATGCGAAGCCAGTAATGAGCTAAGCCACATGTTTAAGGAAGGCCCAAAACACATATGATTGATATCTTCTGCGTGACTGGATGTTAGCTTTGAACCTGTTTGCGAGCCTATGGCCGTTAATGCATTAATTAAACCTTGAGGGTTGCGAGTGTATTGCACTGAGCAAGCATCAGCGAGTGACTCACGCTGTCTTGAAATCCCCGCTTTTATTAATCGCCCAAAAAATAACCCAATATAACCTATTACAAAAAGTCCTATACCTAAAATGAGAATAATAAAAATGCCATTTCCTTTGCTGCCTGATGATGACGACGATGAAGAGCGTGATGATGACGAAAATTGTAATGAACGCAGAACAAAAGCACCTAATTGCCCGATAGCAAAAATGCCACCTAGCAATCCAATTAATTTGAGGTTGATTTTCATATCGCCGTTGAATATATGACTAAATTCATGTCCGACGACGCCTTGCAGAGCATCACGATCCAAATTATCTAATGCGCCTTTAGTAACTACCATGACCATATCATTCTGGTGCACGCCGGCCACAAATGCATTAATCGCAGGCTCATTGTCCATCACAAATAATTGAGGGACACTCACCCCCGAGGCAATCGACATTTCTTCAACAATATTGATAAAGCGTTTCTCTTTAAAATCTTGGGTATCGCGATCGATTGGGCGTGCTTTAACCATTTCTGCAACGCTCACACCGCCACCACGAGTCTGATACATGCGTATTAATGTACCGATGCCAATCACAATTAAAACTAGCGGAGTGAGTCCAATGCCAATGAGAACGGCATCAGAGAGTAGTTCTTTTGAGTCAACTCCAGTTGGTACATTAGCATAAATCAACCCCAGAATAAGGCAATCAATGGCGAGGATAATAAAGATGATTGCCAGTATAAAATACAAAACAAGGGTCGATGTTCGCTTGCGTGCTTTATCTTGTTGTTCAAAGAAATTCATTTTAGCCCTTTATGGCGTTGGGTTTGTAAATGATACTTTGACTGGTTCTTTAGCTTCTTTATTTTCAATTTCGAAATGTTTTGCCGCCTCGAAATTAAACATGCCAGCAATAATATTCCCCGGAAATTGCTGACGAGCCGTATTATAAAACATCACGGCATCATTAAATGCTTGACGTGCAAAACTGATTTTGTTCTCTGTGGACGATAATTCTTCCATAAGTTGTTGCATGGTTTGGTTTGCTTTTAAATCAGGGTAGCTTTCTGCTAATGCAAAAAATCGTCCCATCTGTGCGGTTAAACCCGTTTCTGCAGCGTTC
>CAZCXZ010000045.1:0-3792 GCA_964502705.1 Uncultured Candidatus Berkiella sp. | reverse complement strand
CCATGGCAGCGCTATTGGCTGGGCTTTGTGCGACGGTTGCAGCCGCTGTTTTAGCCTGATTACGTGCTTCAATGATCAGGGTTAGGGTTTTTTGCTCATGTTGCATGTAGCCTTTGGCAGTTTCAACCAAATTAGGAATTAAGTCGTAACGCCGTTGTAATTGCACGTCGATTTGTGCAAAGGCATTCACAAAGCGATTTTTAAGTTCTATTAAGCGGTTGTATAGGCCAATAACATACATCACAACCAATATAATGATCCCAAGAATGACGCCGAGTGTTATGAGTACGGTTTTCATAGCTGCCTCATCTAGTTTATCCAGTAAAAACTTTTATGAACTTTATCTTCGCTGCCTTGAATCATAGCTTAAACTTATATATATAAAGGTATGAAATACGTGCATTTTCGCTGTTTATAACTGACGTTATAAACAGTCATCATTAGGAGAATTCTCATGGCAGCAGCAAGCGGCGCAACCAGTGGGCTAAAAGTGTTATTAGCGAACACTTATGCTTTATATTTAAAAACGCAAAATTATCATTGGAATGTGGTAGGCCCGCATTTTCATAGTTTGCATGGTATGTTCGAAGAGCAATACAAAGAATTAGCCGAAGCGGTAGATGAAATTGCTGAACGCATTCGTGCACTGGGAGACAGCGCACCGGGTAGCTTTGAAGAATTCTCAAAACTCAAAACGATATCAGAAGCAAAATTAAAACTTGATTCCTTTGCCATGATTAAAGATTTGGTTGAAAGCCATGAAGCCATTGCCAAACATATTGCGCTAATATTACGCCAAGCTGAAGATGAGCAAGACGAAGTCACTCAAGATCTGCTGGTTGAGCGTTTATCAGCGCATGAAAAGACATTATGGATGTTGAAGGCGCATTTGGGGTGAAAGTGTGAACCATATTTGAATCAAATTAATCCAAATGTTAAATTAAACATATAGATTAATTTATATTTTGTAAAATCGATGATAATTCAGTTGAGCAAGTTAATTGGAGAAGGAGAAAGTTTGATGTCTCGTTCTCAAGCTAAAAAGTTACTCACAGAGATTGTGCCAATTGGCAATGTTATCTTAGATTTTTCTAAAATTCCCATGGTCGGACAAGGATTTGTTGATGAGGTATTCAGAGTGTATCCATCAAAAAATCCTAATATCAAAATTCAGTATGTTAATGCGAATGAAGATGTCACTTTTATGCTCAAACGTTCTCTGCCAAAAACTAATTAGAATGCTTCTTAATCAGTATAAAGTTAAATAAATATTTGGTATGAGGTTTTGTCCAATCTTAATTTAATTGATTCTATCTCAGGCGGTGCTTTTCTACGATCTATTTCAACAAAAGACGAGCTATTATTAAAATTCCGTGGAAAAATGGCAGCGCACTTTTTCCCATCTTTTACAGATGTATACAATATACCTTCAATTCCTGCTTCATATGCAATATGGCCCAATATTTGGCAATTGGCAGGGATACTGAACAATATGGGCATTTGTCGCTAATCAGGTGAGTATATTGTTTTGAACAAACCATCAAGATCTTTTACTTCTTTCATAGGGGTAAATTTAATTCTCTTGGCTTTTTTTGAAATAGATGTTGGTAATTTGATGGTTTTTATTAAATTAAAATAGTCATTTAAGGTGTCTTTGTTTGTAATATCTAAGACATTATAAATGTCTCCATCTACTGAAATAATAGTTTCTGATGATTTTTTAGTTAATGCTAGTTCTTCTTCGGTTAATCCGGTAGTTGAGCCTGTTTTCGAAATCCCATATTTTTCTCTAAAAGCGGTATCTCGATCTTCTGCAATATATAACGCTCCAAAATAGGGGAACCGAGATGGATCAATTTTCCCATAATTGAACCTACCCCCAACGGCATGCTCACTACTTCCAGTTGTAGACAAAGGATGTAATGTATACTTCCAAGACACAAGACGTTGCCAATTATTAAAGCTGTGAGTGGAACAATTTCTAAGGAGTGTGTTTTTAAGATCTAAAAAAATGCGTGATCTTTCTGTGGCAAAGAAATCATAATTTTGGTTAACATAATCTTTAATTTCTTTAGACCGCTTAGTCCATTTTTCTAGATCCTTTGTAGTTAATTTTTCAAGTTGATATATTACTGTGCTGCTTTTTTTCATTAAGGTGTGTTGCCTTCCAATGCATTACTAATAAAAGCACGGAGTTTTTCAAACTGTCCAAACCGTAACATATCTCTGGGTGCAATATTTCCTAAAGCAGGGTTAGGAATTTTAAACCATAATGCTGTTTTAGCAGCATCTCCATCAAAAAAATTTGCGACAAGCTCGCAAACTAATGCAATTTCTGCAAGTCTTTGCTTTAATTCTTTGGGTATTTTGTCGTCATAACGTATAGATGCTTTGGCTGTATTTGTAGCTTTTGAAACATCATTGGTGTCAAAGTCAAGAAAATCAACGGTTTTCTTAGGATCTTTGCCAATCAGATCTAAAAAATTACTTTTTGGGACGGTGTTAAATAGAGAATGTAACTCAGGCATAGCATTTTCCAAGCGTATATCTGTCATACCTAAATATAGCCTAATTGCAACCAGAAAACAACCATAAATTAACCGATTATGACGTGTATTTACAACAAGTTACGCCACCATCACACCTTGTTGCCCTGAAATAAAAGGTTGGTGTAAAAGAACCATTTCATGCGCTTTTTTCAGTGTTTCAGGGGTGCCAATATCAATAAAAGGCGCGTGATTGTCCATCACCGCAAAGGATTTTCCCATCTTTAGCCAGGCTGGAAAACAATCACATTCCAAGCTACTTTCTTTATCGGGATTCACATTTTGTAGCAGTTCATTTTTTAATAAATAAACCCCCGCATTGATTGAGCCTTTGCCAGGCTGTTTTTCTTTAAAAGCAGAAAGTTGATGGTGAGCGTCTACTTCGAGTGTGCCAAAGCGTCCAGCGTTGGTAACGTTTGCACCAAAAATGATGCCATCAAGTGAAGGGCTTTGTTGTAATTTTTTGAAAGCAGGACGAATGCCTGACAATAAAATAGAGTTACCATTTACAACTAATGTGTAATTTGAAGGAAATCGTTGTGCGCATAACGCCGCGCCGCCGCCTGTGCCAAGAGGCCGTGACTCAGTTATCACATCAATACATAAAGAATTCATGGTGCCCATTAAATGTTGCGCAAAAGCTTCAATTTTGGGAGCTTGTTGCGTACTGGCAGAGTAAACAATGTGGGATAGCCCTTGGGACTTCAGCCATAGCGTCAGCCAGTATAAAAAAGGTTGTTTGGCCACGGGGATCAAAGGATTGAGGAGATGCTTACCTCCCACGAGAACGATTGCTACCATGCAAATACTTCTTCCATGTAATACAGAAAACGAAAACACCGAAAAATACCCATATTTCCTGATCGTTGCAAGACTTTTAACAAATTATTGTTATGCAGTAAGTTTTCAAGCTTGTAATGTTTTGTATTAATTGTTTCTTTACTAAATAATGTTATCTGAATAGGATTCGATTGCGCCTAAAATGTTTGCTGGCCGTTTTAAGTTGTTTTTACGAATGAACACGGTAAAATCTGCGGGGGTTATTATAAGTTGCCAAATTTAAAGGGGACATCGGGTGACGGCAGGGTTAAAAAAAGCGTTAATTACGGGTATCACAGGTCAGGATGGTTCTTATCTTGCTGAATTTTTGCTAGCGAAAGGCTATGAAGTGCATGGTATAAAGCGCAGAACCTCGCTTTTTAATACCGATCGTATTGACCATTTGTACCAAGACCCTCACGAAAAA
>CAZCXZ010000044.1:0-27508 GCA_964502705.1 Uncultured Candidatus Berkiella sp. | reverse complement strand
CAAAAAAAACTGTCTGATCAGTATGGATGTGTCAGATCAAATTTGGTTTTTTACAACTTAGGCGCAAATCTGAAACGTGCGAGCGTTTCGTTTAAAATTTCTTCTTCAGCTTTTTTATTCACTAACATGTTTTGAACAATCAATCTTGCTCGTTCTCTCATTCTTTGTTCCACGAATCGCTCTATTGCGCGTGTCGATGCCAAATGTAGACGATACTGTATCAATAATCGATGTGCTTCGAGGGTTTTTTCTTGAATTAAAGCAACATGTCTTTCTAATTCGCGTTTTTCAGCAGCTTCTTTAGCTTTAAGCTTATCAGCCTCTTGTTGCATTCCTTGGTAGCGTGCTTGCATATCGAGTCGATAATCTATTTGATAGGATCCTTTGCCTTTATTTAATTCTGCCGCTAATTTGATTAATTCTTCTTCAACAAGTGTTGCACGGTGCTCTGCATAGTTGGCAAAATCTTTACGTCTTTTGGCTTTAGCAAGCTCGATATCCAGTTCTTGTAACAACACGGCAATTCTGGAAAGTTCGCGATGGAATTCAGCGATCGATGTGGTTTGATCAGTTAAATGTCGCGACAATTTGTCTAATAAAGACACTAAAATCGATTGTAGATTTAATAAATGCTGCTCAAATGGAAATTCAGCGGCAAAGCGCATTAATCGCTTATTTTCGCAGGAGGCGATATTCTGCAGTTTGCTTTCATCGATGTTTTCACCGCCAAAAGCGTCTTCAGCTGCCATTTTTTTGCTAAATACATCAAATCCTAGCTTCAGCAAATGGCTGCTAAGCGGGTTAGACGGGTTCTGTAATGCGTTTTCAAGCGCCATCATCATCGATTTCCTAATACTTCTGAGGAAGTCGACAATCTAACATTCTAAGTTGATGAATGGCAACCCCAATTTGTGGGATAAATGCGACAATATAGATGTAGTTACATCTATATTGTCTAACGATTAGAATTTTAAATTAAGAAATAAAGGTATGTTGTGTTTTGCGGGCACTTCGGGTTCGGGCGTTTCTTCTGTCCAATCTAAGCTGGTGTTTTTGTAAGCTTGGTGGTAAGTAATCGTTTTTTTGAATGCCCAAATCCTTAAGATATCCTTTTGTTCTTGAAGATTTAAATGCTTAAAGACTTCTTCTTGATCTTTAAAATCGGCATATTGATACCAAGCGGCGAAACCTATCGCATCAAATTTATCATGATTTAACCAGAACGGTAGAACAGATTTTAGCCAATCGCGAATTGGCTGAAAGTATCTGGGATTATTTTTTATTGTGTAAATGTTATGCCAGATCTGGTAAGTATTGGTCACACTGGCAATTTCATGTGGCTCTAATAAACCAAGCCACATTTTGGTATTTAACGGCGTGTGCTCGCCTGCCCAAGCTAAAAATCCTTCTCGTGCAAATTGTCGATTTTCATCGAACCATGCAGGAAATTGATGTTCTAAAACGCCGCGTTTTTCAGCAGGGGGTAGTGAAGCTAATTCTTGTGGGCCATATTGCATAAATGCACCTTAAACAGAAACTGCTTAGCAGAAAAGATCGTTGCATTATAGCTATTTAGCTTCCATTTTTAAATGCTTTTTGACAGTCATTTAGGGCTGAGATATAAAGAACCCATCGATATTTTGTAATAGCGTATTAGCACAATATGAAAAACCGCCATACGCCTGCTGAAGGCGCTGAATCAGAACAAGCAGAACACGCGCTATTTGAAGCGATAGCAGCGATTCGTAATATTGATGAAGCGAAGCAATTTTTAGAAGATTTATGCACACCTTCTGAACGTCAATCCATGGCCGATCGTTGGCGTGTTGTAGAGCCAATTAAGCAAGGCATTCCTTACCGAACTATCTATGAACAAACTGGCGTTAGTGTGACAACCATTGGGCGAGTCGCTCGTTGTTTAACGCATGGTCAAGGTGGTTACAATCTCATTCACGATCGTATCAAGCGCAAATTAGCCACAAAAAAATAAAAGCAAACTAACTCAATTCTGTTATGTGTTTGATATTGGTTGTGCAAATAAATAATAAGCTTTAAAATGCCTCGAATCATTTTAGTAAACTCACATTGTTTAAAGCTGGATAGATATTCAACCACTTAGAAAAGCGTGTTACCATCCTTTTCGAAAACGTTGAAGTACACTCAAATCCAACACACTTAAAACATCTGTGTCATAAGAGGTGAAAGAAATGACTTGGCTAAAAAGGCTGGCTGGAAACGTTGTAGGTAAATTTGTGTTAAGAGCACAATTACTACCCATCGGTGAATTAACAGGATTGCGTTGGCTCTGGACAAAACTCACCTATACGCAAGATGAAATCAAACGCTTAAATAATTTATGGCCTGATTTCGTTGCAAAGAATGCAGAACTTAAAAAAAACAACTCCGACTTATATGTAGAAACCACGCGTCAATTATTACCCACAGGTGACGGCTCGCAACTTGATATTGTTGAAATGTATGCACCTAAAAATAAAGACTCACAGCAATATGTGATTTATGGTTGGGGTAGAAGCGATAGCTATGAGCTTTTCCTTTCAAGACTTGCCACCGATGCCTTAAATCTCAATAAAAAAATCATTACTTTCAATTATCGTAATGTGGGCCATAGTAAAGGCACACTGAATCACGAAGAAGATTTAGTCGCAGATTTCAAATTTCAAGTTGATCGTTTAATCAAGAAGGGTGTTGATCCTAAAAATATTCATTGCTACGGACATTCATTAGGTGGCGCTGCAGCTGCATTTGCCGTAAATAAGGCGCATAAAGAAAAGCATCCCGTTAAATTCTATAGCGATCGCTCTTTTGCTAATTTAATGCATACCTCTATTAATCTCTTTTTTAAACCCAAGCGCCGCATCCGTCGTTCCATCAATACGGTTGGTACGATTTTTTTCGGTTCACTACTCATTTCAGCGCTGTTGCTGTTAGGGCTTATCACACCATTAACCGCACTCATCAGCGCAGCTGCAACCCTTGTGAGCTTAAAAGTACCCCCACTTTATTTCCTTCTCGATAAATCGGTGGGTTGGATATTAGAAAAAACATTATATAACTTAATGATATATGGTAAGTGGGTGATGGATGTTCCTAAAGCTTACGAAGAAATTCCAACAGATTGCAAAATCCATACGGTCTTAAAAACCGCTAAAAAGTCGCATTCAAAACATTTGGGTGAGCGTAAAATCGATAAGGCAGGGGTCGATAACGTGATCCTCTACCCAGATTCCCTTCATAAAAACGTCCCCTCGCATGAAGCGCATACTAAGGCCTTGAAAGCGAAATTAGCAGAAGCGATTCAAAATGGTGTCGAAGAACATATTACAGAAACCAAAGGCCACTTAAGTAAAGTGCTGAATGCTAAAATGACGGGTGGGCTGCATACTGCATTGCCACACGAGTTGTACACGCGTTATAAAACGCATCGTTCAGGGCGCTGGATCACAGGGCAAGAGCACTTTTATGCCTTTGTTGAGCCTGAAGGCGTTCATGACCGTGAAAAAGCACCGCAATATCGAAAATTCCCCTAAAGCCATTGTACCTAGTGGTTTAGCATCGTATTATTGAGCGCACAAAAATTGGTGTGCTCAATACTATTTAACTACCTTCAGCTAAGAAGACTAACATCTCGGCAAGGATACGAACCCAAAAAAATAGGTGCAACGTGCAACAGGACAAGCAGAAAGAGGTTGCTTTCTTTGACAACCTCGCTTCTTCGCAAGAGTACAATGTCTTCACGGATGAAGCGAATAATAAGATTATTCATACTCTCGAAACACTGCTGGCGCTTACTCCTGGTGCACGCCTTTTGGATCTGGGTTGTGGTTCGGGCATCTTTACCCAATTGTTGCAAGCACGAGGCTATGACTGTATTGGCTTAGATCTGAGCCAAAAGCTTTTACAACTCGGTAAGCAAGAAACACCCGCTATTAACTATGTGCGTGCCGATGTGGAAGCCTTACCGTTTGCCACAGGTAGCGTTGATTTCGTTATCTTGAGTTGTTTGGTGCATCATTTACCCAATCCACAAAGGTGCGCAGAAGAAGTATTCCGGGTTCTAAAGCCCAACGGAAAGTTTGTTGCCTTTGATCCCAATCGCTTAAACCCCTTTATGTATTTGTACCGCGATCGCAGCTCACCCTTTTATAGCTCAAAGGGCGTGACTGAAAATGAACGTCCGGTGATCCCAAACGCAGTGCGTAGCATCTTTACCCGTGTTGGTTTAGAGACGCACTCTCATTTTGTTGATGGATTGTCGTTCCGTTATGTCGCTTCAGGAACGGCGAAAGGTTTGTTACCCATTTACAACTTCTTCGATCGCACCTTTTTTAAAGGCTCTTTGCTAAAATGGTTTAGAGCATTTGTATTCACTTACGGCATCAAACCAGCAGCGTAATATGACATTTAAAGCATCCCGAGTTAGCTCCCTGTGTATGAATCTGGGCGCCTTCATGGCGCTTTTGTTAGTCGCTATGCGTTTGACACATGTGTTCTCCTTTCCAGAACCCCTTCATGTTGTGACCAGTGGGTTTGAAGAAGAATCCTTGTTTGCAATGTTTAAAATGGTCCATGGCCTACGTGTTTATACCGACCCACATCAGCTCCCCTATGCCGCTTCTTATTTCAACTGGTTTTATTACGGACTCTATGGCTCGATAACATCGTTTATTATGCACTTGTTTGCATTAAGTGATGTGTGGATCCCAACCATCGGGCGTGCCATCACTTTGTGCATCACGACTTTAGGGTTTTACCTCAGTTATAGACTGTTTAAGCATGAAAAACCGAATGCCTTTGCGTTCAGCTTAAGTGCGCTGCTATGGTTTGGGCCACTCATCGGCTACTGGGCAATGACCGTACGGCCTGATTTGTTGGGGTTGTTTTTTGATGCCTGCGCTTTGCAAAGTTTTTTATATTTCTACAAACAAAAACCGTATAAAGCCGTCATATTGGCTGCGTTGTGTTGTTATCTGTCGTGGTCTTGTAAACAAATTAATGTGGTTATGCCGGGCGCCATTGGCCTGTATTTGTTATTTCACCGCAAATGGTCGGCTTTGGTTATCTTCAGTGGGTTGCAATTTGCATTATATGCGCTGTCTTTTGCCTTAATGCCAGACAGTGCGCGCAACATGCTATTTTTCGTTAACACCGCTATTCCGTTATCACCCTCTGTTTTGTTAGAGAATGCGACCGCATTCTTGAAAAAGGCGTTACCGATTTTCGTGCTAAGTGCGGCTTTGCTTATCGAAGCCCTTCGTAATCGTGAATACCGCCGAGTGCTGCTGAATAACGATGTGGTGCAACTTTGCTTGTGTGGTTTGCTGGTTTGGTCGCTCATCTTGTTACCCGCCAGCAGCAAAGTGGGAAGCGCAGAAAATTATCACTTTATCGCCTTGTTGTTTTTAACGTTGCTGTGCGCACAAGCTATCAGTTTACGGACCATAACTTCTCGTTGGCTTTCCTATGGTGCCGCATTTGCAGGTTTGCTCTATGTTGCTGCGATCGGTAGCGTCGTGATACAAAACCGGACACATTCTCTCACGGTACAACATCAGTCGATGACCGAGTTACATCGTTGTATCGCTCAATTACCCCAGCCTTTATTTGTGGTAAATCATTATGCAGCACTGCCTTGGATGAACCCTAGCCCGCATACCTTTGTGCTGGCATACAACTATTGGACTGATAGACAAAAGGGCATTCCTTTTGAACATGATGGCATTGGTGGCCTAATTCAACATGGCTATTTTAAATCCTTGATCTTGCCATTACCCATTACAACAGAATTTGATGGTGCGTCATTAAAAGACTATGAGCAGCAACAGAGTTGCCAAGGTTATGCAGTATTTACGCGCAAAGGAACGGTATGAAAAAGATATTAATCACAGGTGGCGCCGGTTTTGTTGGCTCCAGTTTAGCGATTTCATTTAAACAGCAACATCCAGCATCACAAGTTATTTGCTTGGATAATTTAAGCCGTCGCGGTAGTGAGCTTAATTTACCTCGTCTGCGCGAACAGGGCGTTGAGTTTATGCATGGTGATGTTCGCAATAGCGAAGATTTAGCAAAAGTCGGTAAGGTCGATTGGTTAATCGAATGTTCTGCCGAACCTAGCGTGCATGCAGGTTATGGAGAGAGCCCTGCTTATTTAGTGAATACCAATCTGCTAGGGCTAATTAACTGTTTAGAATTTTTGCGAGCACACGGCGGAAAGCTGGTGTTCCTTTCCACGAGTCGCGTTTATCCGATTGCGGCATTAAAGCAATTACCGTTAACCCTTCAAGCGCAGCGTTTCACAATCGATACAGCAGCCACTGTGCAAGGCATTCACCAAGGTGGGGTTGCCGAAGACTTTACGTTAAAAGGAAGCCGATCATTATATGGTGCCACTAAACTCTGTGGTGAATTATTGATCGAAGAATACAGCCAAATGTATGACATCCCTGCCATTATTAATCGTTGCGGAGTGTTAGCAGGTCCTTGGCAAATGGGTAAAGTCGATCAAGGATTTATGGCACTTTGGGTTGCTAAACATGTTTTTGGTGGCGCACTGAAATATATGGGCTTTGGGGGCGAAGGGTTGCAAGTGCGTGATGTATTGCATGTCGACGATCTATATCAATTGCTGATCCGCCAAATGGCATCACCCAATGATCATCAAGGTGAGGTTTACAACGTAGGTGGAGGCTTGGCGAACAGCGTGTCTCTTTGTGAATTAACGCAGCAAGTTGCCGCCATCACGGGCAAGCATTGCCAAATAGGATGCGATCCCATCACACGTGAAGCCGACATCCCATATTATGTTACGGAAATTACCAAAGTAAATCAAAAAACTCAGTGGAAGCCGCAGATCGGTGTTCAGCAATTGATCGAAGAGATTAATGCTTGGATGTGCGCTCACAAAGATGCTCTTACCCCCATCTTCCAGTTATAATCTAGGCTCTTCCTAATTTGCCTTTATGCTTTGTTGTCTGCGCCCATCTCGCAACAGTCATGTATAAGAATACACTCCTGTTGCTCGAGGACTTGACGCCTAGCCTAAAGTCAAATTAGTTTGAGCATAGCAATTTGAATAATCGACAAAAGGAAGAGTGTTGTGGCAGTAGTAATCATAACCGGATCCGCAGGATTGATCGGATCAGAAGCCGTTAAGTTTTTTGCTGATAAAGGAATGTCAGTAGTCGGGATTGATAATAATATGCGTAAGTCCTTTTTTGGTGAGGAAGCCTGCACCCAATGGAACTTACAAGCCTTACAACGCCAAGTCCCAAGCTACCAACATTATGATTGTGACATTCGAGATAATGCAGCCTTAGAGAAAATTTTCACCCATTACGCCGATGATATCGCGGTGATTATTCATTGCGCGGCGCAACCTTCACATGATTGGGCAGCAACTGATCCGCATGTCGATTTTACCGTGAATGCCAATGGCACTCTCAATTTACTCGAGTTAACCCGGCAGCATTGTATTGATGCGACCTTTATCTATCTGAGTACCAATAAAGTCTATGGTGACACACCCAATGCGCTTCCCTTAGAAGAGCTTAGCCGTCGTTATGAAATTGCCTCAGACCATCCTTATTTTGGATTTGGTATTGACGAAAAAATGAGCATCGATCAAAACAAGCATAGCTTGTTCGGTGTCTCCAAGGCAGCTGCAGATTTAATGGTGCAAGAATATGGCCGTTACTTTGGTATGAAAACAGTTTGCTTTAGGGGCGGTTGCCTGACCGGACCTGCACACTCAGGAACACGATTACATGGGTTTTTAGCGTATTTAATGCGCTGCGCGATTACGCATAAGCCATATAGTATTTATGGTTATAAGGGTAAACAAGTCCGCGATAATATTCATAGCTTCGATTTAGTGTCAGCAATGTGGGAATTTGTGCAAGCGCCAAAGTCCGGCGCCGTATACAACTTAGGGGGCGGCCCACGTAATAATTGTTCCGTGCTGGAAGCCATCAGCTTATGCCAAGAAATCAGTGGCGAAGAGTTAATGTGGAGTTACGTGAATGAAAATCGCATTGGTGATCACATTTGGTGGGTGAGCGACGTGCGAAAATTCCAACAAGATTATCCAACCTGGCATTTTCAGTATGATCTCATAACCACTTTGACTGAAATTTATCATGCAATCAAAGAAACTCAAGGTATGCCCTATGACTTTGCTTAGCGTTGTAATACCCGCCTTTAATGAAGCTGAGAATTTGGCCAATTTATTGCCAGGCTTGATTGCACATTTAGATCAAGCCGCTATTCCACATGAAATATTGGTGGTGAACGACAACAGCTCCGATAATACAGAAGCAACCTTGCAAACCTTAATGCAAACACACCCAACCTTAACCTATGTGAATAACGCACCGCCTAATGGGTTTGGTTTGGCGGTTCGTTGTGGGTTACAGGCATTCAAAGGGGATGCGGTGGTTATCGTCATGGCCGATGGTTCTGATGCGCCTGAAGATGTTGTGCGCTTTTATCGAAAACTTCAAGAAGGCTACGACTGTGTATTTGGCTCACGATTTATGCCGGGCGGTAAAGCCGTTGATTATCCGTTGCATAAAAAAATTATTAATCGTCTTGCCAATAACTTTATTCGGGTGTTATTTCAATTTCGCTATAACGATATTACGAATGCCTTCAAGTGTTATCGTCGCCATGTGATATTTGGCCTTAATCCCTTATTAGCTCACCATTTTAATCTAACGGTTGAGTTGCCTTTAAAGGCCATCATTCGGGGTTATCGTTACGCGGTGTTACCGAATGCCTGGTATAACCGAAAAGTAGGCGTTTCAAAATTAAAGATCCGAGAAATGGGCAGTCGTTACCTTTTTATTGTGCTTTATTGCTTGATTGAACGATTATTTTCCCGTGGCGACTATAAAATTCTCAATAAAACCGTGTAGTGTCAACAGTCTTCCTCAAGTTGCTCAATTGCATGTGTTTTGAAACAAAATCGACAAATTGCATATATTTTAAAACAATTGCAATGATTTTGTGACATAATATATTTATGAATTACTTTAAATCAGTTAAATCATGAGCAATCAACCCATTGGATATAGCGCCTTAATTGAAAAATTAACCTTAAAAGTGAACCCCCATCATGTCGCCTCTTATGTTGCATTGCAAGGTAGGGGGCATACTGATTTTGATCAGAATAGACAGGTGCGCGTATACCCTAAAAGTTATGCGCTCAAAGATCCAGATAATGTATTAAGCCATTTAGAATTTGCATTAAAGCACGAAGGGATTAATCTAGAGATTGCTCAAGAATTATTCTTACTTATCGACAAGAGAACCATCTGTCAACACATTCAATTACAACCAACCGGTAAATATAATCGTATTATTTGGTTTCTGTATGAATTTTTGATAAAGGTTCGTCTTGATCTTGAGGATTGTAAGAAACTAAATTATGTTGATCTACTTGATTCAGAACAATATTTCACATTGCCAGGTATCAAGAGTCCAAGACATGCTATCAATAATAATTTACTAGGGGATCAAGAGTTTTGCCCGATAATTAGGCGGACTCATAAATTAACGACTTACATAGAAAAGCATTTTGATATTGAAGCGCAGAAAATTGCAAAGCAATATGATCCAAAGTTGATTTCACGAGCAAGCTATTATTTGTATGCTAAAGAAACACGTTCTTCCTATGCTATTGAGCGAGAAAAACCAAGCAAAAAACGTATTCAAAGATTTGTTGAGATTTTAAAGAAAGCACCATCTATTCAGCATCTGTCAAAAGAAATATTGGTAGAATTGCAAAATGCTATCGTTGATCCAAGATTTAAAGATGAAGATTATCGTAAATCACAAAATTATATTGGTGAAAATATAAGCGAGTATCAGCAAAAAATACACTATATTTCTCCTAAGCCGGAAGATGTTCCGGCATTGATGTCTGGTTTGTTAGCTGTTCTTGAAAAAGTTTCTAAAATAGAATTTCCTCCAGTTATTCTCGCTGCAACAATCTCATTTGCATTTGTATTTATTCATCCTTTCGAAGATGGGAATGGTCGTATACATCGATTTTTGATTCACTATATTTTATCTAGACTTCTATTTACACCGCAAAATATTATTTTCCCAGTATCTGCCGTTATGCTGCAAAAAATAAGGGATTATGATCGCATTTTAGAAGAATTTTCAGAACCATTAATGAGAAATATTTCTGATTATGACTGGTCAGATGATGGCATATTAGTAATTAATCAACCAACCTTGCATTTTTATCAGTTTGTCGATTTTACAAGATTCTCAGAATATTTATTTGAGTGCATTGAGGAAACTCTATTAAATCACTTTGCCAATGAAATTCAATTTCTTCTTAATTACGACAGAACGAAATCGGCAATGCAAGATGTTATAGATATGCCTGATCATTTGATAGATCTATTTATGCGTAGCGTTGCCCAAAATCAAGGGAAACTGGGAAGCCAAAAACGACAAAAGCATTTCGAACAGCTAAGTGATGATGAAATATCTAAGTTGGAGAGTATTTTAAAAACCTATATGTTAAGTAGAAATAGCGATAATTAATTTGATACCTAAATCAACAATTGCATGCCCTTTGAAACATTAGCATGTGTTTTAACCCCGTTTTTTCTCACTGCAACGATAAAATCCTGAATAAAACCGTGTAAATTCCCTAAATCCAGGTGCGTTATACTTCTATAAGGAAGTCATAATGCACTGCTGGATATCTACCCATGGCGCTGAGCGAGCCTGTCACTCGTCAAAATTTACAAGAATTTTTAAAGCGTGCTCATAAGCTTCGCGAACAAAAAGATTTTGCAGGTGCATTCGAAATCGCCAAGCAATGCCTTGACGCATTTTCGCAAGTTGCCAATGTGCAATTACTATGGGCACTGGTACTACTTGATCAAAAAAAATATATTGATGCTCAAAAAGCCATTCATACCGCAATTGCGATTGACCCAAGCAATAGTGACTTCTACTATATTTTAGGAAAGATACAAAAGGCAGAGCAGCATACAGAAGAAGCGGAAAATGCTTTTTTACAATGTGTTAAATTAAATAACCAGCATGTTAGTGCTTATTTTAATTTAGGCTCGATCTTTGAGAAAAAAAAGCGCTTTGTTGAAGCAATTAGTATGTTTTCTAAAGTTATCGAGTTAGATCCTTCGCAAGCAAAAGCGTATTATAACTTGGGTGTTATCTATCATGTACAAAACAAGCTTGATGATGCTATCGCAAATTATGAAAAAGCAATCGAATTGATGCCTGATGATTTGGCGTTGCTCAGTAATTTAGGCGCAGCTCTAACGATGGATCGGCAACACTTAAAAGCGATATCTTACTATGAGCGTGCATTAGCATTATCACCTGATTATGTGCCTGCGATTACGAATTTGGGTGGCACGTATATTGAACTTAACGAATTGAAAAAAGCTGAAAGTTTATTACGACGATCATTAGCGCTGAATCCTAAGTTACCAACCAATTGGCGTAACCTGACTTTGTGTTGTCATTATGAATTGCTGAATGACCCTGATTTGGTCAAAATTCTAGAACTGATTGAAGAAGATATCAAACCCGAAGATAAAATTCATTATGATTTTGCTTTAGGGAAAATCTATCACGATTGTCAGGATTATAAAACAGCGTATGCCTATTATGAAAGAGGTAATCAACAGCAAGATAAAAATGTTGTTTTTAATGCCGATGCTTTTGCGAATCATATTCAACAAATTATCAGAATCGATAAATCGATCCCTAAAGATCGATTTTCATTCTGTAGCCAGTCAGTACAGCCTTTATTTATTCTTGGCACTTCTCGTTCAGGAAAAAGTTTGCTTGAAACGTTACTCAAGCAAAATCCTAAGATTGCAGCACAAGGTGAAGTAGGGCTGGCAAACAGGATAGATGCCATTCTGTTAGCGGATAGGCCTCAAGGGAGTTATCCATATTGGGTTAAAAATTTAACGCAAAAGCAAGCAAATGATTTACGTGAAATTTATTTATCGCGTTTGATGAGAGATAGTCAATCATCAAGTGAGTATCTTATCGATACCATGCCGGGTAATTTTATGTATTTAGGCTTAATTAAAGAGCTTTTTCCACAAGCCAAATTTGTGTATTGCCAACGTTCACCTTTAGATACCTGTACCTTATTATATTTTAAATATTTCATTCAAGGTCATGCTTATAGTTATAATCTAAAAAATCTTGCAGCCTATTACCAGCAGCATTCGCTGTTAATGGATTATTGGCAGAACACCTTCTCCGATCCTATCTTCACTGTTGAATACGAAAAATTGGTTAACGATCCTGAAAAAACGCTTGCAACGCTGAATCGGTCACTGGGTTTCGATAAACACTTTGTATTCGATTGCTCAACGATTCATGCCAAAGAAGTGGGCATTTTTCAATATTATGCTAAGCAACTTGAGCCACTTGAAAAGGCGTTAGCGGATACGCTTCACTTGCCTGAAGAGAGCGATACAGATGCACTACGTGTCAAGTCTTCAATGAGTAAAGCCTATTATCATTTTAATTTAGGCGAGTTTGAGGATGCAATGCAGCTTTGCCAAGCGATATTAGCAGAAGAGGCTCAACACGTCGGTGCATTGCATTTATTGGGTGTGATTGCATTTAAAAAAGAGAATTATCAACAGGCGAGCGAAAATCTACAAGCAGCTTTGGCGATTGCACCTGATAACTTACAGTTGCATGCCGATTTAGCGGCTTGTTTACAAAAAATGGGAAGGCAAACGGAAGCTATGCAGCATTTGAAAATGATTGATGAAAAAAGGGACAATAAAAATCGGCATCAATCCTTTGTACTTGATCAGGCACAAAAAGCAATGTTAATCAATGCCTTTGCTGAGGCGCCTGAGGTGATAGATGAATTTGAAAGCAAACTGCTGGTTTCTGGCAAGGCACTTGAAGATCAAGAGATGGCTTCCTCTTTGATGCGAGTCACCGAATCGAATTTTTCGGATTTAAGTTCTGGCACGTATCATACCAGAATGAATGCGTGGCATTTTTTATTTAAACATTTACCTGTGATTGAGCAGGTTTATAAGCAACCAAAACACCAAATACGGATCTTAGATGTTGGGTGTGCAACCGGTCATGTAAGACGATTTTTAGAAGGCAATTTCAGAAACAGTGACAACAAGCAGATATTTTATTGGGGGCTTGATAGTCAAGAAGCCATTCTAAAGCGAGCGATCCGAGCAGTAGATGATATTGAATCGGGCGCGCAAGGTAATCATGTGCCATCTGCTTTCATTGCGCATGATGTGCAATTAGGTTTACCTTATCGCAACAACTATTTTGATTATATCGTTAGCTTTGACATGATTGAATATTTGCCTATTCCTCAGGGCAGAGCCTTATTAGCAGAAATGTATCGGGTGTTAAACCCGCAAGGTTATCTGACTATTTCCACGTCATATAACGTAAAGCAACCTGGGTTTATGCAAAGTGTTCCTTTTGAACAATTTGAAAAAATACTGCATGAAAATGGTTTTGAAATCATTGTGCGCCGAGGTGCCAAAGCAAGTTTTCAGCAATTGGCTTCGCATTTTAACCAAGCGCATGAACCGCTGATTAAGGCGTTACTCAGTGTGCATCCTAAAGAGATGGTGGCCGCTATACTATCGCCGTTATACCCTGAATTGTCTGAACAAGTAACCTATCTATGTAAGATCCGTTGAGAGAGCATCTGCTAATGACTTTAGCGCGATTTCGTCATGCGTTATATTCAATGCGATACGTAATCTAGATTGTCCTTTAGGTACTGAAGGTGGGCGAATTGCGCTTACTCGAATACCAAGATCGGCCAATTTTCGTTGCACTGACAAGACTGAATCAGCGCTTTGTAAAATCAACGGAATAATGTGTGTGCTTGAACTGCCTGTATCATAACCTTGTGCCTTTAGCTTATCAGTAAAAGCGGCTGCTCTTTGCAATAAGAGCTGAGCTTGCGTCTTTAGGCTAGGAATGAGCTCCCACGCACTTTGCATTATAGCGATTTGAATAGGGGAGGGTGCTGTTGAGTAAATTAAACCTTTAGCGCGGTTTACAAAATAGCGCTTTAACGTTTTAGAGCAGGCAATATACGCACCTTGACTACCGAGTGCTTTGCTAAAAGTACCCATACTGATATCAATATCTTTTTTATAATCTGAGGTTAATCCGTAACCTTTGCTGCCAAACAATCCGGTAGCATGTGCTTCATCAACATATAACATCGCATCATATTGTTTGGCTAAACGTATCAGCGTGGGTAAGCAGGCAACATCACCATCCATACCAAATACCGACTCGGTTAGAATGAAACGCGGTTGTTTCAAAGATTGCGTTTTGGCCAACATCCACGCCAAATGATCATAATCCAAATGTGCGTAGCGATATTGTTTGGCGTTGGCGAGTTGACAACCTACATGCATGCTGGCGTGATTGAGTCTGTCTGCAAAAACCAACGGTGTATTTTTAAGCGCTTTGCTGTCTAAGAGTGCACTCAGCACCGAAATATTCGCTTGATAACCCGTGGCAAACACTAACGCGGCTTCTGTTTGTTTGCTTGTGGCAATTTGTGTTTCTAAATCGAAGATCTGGGGTTGGCAAATGGCAACCAGGCGTGACGTTTTGGCGCCAATGCCATAAGTTTTGGCGGCTTGTATTGCGGCTTGAATGAGCACGGGGTGCTGGCTAAGGCCCAAATAATCATTGCTGGAAAAGTCGTAGCGATAGGGCACATAACGTGGGAGGTGCCTTAATAAACTGCCTTGACGTAATTCTGCGCAGAATTGGGAATAGGGGCGGTCTGTCACTTTCATGGGCGTAAACTAACGTTTAAGAGTCATTAAAGCAAGCTAACATCCACTATTAAAGGGTGTTTTAATCATTTCTGGCCACTTATCGACCCAGCCAGCATGATGTTCAACCCCAGTCAGCGTTTGAACTTTGCAACATTCGGGATTGTTGACGCGTTTTGAAAATTGGTTAGCTATCCAAGAAGGCACAATTCGATCCTGAGCGCCATTCCAATGCTGTTGCGGCAAATGGTGTAATTTTTGTGCAACATCCATCGGATTTAATGAACCTGTTAAGGGTGTCGTATGATGATGCCGATTCAATGCCACATGATTTAAATCGCCGGCAACGGTGATTAAGCCAACAACATCTTTTCGCTCACTGGCAATTAATGCAGAAATGCTCGCACCGCCAGAAAAGCCAATCAGCAAAAAGCCCTCACTGTGCGGATATTTTTCTTTAATGTGATCCAGCGTATCCTCGAATGCTTGTACGACTTCTTTTGCATAGCGATGACTAGACCAGTACTTAGATTCACAACTGGGATCAAGCGCCAAGGGGGTAAACTGACAAGGGCGTGCGATATATATCACTTGCGGATGTTGATCTTGCAAGGCAAGCTGTAAGGCAAGTGGTTGTTTCGGTGTTGGATTATTTGAAAGTTTGTGTTTTGATTTCCAACTATTACCGTCACCTTCAATATAGATGTGAATGATATCGTTGTGTGCTGTCATACGCTCATAGGTCGACAGTACAAAAGAAGATGTGTGATAGCGGCGTAAAGAGAATCCTTTTTTTTCTGCTTTATCAATCACCTCTGTGGTAGTCTTGGGTAATAAAGACGGTTGATTGGTACTGCAACTCAGTGTACAAAACATTGAAAACAGGATAAAGATAAGATGTCGTTTTGCTAACAAGGCTTATGACTCTGCCGTAAATCCTTATCATGACATAAAAGGATTTTTTTATGGTAGGATCGAATAAACGTGACATGGAGAAAGGATGATGTCGTTGGTTACAGCTGGGCATATTTTTCGTCAGAAAAACACCTTATTAGCGATTGCGTTAGCAAGTTTCTCCTCCATCAGCTGGGCAACCTACTCTGATGTCAATGCGATGTTAGAAGCATTGCGGCCCAATGCTCCGGTTATTGCGCCGCAGCTAAATACACTTATTTTATCGCTTGATGGTTTAAACCCCATCCCCATTCAACGTCGTGATGCGTTATTTACTTTGGCACCAGCTGCCGATGGCTCGTTGCGTATGGTTTCAGATGGCGCAATGCACGAAATGCATGCCACGATTTTTGACCGTGTAAAAAAGGTTAAAGAAGTCAGTGAAACGAAAACTGGGATTGCTTGTGGTGATCAACATTTAGCGTTTGACCCAAAAGCCTATTGGTCTAAAAAGAAAGCAGAGTCTACCGCAGAAAAAGCGACCGCAACCAAAACAGCAACCACGGCGACAACAGAAACACCTGCTGCAACCACCGTGACTGCAGATGTCAAATCGGATGTAAAAGCGGATGTAAAAGCGGACGATAAAGCAAAAACGGCAAAACCGAAAAATGAAGCCGATGCTAAAGTGAAAAAAGACACCAAGGCGACAGCGGAAGCAGAAGCAGAAACTGAAACCACAACCGCCGCTACGCCTGAATCAACCGAGACAGCAGCAGTTGATCTTGATACCCCATTAATCAGCGATATCTTGAACGAGCCGCGCGGGGCGTGGATGCAAATATTGGGCGCTGATGCTTTTCAATATGACAGAAACAATGTGCCTGGTTACCATGGTCAAATGTTGGGCATGCTGATTGGCCGCGATATTCAAATTAACGACGGCTTGTTTATCGGTATTGCGGGTGGATATCAGCAAGGTGACATCGACACAATTGGCCTATCTGGTAGCTATTTGGATGTGAAACGTTATAACGGCACACTGTATGGTCGCTTTGATTTCACGGATAAGCCCATCTTTGTACAGTTAGCGCTAACCTTAGCATTAAATAACTACGACAATAATCGTTATATTTTAGTGCCACCTGCTGCAGGTTTTGGTTTTAGCAATATTGCCCATGGTGAATTTGATGGTTGGGAAACCAATGCGCATTTAGAAGCAGGCTATACATTCACCTGCAAGCAAATTCGCTTAATACCTAAAGCCATTCTTGAATATTCGCACATGGAATTTAATAACTATGAAGAACACGATGCGTTCTTCCTCGATCTGAATGTCAAATATGACAATATGAATGCTTTTGATTTAGGACTTGGCGCCCAAATTGAATATCGTAATGATTTTGATAAAGTCGCTGTCATACCTGAAGCACATTTATATGTGTACCATGATTTCATTAACGCAAATCAAGTTGCGACCGCTAATTTCTATAGCGGTGGTTATGCCTTCTTAAGTGAAGGGGCGCGACCGGCATCCAATTCGGTTGATTTAGGTGTATCTATGAATGTTCATAGTAATGGCCAAACCATGGTTAAAATCCAATACGATTACGTCACACGCAGTGATTATCACCGTAACGAGGCCTTTATTAAATTACGTTATGAGTGGGTATAAATAGGGATATTGTAAATTCTAAGGACAAGAGTAGCGTACATGAAACATGCACTTCGACTCAGCCAAGCCGTTTTAGCTTCTACTCTGTTTATTGTGCCGTTTACCGCGATAGCGGATATTGTTGTTAACGCGCCCGAAGTAAATGTTTCACACACCACAGGGGCGCCTGATACCGACGGTAATATCCAAGTTACCAATACTGGGCAAATCCTTAATAATTCTAATGCTGTCAATAATGGCGACGCCATTCTTGTTAATACCGCCGGACAAACCATAACGTTGGATCCCAATAATGCGACAGCAGGTAATGCCGCAATCGTCACGGCTTTAACAGGTAACAATGGTATTACCATCACTGGGGGTAATAGTTCGTCAGTAACCGTTGGTAATGCGACAAAAATCACAACCATCGGTAATGCGATTTTTGTTGATTCCAGTGCCGTTGATGTAGACAACGCCGGTATCATCACCGGTTCGATTGGTATTAATGCATCGGGTAATGGTTCGACATTCTTATTAGTCAACGAATCAACCGGTACGATTGGCGTAAATGTGGCTGCTAATCCGGCAGTGAGTCTGAATGGCGCGAATGCCAATGTCAGCAACTTTGGTACAATCTCTGGCGGTGGCGGTATTCTCGCTGGTGGTCAAAACATCGTCATCGCAAACCAAACAGGCGGTCTTATAACCGGTACCACGACTGCTGGTGTGCAATCGAATGCAACCGGTTTACAACTTGCAAACGCTGGCACCATATCAGGCACGGGTGCAGGCGGAGATGGTATTCAATTAAATCAGAATTTTCTATCAGTCACCAACTTAAGTACCGGAACAATTTCATCTACTGCGGCATCAGGCATTAACATTGCAGCTGCTGTTTCAGGCGATATTCAAAATAGCGGTACTATCACTTCTGCTGGCGGTGCAGCTGCGGGTATCGTGATTGGTGCAGATTACACAGGTTCAATTACCAATAATGCGGGCGGCATTATTCAAACCACCAATGGTACCGGCTCCGATGCTATTTTAATTAAAGGCGCGTTTACCAATATCAATAACAGCGGCACCATTCAAGGAATTAACGGCAACGATTCAGCAATTAGCGTGCTTGCAGGCGTAACCGGCGGCACTATTAACAATAGTGGCATTATTCAAAGTAATCTGGATCCTGCGATTAACCTCGGTGGTAATCTCACGCAAATTAACAATAATACTGCCGGTAGCATTTTCACCTTAGGGAATGCAACCGCAGCGATTATTGCCGATCAGCCGAACGTTACATTAACTGGCGGGATTGTGAATAGTGGTCTTATTCAAAACGGCATCGGTGTTGGTACAACCGCTATCGATTTACAAAATGGTGGTGCCGGCATTAATGTTAAATTAACCCAAAATGGCGGCATTATTGATGGTAAAGTGCTATTAGCTTCCGCTGGTGGTAGCATTTTTGATATGAATGGTGGTGAGATCACAGGCGACGTCGTTACGAGCGCCTTGGCTGGTAGTACGCTTAACTTGAATGGCGGTATCATCGACGGTAATCTCACGTTGCAAAGTGCGGCGGGTAATACGGTTAACATTGCAGGTACTGCGTTAAATACGGTAACAAGCGGCGCGGGTGTTGATACTTTTAACTTAACAGCTGGTACCTTTGACACCATTACCGGTGGTGCGGGCGACATCTTAAATGTTAAAGCCACTTACAGCACCTCGGGCGATATCATCGATGTTCCCACTGTCAATGTAACTGCAGGCACTTTTACCGCAAATAACAAATTAACCGGTTTTACCAATTTAAATGTTGGGCCTAATGCCTCTATGTCGGTCAATTCCAATACGGTAACAGGAAATGCTGCAGCGGTGGTGGTGAATGCGAATTCCATATTATCGGTAGTGGGTGGAAATCAGCTGGATACAGGCGGCGGAAGCATTACTGTGAACAATGGTGGTTCATTACTGCTTGGAAATAGCGCGGCAACGACCGGTGCTTTAGCCAATACCTACGTACAAAACGCAGGTGGTAATTTTAGCCCAACCATTCAAGGCACCGGCAATTTCGGTAAAATGGATATCACCAATAATGCAACGCTCAATGCGGGCAGCTTTGTAACGCCTATCTTGGGGACAGGCGAATTTATTCCGAATGGCACAACGTTTGATATTATTACCACGGGTACGGGTGTCGTTGATAATTCCACTCTTAATCAACCTCCTTCATTAACACAGCGTTTTACAAAAGCCGTTGTGGGTAATAACTTACGTTTAACATCACAACGTACAGGCTTTAGTCCTCTCGCGAATACGGGGGCATCTACTGGTGTTGCAGGCGCATTAGATACCATAGCGCAGCAACCCGCTGGTTTAATTAATGCGCAAATTCTCGCAGTATTAGGTCAGCTTGATCTGATCGGTAATCAATCGCAGCTGGTTGATGAATTAGAAAGCTTAGCGCCACCCGTGAATTATGGTTTGATTGCGGCAACCCATGTCAGCATGGATCAAATGTTCCGCAGCATTCGCCGTCGTCTTGAAGACATGCGGTATCTGAAAACGCTCGGCGCAGAAAGTTATCAGATCATCGGTCCTTCGGATATGCGAGATAACAGTGGCTATAACTATGGTGACTCGGTTCATAAAACCGCTAATCAAGGTGTTTGGATCCAAGGTTATGGTGCGGTAGTCGATCAGCGCTTCCGTAACGAAGTGGAAGGCTACTTAGGCGATGCCTCTGGTTTTGCGATCGGTATGGATTGGGGCCGCCAAGGTGCGTTAGTGGGCGGTGCTTTAAACTTCACGCAAAGTCATTTCGTAGGCCAGACAGAAGACGAAAATGTGCAAAATGTACAAAGCGTACAAGGATCGGTTTATAGCTGGATCGATCTTACCGACGATGTCTATATGGATACGCAAGCCGGCTTTGCTATGCACCATTATAAAACACGTCGCAACATTGGTATTGGCACGGTTACTACAGCAGGTTTCGGCGATTTTTATGGCGTGCATTTTGGTGCACAGACCGAAATCGGTTATGCCTTCTTATATGACAACTTGATAGTGGCGCCATTAACGCGTTTCCGCTACACCCGCATGTCAATCGATGATTACTCTGAAAATGGTGCCGGCGGTTTAAGCTTAACCGTCCAAAACCAAGGATTAAATGAGTTTATCGGTGGTATCGGTTTACGTGTTGTGGGTAAGAAAGAGTTTGCGCAAGCTGTTTATGCTCCAGAAGCGTCATTCATGCTGGCGTATGATTTCTATGCCGATGCACAAGCGACCTCTTCACGTTTCTTAGGAGGCGGCCCTGTATTCCCAACGATTGGCAACAAGCCACCACAAACCATGATGTTGATTGATTTAGGTGTGAACGTACATACCTATGATATGTATATCTTCACGGTGAAGGGTGAGTTGGATCTGAGAGATCATTACTATGGTTATTCAGGATGGGTTAACCTATACCGCTCCTGGTAAATGCTCTTGCTAGATTACGCTTATACGTTGTTGACGTCGCCCATCTCACAGGCAGTCATGTACTAAAAGTACACTCCTGCTGTTCGAGGGCTCGTCGCCTAGTCTAAGCGCAATCTAGTGCGAGCATCTCTAGCTAGATTGCGCTTATACGTTGTTGACGTCGCCCATCTCACAGGCAGTCATGTACTAAAAGTACACTCCTGCTGTTCGAGGGCTCGTCGCCTACTCCTCTTTCGAGGCTTTCTCGGCTTCCTGCCAATGCAATATTCGATGGGGTATGTGAGGGGGTTGAGGTGGATTAGGCAGGAGATTAAGGACATCTTGTGGAGGCACTTTCCCTTGTTTGCTAATAAACAGCATTCGCATAAGCGCAACCACGCAAAGCTGCTCGCCTTTATAGATTTTTTGTTCGATATAAATCCATTTCTCATCCCAATAAATCACTTGGGTAGTTTGTGTAAATTTATCAAATACTTTTAATGATCGCACAAAGTGCACTTTGATGCTGCCGAGTAAGGGGGCCCAACCTCTTTTTTGTAATGGCTTCATAAGACCCGACACCACAATTAAATGCATACGGCCTAAATCCATGAGCGTTAAATAGCGGCCATTGTTCACATGCAAATAAATATCGAGATCATTGGGCATCACTCGCATTTTGAGCGTAGATAATGCAGTAGGATCGGCTTGTTTAGGAAGCCAAGGTAATCGAATAAATAACCAAAGCAGGCGAAGATACAGATTCATCGCATATCACTCAATATCAAAAACTTTCTTTAGTATAACTTAGAAGGAGCCCAAGCTAGCAATCATCGCCAGCTTGGGCAAGGGGTTATTTCTTATTAACAGAAGGGCTCGTTTTTACTGCTTCACCCGCATCTTGCAAAAATTTTAGTTCGGTTGAACCTCGAAGAGCATCTAAACGGCTACCAGAGCGTTTCAACTTATGCCCAGGAATGATAGGTTCTGGGCGTGCTGTTACAGCAGCATTTGCAGCATCGATTTGTTGGGCTGCACAAAGAGCAGTGGTAAGTTCTTGGTGCATTGATCCATTAAGAGACATAATCTGAAACTCCTTTTTCAGGTTAGCGTTATTATGTTTGAACTTGTCATTAGGAAAGGTTAATTACAAGGACATACACTAATATAGTAAGCGTTTGATTTAAGTCAAATATGTGATTTGTGATTGGTCAAAAAAGTTATCTTGATAAGAACATTTATTTCTTAAACAAGGGTAATACTTTTAAACGATCTAATTCTTCATTGATGGCAATAAAATGATGCTCAATAACGTTGAGTAATTGCGGTAAACTTTCTAAGCGCATTTCTTGTGCCGCCATTTCTAGATGCAAGCAATCAAAAGAAAATGCAATTGCTCCAACATCAATGCTGCGTTGACGCAATTCTCGCGCCGCGTTTTTAAAATGCGATAGATTCTGTTCTTCAATCGCTTTTTTCAATGTGAGCACTTTTCTTTTAGCATCGACCAAATATAAATCGATAAGTTCTCGGGCTTCTTTCTGGAAGATCTGTTGCAACTCTTTTAGGAATGCGATTTGAATCAGTGGGGAACATATATTATTTCCCATAAGATGGCCCTTTATTGCTTGTAACTGTGATTGGATCTTTTTGTCGCGCTATTATAGTGTATATGCACAATTTTCGTTACTACTCACGAGATATTACCGTTCATCCCCTAATGCTTGACTTCAATATCACGGAGAACTTACAACATAGATAGGAGTAGCCACACGAAATTGTGGTGGAAGGTTAACAAAGCCTTGACGATAGGGCAAGTGGTTAAGTTCTTGGAGTAAAGCGCTTTAATTTAGTTTACTAGATGATTTTGTTTTGTTAGACTGAACGGATTGTCCAAATATATGAAAGACGCCAAAAAAATGAAAACACATGGTGAAGCACGTACACTCTTTCTTGAAGCGCTTGAGCTTAAAGTTGAAGAGTTGGGCTTTAAAGGTCCAATCAAAGGCGAACCGAAATTACCAAAAGCGGGTGATAATTTAAGCCTAGAGCAAATCGCTCGGATCAAAATCATGATGGGCATGGTCGGTAGAGCGGAGCATGTTTTTGAAGCCGGTGCAGATCCTTCATATACCCACCATGGGCAAACGATGTTGGAATTAAATAATGCTTATGCGCGTGTGCATGGCAAAAAAGAAGCAAAAGAGATGAGCAATTTGTTAGAAGAATATGGTGCAGAAAAACCAAGCCGTAAACCACGTTCATCTAAAAAGTAACATTATCTGATTTCTTAGGAATAGCGCTCGGCACCTTAACTTGAGCTACTTGAGGTGGTGCTTTGGTATTTTTCTTCTGGATCTGCAAGTCATATTTATTGGCGAGCATAAACACGAGTGACCAAGGCCCGATAATCATTAACAATACATCGGCTACCAATTCTACTCCCCACATTGGCAGTTTCATTTTCGCAAAATAATAGTCAATTAATCCTGGTAGTTGCATCAACAAGATGATGACTAATACTGCAAATAATCCATGTGAAAACGTGCGAAAAAAATTGTTCTTGATCAGAAATTGGCTGTTGTCTTGCGCTTCATTGGCATCTAATTTATCACTCAGAATAAGCCAAGGTGCGTAGAGATTGGATACCAGGGCCATAAAGGTTAGCAACAGCGTAAACATGAGCCAAGCAAACATCAATCTAGGATCCACATGGTAATACATCATACCATAGTAGGTGGCGACACAGACGCCGAGCGTGATTAAAGGTAGCAGCGCCATTGAAATTAAAGCCCCAATGACGGATAAGAAACGCAAGGCTGTTTCTTTCACGATTGATAGCATGGTAAATGAAGCACTTGTCGCAACTTTATCAATCACAATGATCATTGCGCTTAGCAAGGGCAGCGTCAAAACTAATAAAAATATCGCACTTTCTTGATGATAGGATTGAACGAAAGAAGGCAAGTAAGCTTTACCAAACCGAAAATACAGAATAATAGCAACGCACAATATACTCAAAGGCAGCACTTTCAATAGGCTGATTCGGTATAAATGGCATGTTGTTTTTAACAACTCTGAATCGGTTAATCGCTGTGAAAATGGAAATATTGGCATAATTACACTTATTCTCTTGCCCGGCGGTTTCTTATAATAAGGATAGATGTTATTGTTATGTTTTTAATGTGTTAACTAGATAAATTTACAAGTCTAGTGACGACAACGTATACTCTCAACCTAAATTTATTACCTTATTCATATGAGCCAAATGATGATGCACGCGCCAGACGCCACCTTAGCACGACTACTGATCACCTGCCCCGATGGACCCGGTATTATTGCCAAAGTGACAACCTTTCTGAAAAATCATGGTGCCAATATTACCGATTTGGATCAGCACTCAACGGATCCTGAGAATGGGACCTTCTTTATGCGCCTTGAGTTTCAAACCGCGCATATTGATGTATCCAACGAACAGCTAGAATCCGCATTCGCTAAAGAAGTTGCCGAGCCGTTTAACATGCAATGGCAAATGCGTTATGCGGCCAATCTAAAACGTATGGCGGTTTTTGTTTCAAAATATGATCATGCTTTTTTAGAAATTCTTTGGCGTCAAGCGCGTAATGAATTACCGATTATTATTCCGTTTATTGTTTCGAATCATCCTGATTTGAAAAAAGCAGCCGATCACTTTGGGATCCCTTTTCATCATATTCAAGTGAATCAGAGCACAAAGGCGCAAGCAGAAGCACAGATTTTAAAGCTTTGCGAACATAATGTGGATGGGATCATCTTGGCGCGCTATATGCAGATTTTATCTGAAGATTTTGTGAATCGTTTCCCGAGTAAAATTATTAATATTCACCATTCTTTCTTGCCAGCGTTTGTCGGCGCAAACCCGTATCAGCAAGCTTATGATAAAGGCGTTAAGTTAATTGGCGCTACCGCACATTATGTGACCAAAGATCTCGATATGGGCCCCATCATTGCACAAGATGTGGTCAGAGTGTCACATCGCCAAAGTGCCGATAAATTGCGTGAACTGGGCCAAGATGTTGAAAGAACTGTTTTGGCGCGTGCAGTGCGAGCACATGTGGAAGATAGGATTATTGTCAATGGCACCAAAACCGTCGTCTTTGATCCACATTAAAAAAATTGCTCTTTTGTCTTGATCCTTCGTTGCAATAAGTTCTGCGCTGCTCGAACTTATCGCGACTTGGCTGAAGACAAAATAGCTAATTTTTCCACTTTTCTCATGCTGCTAATTAAATGCTTGAGGTGCTAAAATCCTAGGGCCCCTATGGGTGAGAAATATTTCAATTTAACAGCGGCGGTAGCCGCGTAGGATTTTAGCCCCGCGTAAGAATGACGCGCAAAGCGCGACATTCGCAGCGTGGGGTGACATCATCCCCACCAATATTAAGCCCCGGTAGGGGCGCAGGAATAATCCAAAAAAAAAGACAGCCTTAGCTGTCTTTTTTTCATGTTGAGTAAATTAAATTTTTGGCGCTTCTGTCTTTCGTAACGGCAAGGTCATAGAAGCTTTTTGGCCTTGTTTAATGGGGGTAGGTTGAACCGCTGGTAGTGCATCAGCTGCCCATGGCTCATCAACCATTAACTGACAAAGCTTATCTTCAAAGCGCTTCAGTTCATTAAAATCTTTGGTGGAATGATTAATGATCAACGAGAACACATACTCATTACCCTTCATAGTCGTAAAGTAACCGGACAAAGCAGACGTGCCTGTAGCGCTCCCCGTTTTACCAACAACACGGCCCACCATATTTTTATCTTTCATGCGGGTAGCCAGCGTGCCATTTTGGCCTGCTGTACTTAAGCTTGCTTGAAAAACAGAAAATGCTGGATCGTGATACATGAAGGTTAACAATTGTGAAACCATGTAAGGGGAAACCAAATTATAACGAGATTGGCCTGAGCCATCACTTAGCTTCATTTTGGTAAATTCAATGCGTGATTCTTCTGACAAAATATCTTGAATGGCATGAATACCTGCTTGAAAAGTACCTTGTCCACCAAAAGCCAAACCAAGACCTTTGGTTAAACTTTCCGCATAGATATTATTAGAATCAGCCAACACACGCGGCAATAAGAGTTTGAGCGGCGCAGAGCGTTTTACAATAATCGCCGGTACATTTTTGGGAGCCGCATCAAATTGAATCGTTCCGGTTAACTTAATATCAGCCTGTTTTAATGCAGATTCAATTAAGGTTTTTGCCAAAGCACGGGTGTCATCAAGCGCAAGTTCGACAACCACAGGTGTTTTATCCATTGGCCAGCAACCAAAGAGTTTAATGTCATTATTTTTCACTTTTACATTCAGCTGGCAAGTATTGTCAGCTTCTTGAGCAGTAACCGCTATAACATTCGATTCAATTTTGAAAGGGGGTAATTCGCTGTCATTCTGTTCAATTTTGATCGGCGTATTCATTGCTTGTGGTTTATTAAATTTTAGGCGGACTTTATTTTCATTAATAATGATAGAGGTAATAGGTGCCGAGTAATACCAAGGTAGTGAGTCCCAGGTCCAACCTTGTGCATAGTAAGGCTCAGCAAAAGCTTTATCATCAATCACTAAGTTCCCTTGGATCTGATTGACGCCTTTGGCTTTTAATTCTTTCAATAATTCTAAGATATGCTTCACTTGAAACGTGGGGTCGCCTCTGAATACAAAATAGAGGTTATCGTTTAACGTATTGCTGGTTAATTTATCCAGAGGCGCTTGCAAAGTCGTTTGATATTGAAAGTTTTCGCCGAGATATTTTAAAGCAGCAGCGGCAGTAAAAAGCTTGGTGGTGCTGGCTGGGTGAAAGCTTTCCTCAGCGCGGGTTTCATAAATGATGTTGCCATTTTTGGGATCTTGGATCACAAGACCAACCGCGGCACCGGGTAAATGTTGTTTTATTAAATCGTTGATTTTTTTCTCATGGGTCGATTCCGCATGAGCTTGTGTTAAAAAGAATGAACCTACCATCAGGAAGCGAATAAACATTTTTTTCATAATTTGTCGCTAATTACTATGTTGTTGGTTAAAAAGGATGCATTAGGTATGAGAATTTCTTTATCGTCATTTTTAAGGTGCGTGTAACGCAAGCTCATTTTAGTGACAACACCTTTATATCGAGCTACTTGAATGTGATCGCCAATTTTAAAAGGTTGATAAAGCAATACCATGATCCCTGCCATTAAATTCGAGAATGCGTCTTTTGAAGCAAGACCGACGGCTAATCCTGAAATACCAAGACTGGCAACCATTGCACTGACATTGACGCCTGCAGAGCCGAGCGCCGTAATCGCACCAATGATTAGAATAGCGATTTTGCTGGCAATGGTGAATACCAGAAAGACCGGTTGCTTTTGTGGTGTGCTTTTTTGTGCTAAACGGTCAATGATTGAGGCACAAAACTTTGCTAAGAACCAAAACAACGCAAAGATAAGAATACTAATCAGTATAGCGGGAAGAGAGCTACCCACCTTAGCTAACATGGCTTGCATCATGTCCATGGGGGACCACTACAATCGTCAAAGGATATGTGGTCAATACTGTGACATTTTCATATTTAGAATGTCAACTTTTTGTTATGGATGGGTATAGCGCAGCACAGGTTGTGGTAGTGATTCTGCTGTCAGCGATTTACTTAAG
>CAZCXZ010000043.1:16820-28133 GCA_964502705.1 Uncultured Candidatus Berkiella sp. | reverse complement strand
AGTTGGTTAGAATGCTGGCCTGTCACGCCGGAGGTCGCGGGTTCGAGTCCCGTCCGCTCCGCCACTTCTAAAAGCGCGCCTTAATTTGAGGGACACAAATCATGATGCAAGTTATGAGAGATAAGGCGCAAGGCTGGATTGCCTGGACCATTCTCGGCCTAGTCGCTATTACCTTCGTGCTTTTTGGCACAGGTAGTTATTTCGACAAAGGCCCTGCAAGCGGCCAAACCATTGCTACGGTGAATGGTAAGAAAATATTGAGCGGTGAGCTTGAAAGCGTTTATCAACGTTTCATGATGCAAAACGGCTCCCAACTTCATAACGTTGATTCTGCTGAAGTTAAGAAAGAACTCCTCGAATCACTGATTCAACAAAAAACCCTTTTAGAAGCAACGCACCACCTGGGAATGACCGTTAGCCCACAACGTGTTTACACGACTTTAGGTACTTTGCCTTTTTTACAAGTCGACAATCAGTTTTCAGAAGAATCGTATATCCAGTTTTTGAGCAAGAATCATTTTACAGATACTGAGTTCAGAACTTTGCTTCAAGATGCTTTGTTGCGTGAGCAATTACAGCAATCCATTATTCCCACATCGTTTGTTTTACCTAACGATATCGAAGACTTGGCTAAATTCATGTATCAAAAACGAGATTTTCGTTTTGTTACGGTTGCCAAAGCGCCATTTGAGCAAGCAATTAACGTGAGCGAAGAAGATGTTAAAAAATATTATGACGCTCATCTAAAAGATTTTATGACAGAAGAAGCGCTCTCTTTAGAGTATGTACATCTTTCACTGGCCGATTTGGCAAATAAAGTGGAAGCTGGTGAAAAACAAATTGAGCAATTTTATCAAGAGAATGGCGCTCAATTTAGTGAGCCTCCCTCTGTTCATGTTGCACATATCTTGGTCAGCTTACCCAAGAAAGCAAGCGATAAAGAAATCAAAGAAGCGAATGATAAAATCGCAACCATTCAAAAGCGTTTAAAAGCGGGTGAATCTTTTGAATCTTTAGCAAAAGAATTCTCAGACGATAAAGAAACTGGTGCAGCAGGCGGCGACTTGTCATGGCTTGTTCCTGGTGAAATGTTCCCTGATTTTGAAAAAGCAGCTTTTGCATTAGATAAGCAAGGCCAAATAAGTGAGCCGCTGAAAACCCAATATGGCTTGCACTTAATTAAATTAATTGAAAGAAAGAATGAAAAGCTTAAGCCGTTTAAAGATGTGAAAGCGGATGTGATTGCGCAATACAAGCGTCAACAAGCCGAAGAACAATTTATTAATATGGCAGATGAGTTAAGCACTATTGCTTACGACAATCCCGATTCATTACAAAAAGCAGAAGATAAGCTGAAGCTGGCTATCCAAAAGACCGAAGTGTTCACGAAGTCACAGGGTGCAAAAGAACCCTTAATTCAGAACCCACAAGTATTCACTGCAACTTGGAGCGCATCGGTTAAAGACAGCAAAAATAATAGTGATCTGATTAAATTGGATGAAGAAAACTACGTTGTTGTGCGCGTCGATAAGCATATCCCTGCGAAGCAAAAATCGCTTGAAGAGACACAAGATAAAATTAAAGAACTTGTCAAAGAAAAGCTGACTGCTGAAAAGGTAAAAGAGAAAACTGACAAGCTACTGGCTTCACTTCAAAAAGCCGAAGAAGCAGCAATCCCTGCATTGTTAGGTGACTTGAGTTGGCAAGAAAAGCGCGATGTGCAACGTAATGTGAAAGATCAAAACGAAGCATTGATTGCTCATGCCGCTTTTTCGATGCCGCGACCTGATGAGAAAACCCGTCAGTTTAAAGCACTTGCTTTGCCTAATGGTGATCACGCTATTGTTTGGTTAACAGCAGTTAAAGATGGGAACGCCTCAGAATTGTCGGCATCTGACAAAGAGAATTACCAAGCGCAATTGACCAAGCATATGGGTGAATTAGAATTTGCACTCTATGCGACCTACTTATATAAAGAAGCGAAGGTTGATATCAAATCATAACTGACTCAGTCAGTTATGATTTGTCCTGTGAAGCCCACAATGTGGGCGAAGCGGGATGAGCAGTATCCCCATCTCTAAAAGAATCAACCAAACTAACCATCCTACCTTTTGTCGCAAAGCGACATGAGATCTCATATCTAATTTCCTGCGCCCCTGCCGGGGCTTGGGATTGATGGGGATGCCACCACCCCACGCTGCGAATGTCGCGCTACGCGCTCCATTCTTGCGCGGGGCTAAATTCCTACGCGGCTGCCGCCGCTAAGCAGATTCAATTTATTTTCAACTTATTGGCGCGCAGGAAGATAACAGGGATAGGTAACGCTTTTAGCCGTTAACGTGATGTTTACGGTATATCGGGTAAGTCATGTTCTTCAGCAGCGGTAGCTGCGTAGGAATTTAGCCCCGCGTGTAGGCGCGTCTGAGCGTAGCGAAGACAGCCGGAACGTGGGGTAAACGTATTCACCCCTCTTATCCAAGCCCCGGCAGGGGCGCAGGAAAGATAACCCCATTTCCCCCAATCACTCCTATAATGAAGAAGACCATTGCCTGCAAAAACGTAACCTAGGTCGTCGGTATACTTGACCCCTTTTTGTGGGGATCTGGTATGGTGTAGGAGAGTCGAGTCAATCAAGGATGATATCGTGCTTTCAAAGTTAACTAAATTATTTATAATATCTAGTTTATGTATAGCACAGGGCTGCGGTGACGAGGCTTGGAACAATCCCTATCCAAAGGGACTGCAAAACGATAACACGTTATATACGGCCTTTAGCGAAAGACCTAAACATCTCGATCCAGCCGTTTCCTATTCTTCCGAAGAAGCGATATTTACCTATCAAATATATGAACCACCTTTACAGTACCATTACCTAAAAAGACCCTATCAATTAACTACCCTGAGTGCGGCCGAAATGCCGGAAATCATCTACCAGGACAAAGAAGGGAATACCGTTCACGAAAATGACGCTAATGTGGCTTTTACCGTTTATCGGATCAAAATTAAACAAGGCATGCTTTATCAAGAGCATCCCGCGTTTGCCAAAAACCCCGAAACCGGTGAATTCTTATATCATCACCTAACATCACAGCAAATGAAGCCAATGCATACTCTGCAAGACTTTGCTAAAACCGGCACACGCGAAGTGACAGCTGAAGATTTTATTTACGAAATCAAACGTCTTGCCGATCCCACACTGAATTGTCCGATTTTAGGTTTGATGGAAAACCATATTGAAGGTTTGAAAAAGCTGTCAACCGAATTACAAGCACATTATAAAGAGCAAGGCATAAGAGATGGCGATGTTAAATACGTAGACTTAAGAAATTTCCCACTCGATGGCGTCAAAGTGATTGATCGTTACCAATATGAAATTAAAACGATTGGCAAGTACCCTCAATTTATCTATTGGCTAGCTATGCCGTTCTTTTCGCCGATGCCTTGGGAAGCAATTGCGTTTTATGCACAAGATGGATTACTGAAACGAAATATCTCGTTAGATTGGTATCCTGTAGGTTCAGGCCCCTTCATACTGACGGTGAATAATCCTAATCTACAAATGATCCTTGAGAAAAATCCTAATTTCCATGGTGAAGAATACCCCTCGACTGGCGAAGCGGGTGATGAAGCATTATTAAAAAATGCAGGCCGTGCGCTACCATTTCTTGACCGAATTGTCTTTATGTTAGAAAAAGAGAATATTCCAGCTTGGAGCAAATTCCTGCAGGGTTATTACGATCAATCTGCTGTAACCTCTGATAACTACGATCAAGCCTTACAATCGACCTCCATGAGTAATATTGATCTCTCAGAAGAATTAAGTGACAAAGGGATCCGCTTATCAACGGCTGTATTGCCCATATTTTATTATTGGGGCTTTAATATGCTAGACGATACGGTGGGTGGTTATACGGTTAAAAAAAGAAAGCTGCGACAAGCCATCGCGATTGCGATGGACATGGAGGAATACGTTAACATCTTTTTAAACGGTAGTGGGGTGATTGCACAAAGCCCTATTCCACCGGGAATATTTGGTCATAACGAATCCAAACTGAACGTTAACCCTATTGTTTATGATATAGACAAGAAGAAAAATGATTTTGAACGTAAAAATATCAGTGTTGCCAAGAAGCTGATGGTAGAAGCAGGTTACCCTAATGGCATTGATTCCAAAACAAAAAGTCCATTAACCCTCTACTTAGATGTTGCTTCAAGTGGTAGTCCAACTGCGCAAGCTCAACTCTCATGGATGCGAAAACAGTTTAAGAAAATTGGTATTGAGTTGGTAATACGGGCTACGCAATATAATCGTTTTCAAACAAAAATTGCGAATGGAGATTTTCAAATATTTTCATGGGGATGGGCTGCTGATTATCCTGATCCTGAAAACTTCCTATTTTTATTTGATAGCCATAACAGTCGAGTAAAATACGAAGGTGAAAACGCCAGCAACTATGCTAATCCTGAATTTGATAAATTGTTCTATCAAATGAAAAGCATGCCTAACTCAATTAAACGCCAAGAAATTATTTCAAAATTGGTGGTAATGTTACAAGAAGATACACCTTGGTTTGGTGGTTATCACCCAAAACTGTATTCACTTCGTCATCAGTGGGTTGGCTTGACTAAACCAAATGGCATTGCTCGCTATACACTCAAATACATCGCCATCGACTCAACCATGCGTGAGCAATACCGTCAAGCTTGGAATCAGCCGATTGTATGGCCATTAACGATAGCGTTACTGCTATTTATCTTATTATGTTTGCCAGCTGCGTATATCTATTGGAAGAAAATTCATCGGCCACTCTCGTTAAAAAAAATCAGCAGGGAGGCTTAAGATGTTAGGTTATATTATTCGTCGTATTTTCTACATGATCCCTATTCTGATAGGGGTCAATATACTAACGTTTGGTTTGTTTTTTATTGTGAATACGCCAGATGATATGGCGAGAGTACATCTAGGACAAAAACATGTTACCAAAGCGAGTGTTATCGCTTGGAAAGAGCAGCATGGCTATGATAAACCTTTGTTTATTAATGACCAAGCTGATGGCCTGGCGAAAATAACAGACACGATCTTCTATCAAAAATCCATCAAGCTATTTGTGCTGGACTTTGGATACTCTGATGCAGGTCGTGACATTAGCTATGATGTTTTTCAGCGAATGTGGCCGAGCCTCGCAATAGCTGTTCCTACGCTGATACTGGGCCTTACTGTCAATATTATGATTGGGCTTCTCATCATCTTTTTTAGAAATACCTACCTTGATACTGCCGGCGTTGTGGTTTGCGTCATGATGATGTCGATTTCAGGATTGTTCTATATCATTGGTGGTCAATATGTTTTTTCGACCATTTTAAAATTGGTGCCTATTTCAGGATATGAACCTGGATGGCAACTATGGAAGTTTATCATGCTTCCAATTGTAATTGGTGTTGTTGGCGGTATTGGCACTGGTACAAGATGGTATCGAACGCTCTTTATAGAAGAAATTAATAAAGAATATGTTAGAACTGCACGTGCAAAAGGCGTTAAAGAATCAATTGTTCTTTTCAAGCATGTGTTGCGTAACGCTATGATTCCCATTTTAACTGGGGTAGTTGCGATACTGCCACTATTGTTCATGGGGAGCTTACTAATGGAATCCTTTTTTGGGATCCCGGGGCTTGGTAGTTACACCATTGATGCGATACAACTGCAAGATTTTGCAATTGTACGATCAATGGTATTTTTAGGTTCATTACTATACGTTATCGGATTAATCTTGACAGACATTTCATATACATTTGTTGATCCACGGATCAGGCTTCAATAAGGTAGACTGTGATGAAAATGGTTATACTTCCAACCGATTATCTGATCTTTTTGATTGTGATAATCAGTATTATCATGATTATTAGGTCTCAACAGAGCGGTCAACTTAGCGAATTTGTGCGCAAGATATTTTATCGCCCCATCAACATGGTTGCGGGACTTATTCTGTTAGTTTATGTGGTAATTGGCTTTCTTGATACACTTCATTTCAAACCTAAAGATGAAAATTTGTTGCAAAATGGCAGCGTCGTAAGTGTTTTAGACAGCCTATTAAAACCTATCTCCACAAAATCAGAACGTACATTTTCAGCCCCTTTTGCTATTTATGCGTTTACAAAAGAAAGCATGACATTACCCTCAGGTGAAGTAGTTAGAACTTATCCGCGCCTTGAACATGCCGGTAAGCAATTAACGTCAGACGAACAGCATATTACCGATATCAGAAAGCGTTTTACGACCATCTTTTTACAGACAATCATTCTTTGGTTGGTCTTGTGTATTGCCTTTTTAATGTATGCCAGTAAAAAGCATCAAATTAGCTTTGAAGAGATGTTGGGAGCCGTTGTGACAGGCGAGACACTATTTCCCTGGCGGACCTTCTTGCTGACTATAGGTTCTATTCTATTTTTAATTATCGCTATTTATTCGTTAATGCCCTTTTATCATATTTTGGGAACAAGCCAAGTTGGCGAAGATGTTTTATATCAGTCACTAAAAAGTATTCGTACGGGATTAGTAATTGGAACCGTGACCACATTAGTGATGCTCCCTTTTGCCATTTTGTTTGGCATCATGGCTGGCTACTTTCGTGGCTGGGTAGATGATGTTATTCAATACCTCTATACCACTTTAAGCTCTATACCGGGTGTATTGCTGATCGCAGCCGCTGTGTTGACATTACAACTTGTTATGGATAGACACAGTGATTGGTTTTTAACGGCATTGGATCGTTCAGATGTCAGACTTCTCGCACTTTGTGCCATTTTAGGAATAACCAGCTGGACAGGGTTGTGTCGATTGTTGCGTGGTGAAACCCTTAAAATAAGCGAAATGGATTATGTTAAAGCTGCACATTCTCTTGGTGTGAGTGATTTTAAGATCATATTTAGACATTTTTTGCCTAATGTTATTCACATTATCTTAATAACCTTAACGTTAGACTTTAGTGGATTAGTATTAGCGGAAGCCGTTTTATCCTATGTTGGGGTGGGGGTTGATCCTACTTCCTATAGTTGGGGCACTATGATTAACAGTGCTCGCTTAGAAATGGCACGCGTACCCGTTGTATGGTGGAGCTTGACGGCAGCTTTTGTTTTTATGTTCACGTTGGTGCTTGCCGCCAATATATTTTCAGATGCCGTTCGTGATGCGTTTGATCCGCATAGTGAATTAAGAGGTAACAGGTGAGTAAAGCCACATTACTTGAAGTGAATCAATTAAAAGTTGAAATCCACTCGCAAGCAGCGGAGATCCACGCAGTAAATGAAGTGAGTCTTAAAATAGCGCAAGGAGAAATCTTTGCATTATTAGGTGAATCAGGTTGTGGCAAAACGATGACTGCATTAGCGATTAATCGCTTGTTGCCAAATAATGCCAAAATTTGTGAAGGCAGCGAAATTTTACTAGAAGATGTGCCTTTGCATCAGCTGTCAGAACATCACATGCGTAAAATTCGTGCCAAAAGAATCGGTATGATCTTTCAAGATCCTGCTTTGGCGCTCAATCCTGTTTTAACGATTGGACAGCAATTGAGTGAAGCGATCCTGCTTGCAAACCCAGGAAAGATGAAGAAGCAGGATATTACCAATCAAATGTTGTCTTTATTGGAAAAGGTTAGGATCCCTGATCGTGAAAACTTTTTGCAGTATTACCCACACCAATTATCAGGTGGTATGAAGCAGCGGATCGTGATTGCAATGGCCTTGGCAAAATCGCCTGATTTTCTTATTGCAGATGAGCCAACCACCGCTTTGGATGTGACCACGCAAGCTCAGGTATTAAGTCTTATCAAAGATCTCAATCAGCAATTAGGAATGGCGATTTTGCTTATTTCTCATGATTTAGGCGTTGTGCAACAAATGGCAGATAAAGTTGCCGTTATGTATGCAGGTCATATCGTAGAAACGGCAGATAAAAAAGCCTTTTTTAAGGAACCGCTTCATCCTTATTCAACACAATTATTTGCGTCCCTGCCAGAACACACAAGCAAAGATCATGACTTAGCTACGATACCGGGACAGGTTCCAGCACTTGACCAACTATTTCCACTTTGCCGCTTTAAAAGTCGTTGCGAGAAAGTGTTTTCGGTTTGTGAACAAGATAAACCCAAACTGCTTGTGTTAAACACAAATCAAACAGTACGTTGCCATTGGTATGATAACGATGCAATGCGAAAAATCCCAACACGACTCAGTTTAAAGGTATTACAAACACCTGCCGATCAAACGCATAAAGCACAAGAGAAAATTAATAGTATTGAAGATGAAAAAATTATTTTAAAAGTTGAAAATTTAAAAGTCTATTTTCCGATTCAAAAGGGGATCTTTAAACGTACAGTGGGCTATGTCAAAGCTGTTGATGATGTTTCATTTACATTGCCTGAAGGAAAAACATTAGCCATTGTTGGTGAATCTGGATGTGGTAAGACTACTGTAGGGAAAGCAATTTCGCGGTTAGTCAAATCGCATGCGGGTGCGGTTTATTTTGAAGAAAATAATATTTTAAGTTTTTCTGAACAAAAAATGCGCAATCTTAGAAGTCACTTTCAAATGATTTTTCAAGATCCTTATTCTGCGATGGATCCTAGGTTTCGAGTTCAAGATATCATATTAGAAGGTATGATAGCGTTAAAAATTGGTTCTGATGATAATGAGCGGCAAGATAGAGTCAATCACTTGCTCGAGCAAGTTGGATTATCAGAAAAGATGAAAAATCGTTATCCTCACCAATTATCAGGAGGGCAGCGTCAACGAGTCGCTATTGCGAGAGCCTTGGCAGTTGGGGCAGAACTGATTATTTGTGATGAGCCTACAAGTGCACTAGACGTATCTGTGCAGGCTCAGATTTTAAATTTGTTACGTTCTTTACAAAATGATTTGGTCATCAGCTTTGTATTTATTACCCACAACATCGCGGTAGTCAATTATCTTGCAGATTATGTTGCTGTAATGTATTTGGGTAAGATCGTCGAATATGGTCCTGCAAGTGAAGTGTTAGTTAATCCTAAGCATCCCTATACAAAAGTGTTGCTTGCTTCGGTACCTTCTTTACATAATCCTAATCAATCCTTTGAAACAGTAAAAGGCGAAATCCCATCTCCCAGTAATCCACCACCCGGTTGTCATTTTTCACCACGTTGTCCACAAGCGATGCCTAAATGCTTTAAGCAATACCCTAATCAATATGATGTAGGTAGAATGCACACGGCTAACTGCTTTTTATATGCCGAACAAGATAAAAGGGAGAAAATGAATGGCCAATGATGCAACTCAAGCTGAAGCAACCACTCAGCAGAATACGCGACTCAACTTTGAAGGCAGCAAAACAACGGCTGATTGGGTGGCATTACTCAGCGATGAAACAAATCCCCCCTTGGGTGAAAATGTTGCAGCAATTTTAAAATGTTTACCGTCAGATCCGGTCGATATGCCTGCTATTATAAAGTTATTCGAAAGTGAAGAATATAATACTAAAATTTTAAGAATGGTGAATGATGTTTATTTTAATCCTGCGGAGCCCTTTTTAGCGAGCACACAACGGGCAACTATTATATTGGGATTTCGCACACTTCGCAGTTTAGGTTTGTCGGTAGCGCTGTTTAGTTATCTTCTTAAAAACTCTCAAGAAGATTCCTTTATGCAAGAATTTGCTATAGCACTACAGACCGCTACCTTGGCAAGTTTTATTGCAAAAAGAAAAGTTCGTTCGATTAATTGCGAGCCTGTATTTAGTGCTGCTTTATTGCTATCACTCGGAAGACTTATATTTATGAGCTTCGGTGGTTCGAATGCCAAGAAATATTGCGAACTTACTGCTAATGCTGAAGCAACAGAAGAAGAAGAGATCAATATTGTAGGCTTTTTACTAAAAGATTTAACGCGCGAACTCGGCAAGAAATGGTTTATTGGTCCAACCTTATTAAAGACATTAGATGATGCAAAAGATGACGAAATTGTACAAATTATTCTTTTATCAGCCAGAGCGATACGCAATCTCAAAGAAGGGTGGGAGACTGATACAACACAGTTAATGTTTAAAGAAGTCGCTTCATTTTTATCGATAACGTTTGCTCAAGCAAAAAATTTGATATTAGAATCTACTTTACGCTCTCTTGGTACAGCTTCTTTATATTCACCAAGGGTTTTGGACTATATCTTCCTTGCTGAAAAGGCTGAAACCGTTGATGTGTATGACCCTGATTCCCCCAAAGATGAATTAAAACTGAATCCAAGTCGCGTAACCGCCAGTGTTCAAGAAATGTCCATTTTGTTGGGCAGTCATATTACGCCTTCAATGAGTGATGTGTTGGTAGTCGGATTACGCAGTATACGTAATTGTCTTGACTTAGATAGAGTGCTTTTTTCATTACTCAATCAAGACAAGCTAACACTCAAGAGTAAATCGATAGATGAAAAGAAGAATAGTGGCCTATTTACCGAGTTTAAGTTTGAACTCAGCTCTGCCGAAGGGTGGCTTTTCCAATTCATGTTGAAAGAAGGCAGCCCTGCCTGGGTTGGCAATAAAGAAGAAATGGCATTAGCAAAATTACGCAACGCCTCATTAAACAGTAAGCTTGGCAAAGGCGGCTTTTTCGTTGCACCCTTTATATTGCAAGGCAGTATCATGGGCTTTTATTATGCTGATCGTCAGGTGACAGGAAGAAGTTTAGACGAACAATCATTTGAAGCATTTAAGGAAATGTGCACCACCATTAACGGTTTTATCGAACTTGTTATGATGAGAGCAAAAGCGAAAAAATAACCATGATGACATCAATTTTAATTTTACTTGCGTTATTTTTTGTTTTATTAAATGGTTTTTTTGTTGCTGCAGAATTTTCAATTGTGAAATTACGTTCAACTAGGGTGGAACATTTAGCGAGCATGTATGGTCTACGCGGACGAATTCTATCAAAGGTTCATCAGCGCTTAGATGCTTATTTATCAGCATGTCAGTTGGGAATTACTTTAGCATCATTAGCCTTAGGCTGGATAGGCAAGCCCGCTTTTGCGCATGTACTGATGCCAATATTTTCTTATCTAAATATTGAGTCAGAGCAAACCATCAACGTAGTATCATTTGCTTTTGCCTTTGGTGTTATTTCTTATTTACATATTGTGGTTGGTGAGTTAATGCCTAAGTCAATGGCAATTCGTCAAACTGAAGTAGTTGCAATATGGACAGGGTTGCCTTTATATATATTTTACTGGTTGATGTATCCCGCTATCTGGTTTTTAAATACGAGCTCGAACGGCTTATTGAGGTTATTTCGATTG
>CAZCXZ010000043.1:0-16810 GCA_964502705.1 Uncultured Candidatus Berkiella sp. | reverse complement strand
GATGATGTACATCATGAGAATCAATCTTATTCTCCGGATGAGATCAAGCTGATTCTGCGAGCAAGCCATCGTTACGGACAATTCACGAAAACAGAATTGGATTTGTTAACAAAGAGCTTGGTTTTTACCGATCTTGAAATCTCAGATGTTATGCGGCCATTGCATGAAATGGTCTCATTAAATGTATCGGCTACTATTGCAGATTCGTTAAAGAAAATTTCTCAACAACGTTATAGTCGCTATCCGGTCTATAAAGATGATATGAGTAATATTGTCGGCATGATTCACATTAAAGACCTTATTACGGCATCTCACGATGATTTTCATAAAACGACATTAGCACGGTTTATCAGGCCGCATTTAAAAGTAAAAGAGGATGACCCGGTACTTGAAGTCTTTCATCTCTTTAGGAAAGGCAAGCCAAGGTTCGCGATCGTTTTTTCAGGTAAAAAAGCTATTGGCTTTTTAACGCTAGATGATTTATTGCAATCTATCATTGGTGAAATTAAAGATGAATTTCACATCACGCAAGAAGATTGGATCAAGCTAGAAGATGGCACCTATATAGTTAAGGGCAGTGCGCCGGTCTTTACACTTGAAACTATTCTTGGGATTGAATTAACCCATGTGCAATCCAATACTGTGACGGGGCTTATCTTGGAAAAATATCAAGATTTCCCTAATGAGGGTGTCAAAATCGAATTCGAGCGTTTTACCCTAGAAATTATTAAGATTAAAGGATCTCGCATTCTTCAAGTGCGGGTTTACCCACTATAGTTGTCATTGTCATTTTACGTTAAGATAAGCGTCTTTATTGGTAGTCGATTATCTGACATGTCTTTTTGGAATCTATCAAATTTACAAATTGCAGCTAGGTTTGGGTCCATTAGTGCAAAGCTAGGGGGGATCTCTGCAACGGCTTTTGGTATTTATCGAATATGGGGTAATCAAAGTGATTATAGTTGGCAAACTAAGATGGGTTTGTCATTACTGTATTCATTACATATGGGCTCGATTACCTTAACCACGGCGGTTTTGTTGGGAGCCTCAGATGTTTCAGCGCCGACAGCAACAGCGATTGTCTGTGCGAGTGCGTTGTTAAAAAGTATTGGTGATCATTTTGTCGAAAAAAGTGCTTATGTGGGTTTAGCACGCAAGCATTCAGGTCTACAAGAACAGCTAGGTGAGCAAAATGTCGATTTTCATACCAACCTTACTTTAATTGAAGATCTTAAAGAAACCGATGACGCCATTCTCTATTTACGTAATCAAGTCAAAACGTATCACAATTTGCTCAAAAATGCTGGTAACAAGTTAAAAATTAAAGATGCATGGCTAAATCTTAAAGAAAGCACTCAAAGCCTACAATATAAAAGCACAGTGATACAGAGCTACTTTCGCGAGATCAACCTAGCCTCATTTGATGTAGATGCTGCTATCAAAGCCTTGCAAGTTAAAGCTTCAAATCTTTCCATGCCAACCTCAGGTATGCAACGTGCAGAAAAGGAAAAAAAGCTGGAAGATAATGGCATTGTTTTGTTGCAATGTATTAAATACAAAAGAGTGTTTTCGATTCTCAATGAAATTAATTTACGATTAAGAACGTTGCCTGAAAACAGTGATGATGTAACAAGACATTATTTAATGACACGTAAAGCCGATCTTGAAAATAGATTGCGAACATTAACCTTAGGAGAAACCCCAAGATTAACAAATGACATGATCACGTTAATGGAACGTAAGACACCTCAAGCGTTTAAAAAAGCTTTGCAGGACTATTTAAAAGATGAAATCAGCGCAACTGAACAAAAAATAACATTACAGCAAGCACTGTTACTTGAGAAAAAAAATTACTTATGCCGTCCGATTGATTTTGCACCCTTCGTTAATCATGTTAAGGGTATTTCAGCCATGCGCAACCAACTATCATTATTGAAATTGAGTGAACAAAGTAAATCCAAAAGTGTCGATTTTGGGATGGTCTCAGCAGTAAGTGCGTTGATACTGGCAATAATGCCGAATGCTAGACTGTCATTTGCTTTAAATCCACTGATGTTATCTATAGGGGTTGTAGCAGGTATTGTCAGTTTAAATGACTTGTATAAACGTTATCAGGCGAGTAATCAAATTACAGATAACGAGAAAAAGCAGCTTAAACTATTTATTACGCAGAAAAAATTTCAAATCGCTAAGTTGAGTGATGCGCATTTACGTAAAGTATTGAGTGAACAACTTGATAAGATTTTGCAAAATGATGAATCGCATGTACCAGTGGCATCTACTGACTTTGTCGCAAATAATCCACGATTGGCAAAGTTGGAGGCTAAATCGTTGATCTACCAGCATTCGCGTGTAAAAAGACGTGTTAATTTGTCTTGTGATAATGAAAAGAGTGCAACTTCCGCTGTGTTAAAGCGGAAGCGACCTCAGTAGTCTACGAGACTTAGTTGTATTCAAAATTCGCGCATGATTTAGCGCGGCGTGGTGGTGAGATGTTCCAAATTAGACCGAAATTAAAGGTTGTTGCATGTTTATAGGGATGCACGTCGTAATACTGATTATTCGTGTCGAAACCTTCATAGCTGATACGTTGTGTTTGATCAAATGCCACTAAGGCACGAATACTCACTTGGGGAATAGGGGTCCATAAAGCGCCAAATCCAAAAGTGCCAGTCCATTTTTCTTGGGATTCATTCCGAAACTCTAACCAAGTGCCATCGGTGAGATGCATGATATGCGTGTCAGGATGCAAATAAACCAGCCCCATCATAAAATTCAATTCAAAGCGTTTAACCACTTCCCAGTAAAAATTCAAATCCAGGTGTAGCGCGTGTAATCGCATTTCGACAGTTGCAGCGTCACCTTGGGCTTCTTGCGTAACAAAAAAGATTTCTGTGCCATCAAACACATCGTAACTTCTTTTGTGTGACGATTGTTCGTAGCCAAAATCGACGCCAAAGTATCCATTGATACGAGTGCCTACGTATAAATTACCGGCTTTATTTATTTTAGGAAAAAGATCGGCGTAGTCAGTGTGTGTCCCAAGCTGAGGCTCAATATTCCAGAATTTGAGATCTGCGCCAAGATGAGGGCTCCAGTAGGCTGCTTGTGCGATAGGTGAGGCAAAGAGACCGAGAAGAGCGACTTGCGTCAAAGTGCGTTTAAACGACATTGCTAATCCTTGCTAAGTCAAAATGGGATAGACCCATTCTGCGGCCCTATCAAGAGCTAGTCAACTTAGACTTGCTTAGAAGCGGCATTCACCCAACGAGCCCTTTACACAACGTTTCCCATTGATCCAGGTTGCGTTTTCTAAATTGGCGTTGGTGAAAATGGTTTGTTGTATAGAAGCCTTGTAAAGATTCGCCCCTCGAAGATCGGCGTTGGTGAAGTTAGCGCGATCAAGATCGGCCTTTTCTAAGTTGGTTCTTTTTAATTTTGCGCCTTTGAAGTTCGTTCCTTCGAGCTCTGCATTGCGTAGATTACTGCCTGAGAGCGAGGCATTTTCTAAGGTAATGTTCCGCAGATAGGCACCTTCGAGATTAATATTACTTAAAAAGATGTATTTATCCCGTTTTGATTCACTTTCACTATCGCTATAAAACAACTTAGGTTTTAAATGTGAAACAAAGGTGATAATGCTGGCAAGTTTGTCTGGTTTATTGATTTGATTCAGATCTTCAATAATCGCATCGGTTCGCGCAATAATAATCAGGTTAATACGTTGGTTTTCATCCATGCCACGTGCAATGAGATCAGCTACGCCATTGAAATAGCTATCCGTCATTCTACTTGCTTGTAGAATTTCCTGGTGTAGCCCCACTTTATTACTGACCAATACGGTAGCAATACCGATAAACAAGCCGACAATCGCTATGGTGAGCTCTATGCCACGTTCTTTAGCGAATCGCTTAAGCCTATGCTTAACACTCGGTTTTTCAGTGAAGATTTGATAAAAGTCTGTTTCTGGGTTCATAAGAGATAGCTTAAATAAGATTTCTCCATTTTTAGTTTAGGGGCACTTTTATATATAAGCAAGCCAACTTATCTAATAAAATGGATAAAAGAACAGTCAGCGCTAACTCGCGCTGACTTTAAGACGCTGCCCCGGATGGATCACGGTGCTTTGAGATGAAAGGCCATTCAGACTGAGTAACTCTTTCAGTGGTAGATGATGTTTTTCACTGATCAAGGGTAAGGATTCGCCTCTTTTTACCACATGATATTTTGCCGTACTGGTCGTGGTTTTTTGTTGTGTCGCAGCACTTGCACTTGCCCGTGTTGGGATCTGCAATACTTTACCAATCACAACCACATCATTGGGTAAGCCATTCAATTGTTGTATCGCTTTTGGTGTGGTGTTGAAGCGCTTAGCAATTTTCTCAATGTTATCGCCTCGTTTAATTTGATAGCGTGATGAGGATTGCGTCGTAACCGTTTGTTGATTGACGATAACGCTTGGTTTGCTGGTTGCGGTCACTTTCGTGGCACTTGATGCGACCGAGGTCACCGTTTTGCTAGCTGTGCGTGTTTGCGGTGTAAATTGTTTGGCGCCTTTAACAGGAACGACCAAATTAAACGGGCCATGAGGATTCATGTGGCGTTTATGAAGACCTGGATTCAATTTTCGCAGCTGGGTTTCTGAAACGTCGACTAATTTTGCAGCATGTGCAATATCCATAGCGCGTCCGGTATTGATACGTGTGAACACCTGACGGTTAGGAATAGAAGGTAATGATACCCCATACTGCTTAGGTGATTTAATCAAAGCAGCTAATGCTAATAATTTTGGCACAAACTCGGTGGTTTCTTTAGGTAGTTTCAGCGACCAAAAATCGGTCCCTTTGCTTTGCATACGATTAATACGAATTGCGCTCATTACTCTGGTTTCGCCAGAGTTGTAAGCCGCTAATGCTAATAACCAATTACCATTAAACTTTTTATGCAAATATTCTAAATGATCGAGTGCCACTTTAGTGGACTCATAAATATCTTTACGACCATCGTAATAGGAATTCTGTTTTAATCCGTGTAAACGACCAAGAGCGGGCATTAATTGCCATAAACCTGCGGCGCCAACATGGCTTGCAGCATGTGGGTTGTAAGTGCTTTCAATCATCGGCAGCAAAGCGATTTCACTTGGCATGCCACGCTTTTCAACTTCTTCTAAGATGAAATATAGATAAGGTGAGGCATTTTGTGCTAATTCATTAATATATTCTTGTGAGCGTGTTAATTTGCGAATTTGTTTTTGCATGGAAGGCATTGAAGTAGGTGCATTCAAATTAAACTGATTGCGCACACGGCTCCAAATTTCTGTTGAAGCACTTTCACTGAGGCTCGATTTATAATTTTTAGCCGCGCCAAACTGCGCAAAGGCATGAGACATGCTCATGTGTAACGTTAAAATGGCACACAATAGTGTAGAAAAAAATGGCGTTCTATTTTTGCTTGTTATTTGCACGTATTTATCCTTACACCGAAAAAACCGGCTTGTGAGAAAATGCAAAATGGACCGCTATAGAAAATATGGTAATCACTTTACTCTTCAAAGATTTAAGCTACTAAATTAATTCGATGCTTATAGTAATTAAAAAGAAGCGAAATTGCAAGCTATTGATTCAGTTACATGGCTCATGTTGTTAGGATTGATTTTTCCATTCACGCAAATGGGAAAATATAGATACTGCGTCATTTTCCTCAAAATTCCAATGTTTTTGAACAGCCTCTATGATTTCTTTTGTATTCACGCGTAAAAAAGGGTTGGTCTGGCATTCCTTTTCTAAAGAAACAGGCAGAGTGGGGCGTGATTTATCGAGGCAATCTTGCACCTCAGTAAGGCGCTTTGCAAGATTTTGGTTGGTTGGATCAACCATTTTGGCAAACTGAATATTTGCCTTGGTATATTCGTGCCCACAGTAAACGAGCGTCGCTTTAGAAAGCTGTTTTAGCTTTTCGAGTGATTGCCACATTTGCGTATAGGTTCCTTCGAAAATTTTGCCGCAGCCGCAAGAAAAAAGCGTATCGCCGCAAAATAGAATATCATCATTATAATAAGCAATATGACCTTTAGTATGGCCTGGAATATCCAATACATTTAACGTTAGTGCAAAGTCTCTAAAGGAAATAGTGTCACCTTCCACTAAATGAATTTCTACACCGTCGATCAATTCGTGCGTAGGTCCATAGACGATGGCATCTGGAAAATGCTTTTTTAAAGTATGTATGCCGCCACTATGATCAGCATGATGATGCGTAATTAAAATGGCTTGTAACGATAGTTTATTAGCTTGCATATAGTCTAATACGGGTGTTGCATCGCCAGGGTCAACCACCACAATATGCTGGCCATGTAGACTGTGAACAGCCCAAATGTAATTATCTTTAAAAGCGGGAATGGCAACAATATTGTTCATACAACTTACTTATTATAAGTAGATCATTTAGTATGGTAGCAGAAAATGAATATGCACAACGATGGTATACCGAAGCAGCTGCTTCTAAGATCATTGAGGCAGAAAAAGAAGAATTTGAAGAAATTCTAGCGAAACTATATGGCTATCATCTTATCTTTGTTGGTGATTCTGGTCTGACCCCCCTGGTGGATACCAGTCTCATTTTGCATAGAGTCTTGTTGAATCCACAAGCAAAATCCTTAACGCCTCTTAGCTCACTACCAGGGGCCATAGAAGCTTTTCCTTTACGAACTGATAGTGTTGATGTGGTAGTGCTACCGCATACACTGGAACATGCGCTAAATCCCCATGAGGTGCTACGAGAAGCCCACCGTGTGCTGATCCCCGAAGGGCATGTGGTCATTACGGGTTTTAATCCCATGAGCATGTGGGGCTTATGGCATGGCTGGAAACAGATGACCGGCAAGATACCACGAAAGGGGAAAATGCTCAGTGCAAACAGGTTGCGTGACTGGCTTAAATTATTAAATTTTCAGATCGTTGGAGGTCAAAACTTTTACTTTAGGCCGCCATTATCCAGTGTGAAGTGGCAAGGTCGCTTAGCATTCTTAGAAAGCTGGGGACAAAATTGCTGGCCATTTTTTGGTGGGGCCTATACACTCGTCGCCGTTAAGCGCGTTGTGCCACTGACTCCCATCAAGGCTCGATTTAAACGTGAAAAAAGAATCTGGCAACCTGCAGAAGGGCTGCCAAAACCCACAACGACTTCAGTAGAAATAGAATAAACATGACCCAAATAGAAAAAGTAGAGATGTTTACTGACGGTGCTTGCTCCGGTAACCCAGGTCCTGGTGGCTGGGGTGTCTTATTACGTCAAGGACCGCACGAAAAAACCTTAAGTGGTGCAGAACCTGAAACAACAAATAATCGGATGGAATTAATGGCGGCGATTATGGGTCTACGAGCCATTAAGCGTGGGTGTCATGTCATACTCACAACCGATTCAGAATACGTTAAAAAAGGTATTACAGAATGGTTGGTCGGTTGGAAGAAAAAAAATTGGCGTACAGCAGCCAATAAACCGGTAAAAAACCAAGATTTATGGGAAATGCTAGATGCAGAAGTGCAGCGTCATCAAGTTGAGTGGCACTGGGTGAAAGGGCATAGTGGCCATGCAGAAAACGATTTAGTAGACGAATTGGCCAGAGAAGCCATTATTGCTATGAATGCGAAACGAGAAATAGAACGATGAGACAAGTTGTCCTTGATACAGAAACTACGGGTTTATCCCCTGCGCAGGGTCATCGAATCATTGAAATCGGCTGTGTTGAATTGGTGAATCGTCGCTTAACAGGCAAGGTATTTCATACCTATATTCAACCGGATAGAGCGGTTGATCCCGGCGCCATGAGAGTGCATGGTATCACCGACGAATTTTTAGTCGACAAGCCACGCTTTAAAGAAATTGTCGATGAGTTTAAAGCTTTTATTCAAGGCGCAGAACTGATTATACATAATGCGCCTTTCGACGTGGGCTTTATTGAACATGAGTTTAAACTGCAAAAAGATAAGGTTTGGAAAAGCTTAACCGATCATTGTAGTGTGTTTGATACGCTGGCTTTTGCAAGAGCAAAGCATCCAGGTCAACGTAACAACCTTGATGCATTGTGCAAACGTTATAATATTGATAACCAGCATCGTGATAAGCATGGTGCGTTACTCGACGCGGATATTTTAGCTAATTTATATTTGGTCATGACCGGTGGCCAAAATGCATTGGTATTAGACGATCAAACCGAAGAACAAAAAGAAACCCATATATCCATAGAAACCTCAACGGTACTGCAAAATTGGGATATTCCACTTATTCAACCTACCGAAGAAGAGTTGGCTGCACATCGACAATTTATGGCAGCCATTTTAAAACAAGAAGAATTCTAGCCAAGCTCACCTATTGAACGATACGCTGATTTTGTTGAACGATATGCTGACTTTCGTGAGAGACTAAAGCGTTAACATGGGTGTTGTAAATATAATAATCTTGACCTTGCGTATAAGCGATTGCACCTAAGCTATTAGCGCAATCACTAACAGTGTGTTGCCCGCCCGCTGTTTCTTTTAAATCCAATTCGGATAATGTTCTCATTTTTTTTCTCCTTCCAATGAATTTGTCGTGCTGATCATACATCGATAAAAATGCGCTTTCTATCGATAAAGTGACCTCTCATCCGCGCAATGATGTTGTCTGTCAGGAAAAAAAAAGTAATCCAAAAATACTGTGTTAGCATTTTAACTAAATGTAATACCACCTATTTTGGAGATTTTATGACAAATAGCACGATTAAAGATGCTGTACAAAACGCGATAGGTAATTTAAATAACGAGGCCTATTACCCGTTGATTCGATTTGCGAAAGACCATCTCAAAATCGAGATTGAGAAATCCAGTCGCAATATGATCGTTAACTGGGCGAAAAAATACATTTTTCAAAATGGAGAATTTCATTTAGCAAAGCGAGTGCTATCTTCATTGGATAAAACGATAGCCTATGTGCAAGATTCATTACGCACAGCGACTCCCAGATATGCTAAGCACTTTTTTAATTACATTAAGGATAAATATGCGCAAAATGTTGTTAATAGATATTTATCAAGTGATGAACGAAAGACCGCTTTAGTTGATGCTACTGTTTCATTTGCTAAAAAGGGGATTGTAGAAAAAATATTCAGTAAATTTAAGAGCAAGGGCATAAGATTGCCTGACGTTTCATTTAAAGCATTAAAAATAGCAATACAGAATCTCATCAATGAAATTGAAGACGCACCGAAATCCCTAACGAATATCAATGTGCTTAAAGGGCTGATGAAAACACTGCCTGAAAATGCGCAACGAATTGTTTTGGACACCCTTTTACAAAAGAAAACTTTAGCTGAAAATAGCATTACACGTTTTAGTAATAACCAGCCTGGGGCGCTGATAGATGATTTTAAAGCAAAAATAAAAAGCTTTGGACTGCATGTCATTAAGCGCGCACAAGCACAAAAGGTTTGTAAATATGATGGATTGATTGAAAGGGTTTTGCCAGCAAGTATGCGTGGCTTATATGACGTTGATAAAAAAGTGGTTGAGAATATTGCGCTTAATGGTGACACCTCTAAAGATGAAGATTTATTTAACTACGAAGTCGCATCAAAAGCGAGACATAATGCTACCTATAAAGTAGGTCATACAGGCCCTTCTAATCGCTCGGCAACAACACTTGCTAACATAGCGATGTATTTTGCGTCTAAGCATGGACTGGCACATGGTAAGCCGAATTCAACTTGGATCATGATATATGAGTCGACCAAAGGAATTAATACCACCGAGTTGGTTGATGAAAAAGTTAATTGGACTGAATTTGAATTCGTGACGCCGCAATTGAAAGCCAATCGATTTTTAGGTGCGGTCAAATTCGAAGTCGATGATGCGCTATCGAATGGAAAAAATATTGCATTTAAAGCAGTAGATGGATTTGTTGCGCCTAAAGTGCATCAAGGATCCTATAGAAAAGAAGGCGTTGAAGGCGATATTAAAACCTTTTTAGAATTAGCTAAACATTTTGATCAACCGGCATTGAGTCCTACTGTTCCTAATGTAACGTTTAAGCTGCCGAAAAGCACCAAAAAGCTCTCAGAAGAAAGAACGTTTTTTCAACGTATTTTTGACAAGCTTGGTTTGTCGCATAAACCTGAACAATATACCAAAGAGCGTAGTAAGCAACTCACATTTGTTCGAAAGGAATCCGATAAGCAAAAAGCTGCACGTTTGAAAAAGGAAAAGGCCGAACTCTCATTTTGGCATGCCTTCTCAGACCAGCTTGACCAAGGTGCAACTTACATTAAATCGTGGTTGCCGTCTTTTAATGCCATGGTGAATAAATTGGAACCAGAGCAGAAAAAAGAAGTTGTTGTGGCGTTTAAAAAGAAAATGAGGGTATAACCATGAAATATTTTAACCGAACACCTGCTTATCATCCGTTATTTAATGCTGGCGTGAGAAAGCCTGAGGCTTTTGATTTAAAGCGTGTGATTAATCATGTGTTCGGTCGGTATTTAAGTAAACCCTACAATCGTTATTTCAGTCAGTTGTTTCCAAAAGCGGCAAAGCTACAAAGAAACAACAAGACGATTTATCGTCCTAACCACGGTTTGAGTCATACCTTGTGTTCGTATAAATTGGCCCCACTGGTGGCAAAATATTATGAGCAATATTCGAATCAATCTCAATTTTTTAAATTTAACAGAGAGGATATGGCTAAAATTCAAGTAGCCCTTTTATTTTTTGTGGTAGGTAGAGAAAATGAAATGGGTTTTCAAAATAATCCAGCTGTCTATAGCTGCTTTCGTAAAAAAAGCGCCGATGCGTTTAAGCAATATAGCACGAGGCATTTAATGCATCTGTTTAAGTCGCACAATGAAATTAATAAATATTATAATATCTTACTCGATTATGCGAACCCCAAAAATCAGAGTAAAGAAGCGCAGGTTATACGTCACGCTCATTGTTTAGACTTAATTCGCTGCAGAAATTGGGATGTTTATCAAAGCAGCGTGCTTGCAGATTTAGCCAAGGATTTACCACTAGATAAGGTCGAAAACCTGGCGGAGTATGCGGCCCATTTGAATTGGGCAACCGGAACTCGTATACCAGATGGTCCTTATAAAAAAGCACGTCAATTTAAGCAATTTGAGAAATGTAGTCATGGTGTGGATTATTGCTTGGAAGCGCTGAATCAAGTAGCGCTTCCTAAGGTGGTTTCAAAGCGATTAACTATTTAACACTTGGCGTGTGGTAGTATTGATAGCCTGCATAGGTAGCATAAGCTAGGCCGCATACGGCAACCCCGCCCATAAAGCCCAATAGCACAAAAGCTTCAAAGATCCCATTAAAGTCGATAGCGCCCATACCACCTGAAACCACAGTCATTTCTTGTTCATTTAATACTTTCATGTTTGTAACCCCAAAGAGAAATAATGATGTGAGTGAATAATCACATCATTTTAAGATTGTGTCAATAGGAGATTATCGTGTCTGGGGCTTGGGTTTATCAGGCGAAGATACGTTATCATACTGACTTTTCAATTGAACGATCGCGTTATAGGCGTCATCAATTCTTTTGTTAGCTGAGGCTCCAACGGTTAAAGAGGCACCAAAGCCTGCAGATTTTTTGGGTTGTGCATTTTGAAGGATATTGACAACCGCATCAGCAACTTGCTTGAAATCACCGTCATTTTGGTTATCGATTTTTCCTTCTCGAAGATAAGTGGTCTTAAATTTTTCTTGAAAAAGTTTATGTACTTTTAAAATATCGGGAGGAACTTGCAGCGGGGCGACTGCACCTTTTGAAAATACCAAACCTCGATCATTAGGTTTAAAGTTTTCTCGTTCGCCCTTTTGACTAACAATTTCTCTAACTTGTAAGGCTATTTTTGTTAAAAATTCTTCCGGTTCCATAATACTTCTCCCACTACAGGGGCCTGTTAGAATGACTATGGAACAGTGTTTAAAGTTCAAACTCTGCGTAACTACACACTTGATTTTATTTTGTTGGTTTACTCACTGTGGTTGGTAGCGTATTTGTTTCAGAGTGTGTTGTTTTTGTTTTCTTATTTTTCTTGGCCTCTCTTCTGCGTCGCATTTCTTCATAGCGCGGACTAACCGTAGGCAGCATCTTGGTGACAGAATCTTGCAATTCATGCTTGAGTACCTTTTGTTGTTTCTCAAGTTCTCGCAATTGTTTTTCAAGTAAAGCCGTTTTTCGATCTAATTCGCTGTCTTCATCAGATGAGGCTTCTAATTCGCTTTGTGTATTTGCGCCTTTTAACATGAGTTACCCCTCAATTCACTAAAGGTATTTGAATATTGAGGGGCATTTTACCTGCAATAACCCATTTAACGAAAGGGCTCAACGACACAATTAACACTATCATTGCTGGCTTGGAGCTTTTTTACATCCATTGTATGCAAAAATTCACGCTGCTTAATCATCGGGGCTTGATTATTGGCTGCGCTAATAAAGGCAATGAGCCGTGTCAGTACAGCTTGCTTGAGTTTCGCAATAGTGTGCAGTAGATTAAACATAAAAGTCATAACCTTAATATAGTATGTTAGCGTTTAGCGAGTATCGGTTGAGGGCCACGTTGTTTTGATATTGTAACAGCAGGAGCCGCTGCTATGGGTGCTGCTATTTTCAAGCCGCTAGTTGCTGCAGTTAAATAATTTCGCGGCGGGTTCGTAATGAGGTCATTGATCTCATTTTTAGATTCTTCTAATTGTCTTTGTAATGTCAAAATAGTTTCGGCTTGGATCTTGCCAGCATTTACCTGCAGTAACAATTCCGCCGCATGTAAGGTTTTCATGCTTTCAAGTTGGCGGCTTAATGCTTCATTTTCCGCTTTTAACTTTACAACGTAGTCTGAAAGCATCGATCGCGCTTTTTGCGATGTAGACGCAGAATTGCCTTGTGAAAGCAGTGAAAGTTCTTGTTCGCTTACTTTAATACTCAGTTCAGCAATTTTCACATCCTTGGTAGCAAGTGCTCTTTCAAGCTGGGCAATGCTTGTTTCTAGTCCTGAAGCTTCAAAGGTTTTAACCCCAAGCTGCTTTTTGAGATCCTCAATCTGCCATTCAAGATAATCTTCATGACTTGGCCATGATGCAACGGCTTTTAACAGATCATTTCTTAGGGTACTAAAGCCCGCTAATCCAACCATCTGCATAATCAGTCGTGTGAAAGATTCTGCAAGAGTAGTCGTCACATAGACATTCAAATGCTTGAAAGTAATCGTTTTACCTGCAAAGGCTTCTACAAAGCTTTTTCTGGCAACTTGGGCCTCATTGACCCAGCTGTTTGCCACTTCTCTGTTTTTTTCGATATAGTGATCGAGCAGTGCCAGGATCTCATCATACGCTTCTTTAGGTTGTTTCATTTGCGATTACTCCGTTAATACATAACTTAAATAAGAGTCTGTTGCTTAAAGAGGCCTTGCTTGAATAGATCTTGGTTGAGCGATCTAAACGTATCACTTAACAGCGTATCTAGCTGCCAAGGAGGATTAATCACAATCATGCCACTACCTAACATGCCGGTAGCAAGTTGCGTATTCGGTGTCCATTCACATTGCCATATATTGGGAATGGCTGTTTTCTTTAAACGTCTTAGTAATGTTTCATGGTAGCCATCAGGTAAAATGGGATACCACAACGCAAAGATACCATGAGAAAATTTTGTATAAGCACTATGGAGTGCATCGACGATCGTTTCATATTCTGCTTTTAATTCAAAGCTCGGATCAATAAATACCAACCCCCGTTTTTGGGCAAAAGGGATTAAGGCTTTCATGGCTTCAAAAGAATCTCTTTCGTGCACTGAGCATTTTTTGCTTTGTTGGCGCACAAATTCACGCAAAGCTTCAACCGCTTGAGGGTGCTTTTCAATAAGGATGCTTGCGTCATGTTCACGAAGAAGTTCACTGATAATCGCGGGAGAGCCAGGATAATAGCGGCACTCATTGGGTTGGTTAAAACCTTGCACCAAATCGAGAAACTGCTTAACCAGGTGAGGCGCATTTTTTAGCCCCCAAAGCTTATCAATACCTTGAACGCGCTCAGCGGTCTTTTGGCTTTCGATGCTGTTTAAATCATATATCCCATTTCCAGCATGGGTATCCATCACACAAAAGGGCGTCGGCTTTTTGTGAAACGATTGCAAAATGGCGAGTAGGGTTAAATGCTTGTGAATGTCGGCAAAACAGCCGGCGTGGTATTTATGTTCATAGCTAAACATCTAAGCTCTTTCCATTTTGTCTTTATATAACCCATCAAACATCATATCTTTTTTGTTTTATAAATAAGGTTAAGCCGATGGCTGCCAATAAACATAGCGGGAGTACACTTAGGGCAATATGGTAATCTTCCAGTAAATAAATGCCCTCGTGTTGTGCACGCAGTTTATTCAGTAACCAGCCTACCCGATCTTGCGCTAAGCCACCACCGGCCATAATCACCATATTAATAAATCCGATGGCAGCGCCTTGCGCCCATGGTGGGTGGCATTCGGTAATAAGAGAAAAGCACAGCAGCATATTAGCGGTCAGTAATCCAAAGCTAAATAACACAATATACAAATTCGTGATGGGCATATTAACCCAATATAAAAACATGCATAGCAAAATCAGGGCACCTAGAGAAGCAACCATCATAAAGTCCACTTCTTCGATTTGATGCGTCATGATCCAGCCGATTAAAGGGCCACCAATCGCGGTGCCAACGAAAATCGTATGGGTGATGCCTGCTGCTTGGGTGGCGGGTAGTTCATACGCCACTTTAAGATATTCAACGCCCCACATTTCAGGGATTGCAGCAATCGGCGCAACTAATAGCATGCCATATAAAGCGATGATCCAAGATTGTGGATTTTTCATTACCGTAATCAGGCCGGTTAATAAACCGGGTTGTGCTTCCCCTGTTTGCTCAGTCGGCGTCGGTTTGTCTTGTAAAAAAATCAGTAAAACGAGCGTAATCACAAGGCCCACAAAACTGAGTTGCATCAGCATTTCACGCCAGCCAAATTCATTCACTAAATAGGACATTGGCTTGCCGCCAGAAAGTGCCCCTAAAGTACCGCACAGGTTGGTAAGGCCAATTACCAGAGGAAAGGAGCTCATGGTTAACCATTGCGCGCCAATTTTAAGACAACCAATAAAAGCGAATGCTGAGCCCATGCCAATCAGAAAGCGGCTCATTTGAGCAACATGGAAAGATGTCGTACTGGCAAAGATAAAGCTGCCCAACGTCAGCACCGCAGACGCCGTTACCAACAGTTTCTTAGCGCCAAAACGATCAATTAAAACGCCAGCGGGTAATTGGAATGCCGCATAGGCATAAAAATACATGGCCCCAATGGTACCTAACTGATGATCGTTGATAGATAATCCAACACGCAATTCATCGGTTAGAATACTGGGCACAACACGATGAATAAATTCATAAGCATAAAAAACAGCGGCGATGGACCACAAGGTCCATCCACCGAGATGCCAGCGGGAGGATGTGTTGATTTCCTGAGCCATAGTTGGCAAATAACCCTATCTATTACCAGGCAGGAATTGCCTGATCTGAAAACAATTTTTTAGCTTGTTCTTCAACTTCGGGCGAATGCAAAGCATCCATGAGCTTACGGTATTTAGCTTGGTCCTTTTCACTGGTTCTGACCACCACAATATTCGCATAAGGCGAATCACGATCTTCAAGCAATAACGCATCTTTGCTTGGCGATAAACCAGCAGGCACAGCAAAATTGGTATTAATCACAGCGGCATCTAAATCTGGCAAAACACGAGGCAATTGCGCTGCGACAATATCTTTGAAAACAAATTTATGTGGGTTCGCTGAAATTTTACTTATGGTTAATTCAAAATCATTAATGTCAGGCACGGTTATCAACTTAGCTTTAGCCAGCAATCGCAAAGCGCGAGCGCCATTACTGGGATCGTTCGGAATGCCGATAATAGCGCCATCGGGGAGATCAGATAATTGTTTATGCTTTTTAGAATAGACGCCCATAGGGTAAATAAACATTTTACCAATCGAGCTGATCGCATATTTTTTCTTTTCAAGCACGATATCAAGGTAAGGTTGGTGCTGAAACATATTGGCATCAATATCTTTTTCAGCGAGTGCTGTGTTGGGTATCACATAGTCTTCAAACTTGACGATAGTCAAATTAAGACCATAACGATCTTTAGCAACTTTTTTGGCTGTTTCGACTAATTCAGTTTCAGGACCAGAAATGGTGCCGATAATAATATCATTTTCGCCACGTTGTTCAGCTTGGCAAGCTGTGAGCAAAATACAGAGGCTAATGAGTAAAGATTTTACGTTGAACATAGTCACCCACACTTTGTAGAAGTTGCACCAACACAATCATGATGACAACCGTAATTAAAACAATCTCGGTATCGTAACGATACATACCGGCATCAATTGCAAGTTTACCTAAACCACCACTGCCGTTGAAACCGGCCATCGCGGAAAATCCAACTAAGTTAACTAAGGTGAGCGTTAGCCCACCGACGATACCGGACAACGCTTCAGGAAGCAACACCTTATAAATAATCTGTAAAGGCGTTGCGCCCATCGATTTGGCGGCTTCAACTAAGCCAGTAGGTACTTCATTTAAAGCAATTTCCACGGTACGTGCAAAAAATGGCATGGCAGCAAGCGTTAATGGCACAATCAATGCTTTGATTTGAATGGCGCTGCCAGTGAGAAATTTCATGAGCGGGAAAACAGCAATCATTAGAATAATAAAGGGGATAGAACGCGCAGCATTAATGATGGCGCCCAAAATC
>CAZCXZ010000042.1:0-28348 GCA_964502705.1 Uncultured Candidatus Berkiella sp. | reverse complement strand
GTGCGGTTACCTTAACACAATACTTGGCAGTTCAGCACACACCAAACTCAGGCGCTGATCAAGAATCAACAGGTATGACTGCTGGCGTATTACAAATCAGAGCCACCGTAACCGATAATGATGGCGATGTGATCAACCCAACGACAGAGCTTGGCACAGCGATTCGCTTCCGCGATGATGCGCCTACCGGAACACTTTCACTCAATTCAGGTGTGTTTGTTGTCACCGATGAAACCCCTGGCATTCAAAGCCCTGAAACATCAGCAACCGGATTTTTGGGTCAAACCACGGTTTCGTATGCATCACTCATTACGGACACCACCATAGCAGGATCCGACGGCTTAGCGTCAAAAGTATTTAGTTTAGTGGTAGTCGATGGAACCAATTCAGGTTATAAAACCCCTGATGGTTCAGCCGATATTAAATTATATAATGTAAGCGGAGTGATAGAGGGTCATGCAGGTTTAGTGACTGATGCTTTAGTATTCACAGTTAGTGTTAACCCAAGCACCGGTGCGGTTACCTTAACACAATACTTGGCAGTTCAGCACACACCAAACTCAGGCGCCGATCAAGAATCAACTGGTATGACTGCTGGTGTTCTGCAAATCAGAGCAACAGTAACGGATCTAGATGGCGATGTGATCAACCCAATGACAGAATTAGGCACCGCGATTCGCTTCCGCGATGATGCACCGACGGGTACGCTTTCATTAAATGCGAATGTCGATGTTGCCGTGGATGAAACACCGGGAATCGTTGGTCAACCCGACACAAACAATGTCAATCTTGGTCAGACCGTTGTTACTTATGCATCACTCGTGACAGACACTACAGCCTATGGTTCAGATGGAGCAGGTACCAAAGTATTCAGCTTATTGGCAACTGATGGCACCGACTCAGGTTTTAAAAATGCTGCTGGTACACAGAATATCTTCTTATATAATAATGGCGCCACGGTAGAAGGTCGCATTGCGAATTCAGGTGGTGCGGTAGTGTTCACAGTGAGTGTGAATAGCAGCACAGGCGATGTGACGTTGACGCAAATTTTACCGGTTCAACATTTGAATCCATCGGATCCTAATGATGTATCAGTGATGTCTTCAGATGTTCTAAGTTTAGTTGCCACGGTAACCGATGCTGATGGTGATGTGATTACACCAAGTGTTGATTTGGGATCTAGAATTAAATTTTATGACGATGGTCCAACAGGTTCGCTTGCATTAAATGCTAACATTGATGTTGCGGTAGATGAAACACCGGGTATAGGAGGTGCTCAGCCTGATACAAACAATGTCAATCTTGGTCAGACCGTGGTTACTTATGCGTCACTAGTGACTGACACTACAATCTATGGTTCAGATGGTGCTGGAACGAAAGTGTTTAGCCTATTGGCTACCAATAACACAGATTCAGGCTTTAATACCGCCGATGGCTCTGAGAATATATTCTTATACAACAATGGCGCCACAGTAGAAGGTCGCATTGCGAATTCAGGCGGTGCAGTTGTGTTTACCGTCAGTGTGAATAGCAGCACAGGCGATGTGACGCTGACACAAATTTTACCGGTTCAACATTTGAATCCATTGGATCCTAATGATGTATCAGTGATGTCGTCGGGCGTATTGAGTTTAGTTGCGACGGTAACCGATGCCGATGGTGATGTGATCACACCGAGTGTCGATTTAGGATCAAGAGTTAAATTCTATGATGATGCGCCTACTGCTACGAACATTAATAATCCAACGGCGCTTAATGAAGCCAATCTCCCATCAGGTTCAGCACCAGATGGTAGTGCGTTAACCACTTCCGGCACTTTGTTAAATGGTTCAGGTAATGTGTTTGGTTCAGATGGTGGTAGTGTATCGAATGTTACTATAGCAGGTGGTGTTACTGGTGCAACGTTAACCACAATTACAGTAACCACGGCTGAAGGGAATGTGTTAGTCGTGAATCGCGCTACGGGTGCTTATACTTATACTTTAAATGCACCGATTGATAATGATAGTGATGCAAACCCTTCGACCACACTGGGTACCGATATATTTAATTATACTTTTACTGATAATGATGGTGACACCGCCGCTGCGAACTTAACGATTACGATTAATGATGATGTACCTACAGGAACAATGACACTTCAAGACGCTGCATTGGTTGCAACGGATGAATCAGCAGGGTTACAAAGTGGTGTTGATAGTTCAGTACCACCAGGAACGCTTGGCCAAACGGTTGTTACCTATGCCTCAATAGTCGCTGACACAACAATTTACGGTGCAGATGGTGCGGGTACTAAAGTATTTAGTTTAGTTGCAACCGATAACACAACTTCTGGCTTTAAAACTCCAGATGGTTCGACTGATATATTTTTATTCAATAACGGGAGCCTTGTTGAAGGTCGCATTGGTGGAATCTCTGGTGATGTTGCGTTTAGTGTCGAAGTTAATGCTAGTACAGGAGCAGTAACACTCACGCAATATTCGGCAGTTGAACATGCTACAACTGATCCAAATGAGCTATCAGGCGGTATGTTAGCGGGAGTGTTGTTACTAAGAAATACCACAACGGATGCTGATGGTGATGTAATAACACCTACGGTTGATTTGGGAACGGTAGTTAAGTTTTACGATGACGGTCCAACGGCCGCTAATCCAGAAGCAATGGGCGATGAAGACGATACCTCTATTGTAATCAACTTATCTGCAACCGGTTCTGATGATATTGCATCTTTTAGAGTTGGCACCCTTCCTATCGTGGCTGAAGGTATTTTATATAAAGATGCAGGTTTGATGAATGCATTAGCTGCCAATGAACTTGTAACGGCAACTGGAAATAGTGCATTACTCTATTTTGTTCCAGCACCAAACTTTAACGGACCTGTGACTTTTAATTATGTTGCAATAGACAACGATGGCGATGAAGATACTGGACAAGTTGATATTACGATTAATTCGATTAACGATGCCCCGGTTGCTAATGCTGCAAGTGCATCAGGGGATGAAGATTCAGTATCAATACCAGTGACATTGTCAGGTTCAGACATTGACGGTACAGTTGAAAACTTTAGAATTGATGTATTACCGAATGATGGCATATTGTATACCGATGCATTATTGAGTAATCCAGTGATCGCAAGTAGCTTGATTGCTGCAGTTGGTGAAAGTGTTGAATTATACTTTGTGCCGAACGCGAATTTCTATGGTGACGTCGATTTTGATTACTATGCGATTGATAATCAGGGGCTTGATTCATCATTAACAGCGCATGTTGATATAACAGTTGAATCTGTTAATGATGCGCCAGTAGCTAATAACGCAAGTGCATCAGGGGATGAAGATTCAGTATCAATACCAGTGACATTGTCAGGTTCAGACATTGACGGTACAGTTGAAAACTTTAGAATTGATGTATTACCGAATGATGGCATATTGTATACCGATGCATTATTGAGTAATCCAGTGATCGCAAGCACATTAATAGCTGCTGTTGGTGAAAGCGTTGAATTGTACTTTGTACCGAATGCGAATTTCTTTGGTGATGTAGATTTCGATTACTATTCGATTGATAACGATGGCCTTGATTCATTATTAACAGCACATGTAGATATAGCAGTTGAGTCTGTTAATGATGCGCCAGTAGCAAACGATACTAGTGCATCTGGAGATGAAGATGCTGTTTCCATCCCAGTGACACTATCAGGATCAGATATTGATGGTACGGTTGAAAACTTTAGGATTGATGTTCTACCAAACGATGGCATATTGTACACCGATGCATTATTGACTAATCCAGTGATCGCAAGCACATTAATATCTGCTGTTGGTGAAAGCGTTGAATTGTACTTTGTACCGAATGCGAATTTCTTTGGTGAAGTAGATTTTGATTATTATGCGATTGATGACCAGAGCTTAGATTCATTAGTAACAGCTCATGTGGATATTGCCGTTGAGTCGGTCAACGATGCGCCAGTAGCAAATGCTGCAAGTGCATCAGGGGATGAAGACGCTGTTTCAATACCTGTGACATTATCAGGTTCAGATATTGATGGAACTGTTGAGAACTTCAGAATCGATATACTACCAAATGATGGCACATTATATTTAGATGCAGGTTTAAGTAATCCAGTGATCGCAGGCAGCTTGATTGCTGCATTGGGTGAAAGTGTTGAGTTGTATTTTGTACCAGATGCGAATTTCTTTGGTGAAGTAGATTTTGATTATTATGCGATTGATGACCAGAGCTTAGATTCATTAGTAACAGCTCATGTGGATATTGCCGTTGAGTCGGTCAACGATGCACCAGTAGCAAATGATACAAGTGTATCAGGGGATGAAGATGCTGTGTCAATTCCTGTGACTTTATCAGGGTCAGATATTGATGGTACGGTTGAAAACTTTAGAATTGATATTTTACCAAACGATGGCATATTGTACACCGATGCATTATTGACTAACCCAGTGATTGCAAGCGCATTAATAGCTGCTGTTGGTGAAAGTGTTGAATTGTACTTTGTACCGAATGCGAATTTCTTTGGTGATGTCGATTTTGATTACTATTCGATTGATGACCAAGGTCTTGATTCATTATTAACAGCACATGTTGATATTACGGTTGAATCTGTTAATGATGCACCAGTAGCAAATGATACAAGTGCATCAGGTGATGAGGATGCAATATCAATAGCGATAAGTTTATCAGGCAGTGATGTTGATGGTTTTGTTTCAAACTTCAGAGTAGATACATTGCCTGGTGATGGTACTTTATATAAAGATTCTTTGTTAACAGATGTGTTAGATCCTAGTGAGTTGATTTCTTCTTCTAGCAATACTGCTTCAATTTACTTTGTGCCAGCAGCAAACTTTAATGGTATAGTGAATATTAATTATGTGGCCGTCGATAATGATCTTGCTGACTCTGCACCTGCGCAAATAGAAGTTACAGTTAATCCAGTAAATGATGCACCAGTAGCACAAAATGTCACAATCGACGCTGATGAAGACGGCGCTCCTGTTTCAGGACTTATGATTGCAGATGATATTGATTCAGATGATGATCCAAATTCACTTAACTATACCTTGTTAACATCTCTTTTACCTGCTTTCGGATCAATTTCAAATGTTGGAAAAGATTTTACCTACGACCCTGGCACGGATAATTTCCAATATCTTGCATTAAATCAATTGGAATCGGTATTTATTGATTACAAAGTAACCGATAGTCACACTACCGATAGCAATACAGCGCAAATTGAAGTTATTGTTCATGGTGTTAACGATGCCCCAACTGCCGTTGATGATTCATATGATGGTACTTTCATAGATTCAAATATAACAGGCAATCTGATAACCGATCCTAGTGGGCAAGATACGGATCCAGATAACGGTGCTATTTTAACTGTTTATGCTGTAAACGGCTTAACTACTAATGTTGGAGAATTTATCACGCTATCGCTTGAAACCGGAATTATGATTAATAAGGATGGTTCATTTGAATACTCGGGTGTGTTTGGTCACCAAGATATATTAACTTACACAATTACGGATGAACATGGTGCCGTTAGCAATGAGGCCACCATAACTTTAACTGTCCCTGACGAGGTTCCTCCTATGATACTCGATCTCAACAATAACAATAAAATTGATCTCATCAGCTCGGAACGCTCTGAGGTTTCCCTCAACTCCTTCGAAGACACCCACGGTACTAACCGTATGGGATGGGTGAAACCGGGGGATGGTATTCTCGTTTATGATCATCAGGGCGATGGTAAAGTCACCAACATTGATGAAATTGCGCTTACCTTGCATTCTGATGCGGCAAAAACCGACTTAGATGCATTGCGGATCTTATTCGATTCAAATCATGATGGTGCTTTTGATGCTAAAGATGAAAAATTTGATAAATTTGGGGTATGGCAGGATAAAAACAGCGATGGTTTATCCGATGCTGGCGAATACCAAACCTTAACGCAAATGGGCATTATCTCGATTAATGTGAATTCCGATCACCAAGTGCAAATGATCGAAGGCAATACGGTGCATGGCTTTACAACCTATACCACAGCCGATGGTGTATCACATGTAGCCGGCGACGTTGCGCTTAACGTGGCACCTGCAACCCGAAGTGTGGCGATTGAATCACATGATGTGATAGGCGATCATGCTGCGATTGACTTCTCAAACGTTGCCAGCTTGCCACCGCTTGCTTCTGATAATAATAGTGTGATCAGCTTAACAGCGCAAAGCACGGTGGTTGTTGAAAACCATGATGTAGCAGCACCAAGCCCAGTCGTTGTAACACAACAAATAGAACAACAACATCAAGAGACACCATTGTCATAAACTTGAGAAGTAGGTTACATGAAAGAATTTAATAAGAGCGATGATAATCGCCTCAGCGAAGAAAATTTATTGCAGGAATTTGCATTTTTCCATGTCAATAAAACTAAAATCCTGCGTACCATACAATCGAATCGTCGTGGTATTAAACAATTATTTCAGCAAATTGCATTGTTGATTGATAATGGATTTCAAGATATCGCTGATTTAATCGAGCTAGATAATGCACTTGCCAAAATGAACACCTATATTATTATTAGTTTTTTAAATTCGGTGGAAGATTACGATTTAGAACTCAAATATATTACGAGGTTTCCCAGCCTCGTTTTTAAAATGAATTTAAATAAACTCAAAATTATTCAAACGTTAAAAATCATTGGTCATGAAACCTATTTTTCTGAATTGCCACATGAAATTGGCTTAATGACAGAACTGCGGGTGTTAGAGGTTTCTGATTGTTTAATCAAAAAACTGCCTAAAGAAATAGCACAATTATCGAAATTAGAAATACTGAATGTCGAAGGTGATCCCATAGCGGTGTTACCTAAAGAGATCGGTCAATTGTCGCATCTTAAAGAACTGCATATTGGCAATAACCCTAAATTAACGGAACTGCCTACGGAAGTAGGGGAGTTATTTGCTTTAGAAGTGTTACAAGCTGCCCACGATAGTTTGAAGGTGCTACCCGATGCGTTGGCACGGCTTGCTAAGTTGCGAGAAGTGAATGTTTCTCATAATCAATTGAAAAGCATCCCTGAAAGCTTTGGGAAATTAACGCAGCTAACGGTATTAAAAGTTGATCATAATGATATTAAAACATTTCCGATTGAATTGAGTAAATTGATCCATTAGAGCGTTGGTAGGGGCGGACGGTCGTGTCCGCCCAAACTAATTCGGGCCGACACAGAGGTCGGCCCCTACGCTGATATTGTGAAATACTACTACTGCCCCAACTTCAACGCACCCAATTCTTCAGCAACATCATTTAATTGAGCAGCTTCCCAGAGTGCATCCGCTTTAGGGTGCAGGCTTTCCCAATAGCGATTGTTTTCACTCGTTTGCTTAAGCACGGCATCAAAACGGCTTACAATGGCTTGTTTGTATTCAACAAGTTCGAGTGGCAAAGCATCAGTGGGTACTTCAAGTGCTGCTGTGGCTAAAGCGCAGCGCTCAAGAAGCGATACTTCAGCTTCTTTGCTTCTTAGGTATTGGCGTAATTCGCGTTCTCCCGCACGGCAGACAATGCTGGGTAAATGATTAGACACATTGTAAACCCGCGCATGTGAGCCCAATTCAAACAACACCTTGATAGTCGATGCATGACCGCCGATTGCAGCAAAGTGTAACGGGGTTTGTTGGTCTTTCCAGTTGACGGCATTGACGTCCATACCCTGTGCGAAACAAAATCTAACTAGGTCGTCTTGGCCAAAGCGCGCAGCTAAATGTAGCGGAGTTATGCCATTTAGATCAGCCTTTTGACAGAGTTCAGGTTTGGCATTTGCAATCATATTGGCAAATGCATAATGGCCATTACTAAGAGCAATGTGTAGCGCATTTTGATTATTAGAATCCAGTTGGGTAACCGTGAACCCTTTTTCAAGCATTTTGCTTAATACTTGAGTTAAGCCATTTTTAGCCACCTTATGGATCACGTGACTGATATAGCGATCTAATTGCAGCGATACGTTATCAAAAGATTCAATATCATCGAGAGCATTCAGGCAAGCCTGTTCATCACCGTTATCTGCGGCTTTTATAAAAGTGAGTTGTGCTGGGGTAGGCATTACGTAGCTCCGATAAGTGGTTACATTCAACGGATAGGCAGCATAACCGGTTTGGAACTATCTGTAAAGCTAACTGAATTATTTTTTTTAAGGCAGCTCATCATGAAGATTCGAGGGTTGGTCGCCTATAAGTGAGTAATCATTCACTCATTTGGTATACTAACTCTTACATAATGAACTATTAAGCGAAATGGGTATCTAATCCTATAAGAGTCGCATGTTCTTAAGAATCAATAATTGAGGTAGTTACACATGATCGGAAGTCCAGCGATGCGGCATCAAGAATTTAGTAGCAAGCTTGCAGAAATTCTGCATGCGATTAAGTATAAGCAAGATGCATCGCTGATTGCCGACTTAATTGACGAAGCTTCTTTGCTGCTCGTCAAAGACGAGCCTCTACATATCGACGAAGTGCTGAATGAACTGAAAATGGATTATCATGCGACACTTTTGGCATTAGCGAAATATCCCAGTGGCGGGCTGTTATTATCAGCCATGGCAGAATGGCAAAATGACAAGAAAATTCAAGAACCAATAGCTTATCCTTCATCGAGCAATGAAGTCATTAAAGAAGAACCGCTACCTGCCAAAGGCTATATTGCGAGAGATAACGCCGAGCTACATAAAATATTATCAAGCGAATTTGAGGGGCAAGAGGTCAAAAATGCCAAATCCACTTATGCTTGGAAATATAAAACGGGTCAATTAAATGTTTTAAAACAACAGCCGTTGAATGCGTTGAATATATTTTTTCTGGGTACTTCAACACCGCCATTATTTGGTAAACATAACATTGATGTTTGCGAAACGGGGCATATTATTTCTCAAGCTTCCCTGCAAACAGGGCTAAAGGGTGAGCCAACGTTGCTGGTAAAAGGGATTGCAACCATTGATATGGCACCGACTTTTCCACTTGATGCGTTACAAAATCCTTCCATAAACGGTGTTTCTTCGGGTGGGTATATTGAAACGTTTCGTAAAACCAAAACCACCGTAAAAGGGGTTGGGGTTGAAAGTCGTTTGCAATTAACCGTGGACGAATTTTTTGTGCCCAACTTGCTTAGAATGCTAGGTGCCGCACCATTAGATGAACGCCAGGAATTGACGGTTAATTTAGCAGGTCATAGCCGTGGTGGTATCACCACTTTTATTATGGCTGATTGCGCCGATCAATTTATCCAAACCATTATGAAAGGTGAAGAAGGTAAAGATTACAATATTGACGAATTAGCGCTGAGCTCAGGTATGGGCAAAGCCGCTGTTTCAAAAGTGATTGCAGATATTAAAGCCAACGGGAATAAAATCAAGATCCATGTTTGTGCATTGGATCCAGTCGAAGGTGCAAGGTCAATGACTGGATGGGATCCCTTTGGTGATTATATTCCAAAATTTGAAGTGCCTGTAAAAGGCTTAGCAAAACCGATTAGTTGTTCCTATGTGAATATGGCACCCTCCGTGAATGAGATCACGGTATTATTTGCTGCCGATGAACGTCGTTCTGGGTTTAAGCCAACCATACCCAACACCGCAGAAGGTACCAAACTGCGCTTTATTAGGGAACCAGGAAAACACGGCACATTAACCGGCAATTATGGTAACGACGGGGGCGCAGGGCAATTTGCGTATCCTACTTTTGCGAATGATATCGTTTTGCAAGATGCTATGTTAGGTATTTTTGATCATTCTCTTATTGAACTGAATAAAGCGATGCACCCTAATGTTGCATTGCCTGAATTTCCACTGAACACCTTCAGGCGAATTATCACACAACCTGATTATGTCAACACTTACAATCTGTTAAAGCGGGCAGTGTCTGCACAGTTGGGAAGTGATGCATGGAATAATGCCAAATCAGATGAAGAGCGCATCGGGTTGTTTCAAAAAGTCATGGTTGAAAATCCGCAGGATAACGTTGTTTTATATGATAGTCTTTCAAGGGATGCGCAACGCTTAATTGAAAAGCATAAAGAAAAGCTATTGTTGCTTAAAAAGGAATGGCAACATGATACAAATATTTCAGAGAGTGTAGACAGAGATCCTTGGTTTGAAGACAGAAGTGTTTTTATTCGTGGTAAAAAAGTCAAAGGAACCGTGATGTGGAAGCAAAATGCTTTAGCAACACTGGCTCCGGTATATTTGCCCGATTCAATGTATTATGGTCGAAATACGCAGCCGATTGAATATCAGTTTAAACATGATAAAAGAGATCAATTGATTTTAGCGTTTTATCACTATAAAAATAAAATCGCTGCAGTTGCTTCAACCCACAAAATGTCGAAAGATCAAAAGCGAGCTGCTATTTTAGGTGATGATTATGCAAACTTAAATCTCATGTTAAAAGAAGCAATCGCAGCTCCTGACACTAAATCTTTAGCTGTCGATATGTTGCATGAGTTGATGATCGATGTTGATTATAAATATCAGATAATGACAGCGAACGATTTTTCAGCGCAATGCCAACAAACGATTGAAGATCCTGTGTTACATGAGTTAGCAGGCTTGTGCTTGGCGACACAGTTGGAGTCTATTGATGATTATATTAATACACTCGGTTGTCACCAATTAGCAACCGAAGAAGCAGTGAAACTGATTGAGCAAATTGGTATTTTGTTGCCGCAAATCGAAAAAAAGCATCAGGATATTTGGCTAGATCTGCAACAGAAATTGCAAGTGATGACCGAACTTGATCAATATATCGTTGCCTTGTCAGTGTATTCTGAATCTAAGCCTAAAACCACTTATCAAAATACCAACGAAGTGGATGCTTTTGTTAAGCAATTACAAAGCCTACGTAGCGATATGAACCACATGTCAGCAAGCGATGCTCGTGCCGTCTTGAAAGAAAAATTAGATACTTATTGTAAGAATAAAGGATTTCAAGGACTAGTCAGTAAATGGGTGAAAAGTAATCCAGCTTCGGTTGGCGTTATTCAGCAGACCATGGAAAATATTCAAAATGCCGATATTTTAAAAGAAGTGAAGCGTTTCGAATCGATTGAAGCCGAAAAGGTGACTGCTGCCGACTTAGATCATTATATCAAAGGGCTTGAAGCTTATGTTAAGAGCTATCGATCGCCAAAGCAGTCGAGCGTCAATCTGTTAACCGATTTAAAAGCGATTCAGGCTCTGTTTGATCAATATGGTCCTGATAAAAGTGCTTATGATCTTAGAAAGCTCCTTAAAGATTATTGCAAGAATAATCAGGAATACCAAAACACGAGTTACTTATCCTTTAATAAAGATCGCGTAAAATATGATAATGGCATGTTAGGTGAAATAGACCGACTCACCCAGTCACTGCAAGCGCAAAAAATGAAGGATGCGAAAGAAAGGCTGCAAATAGCAATGCCAGTTAACAAAAGCTAAGTAACTAGATAATTTGCCTGCTCACCCATCTTCGTTTATGTTAAATAGATATGGAAAGGAATCCTGACGATCTTATTGCGGACCCGCAAGATGTAGCCGTCCCCACAGTCGAGATGGTATTCCCTTATGAAGATCTCACGCTGCCTTTCACTAAAGCACTCAATCGTTACATGGTGCTTGATGAAGAAGCGTTACTGAAAGCCGCAGCAAAGCTGGCTAAGGGATCAGATGAAAGCAATCAATTTATTGATGTGAAGTTTGAAGACTTATTCGATATCCCCCTTACAGACGGCAATGCCTATAATGCGAAAGTATCCGGCTATTTAAAAGAAGGCCGCGTAGAATCTTCTGGCAGCCAGCTAGAAGTGGTGAGCATTAATCTCGATTATGATCATATCGAAGCAAGCAAAATAATTATTTCGGTGCCTGCACCTTTGCCACCTTTAACGACCACGTCAACGACTACTGTACAGTCGCCCCCGACAGTGACAAGTGATCCGCAACATGGCCTGCCAACAACCCCGACGGTTGATCATGCGAGCGTGCTAGAGAGCTTGTTAAACACACAGGCAGCAATCACCATTTCAGGTAATTTGTTTTCAAAAGGGGCATCTTTTGGGCCATCTGGTGGCTCATTGGCGAATACCTTTTTCTCGATGCCGGTTAGACCCGGCTCTACAGAAGATCGCAGCGATCCCAATGTGGTCATATTGAATACCGCAGAAGATAATCATTTCTATTTATATACAACGTCAGCAAATGGCCATCTACTGGGTGATTATACTTATGAAATTACCCATGCTGTTCCACATTTATTGAATAATGCTGATTATGATGTAGATAAAATAGGGCCTAATCTGATCTTCAATGAGCATTTTATCTACAGTTTAACCAATAGCTTTTTAGAAACAAACATCGGGATGTTAAGCTTCCATATTGTCGATGACGTGCCATTAGCCGCTAATCAATCAGCGGGTGTGATCCAAGAAGCCGATATTTTAACCATTGGGACCTCAGGATCGAATACCATTGCAACCACAGTGGGAGGCTTGCTAGATCCCCCCACTACGCGTTTTGGTGCAGATGGTGGCACAGTATCGAATGTTACGATTGCAGGTGGTTCAACGGTGATTGGCGCGAATACCATTACCGTTACAACAGCAGAGGGTAATACCTTAGTCGTTGATCAATTAGATGCGAGTTATACTTATTCGTTACTCTATCCATTACAAAATATCAACGATCAAAATATTGATGAAGTGTTTACCTATGAATTTACGGATGGTGATGGTTCAATCGCCAGTGCCACACTCACGGTAACCGTTGCTGATGATATACCCGTAGCAACCGACAAAACCAATAGTGTGAGCGAAACTGACTTATTTGTGAACGGGACTGAAACAGCCTCAGGTAATCTAATTACTGATAATAACGGTTTTGGACTTTTATTATTCGGTGCAGATGGCGGTGCGATTACCTCTGTCAATGGTGCAACCGATGCCAGTGATGGATTAGTTGATGGCATCATTCATGCAAGTACGACGTATGGTGATATAACGGTCTACATTACCAAGCAGGGTATCCATGCAGCAGGGAAATATCAATATACCTTAGACAGCGCCAAAACAACCCCCGTAAATGATAATTTAGTTACAGTAACAGACACCATAAGTTATGTCATAACCGATAACGATGGTAGTCAAGATAGCGCAAATTTAGCAGTCACAGTGACCTTAAACCAAGCGCCTACGGCAGTTGATGATACGAATGCAACCGATGAAAATGTGGTGCTTAACGTATTAGCGATTAATGGTGTTTTGGTGAACGATACCGATCCTAACGCTGGCGATACCAAAGTCGTTAGCAAAGTAAATGGTTCTGCGGTGAATATAGGCGCTCAAATCACTTTAGCTTCGAATGCGTTGTTACAACTTAATGCAGATGGTTCTTATAGTTATGATCCCAATGGCGCATTCGACTATCTTGGCTTAGGCGCATCAACGACCGATACCTTTACTTATACCATGCACGATGCCGAAGGCTTAACCAGCAGTGCAACAGTTACTATCACCATTGATGGGGTGAATAGTGCACCGGTAGCGGTTGATGACACCAATAGTACCAATGCTGATACCGTAATCACCGTGAATACATTGGTTGATGTGCATAATTTATTAATCAACGACACTGACGATGTGGGCGATACCCATGTCATTAGTAAAGTGGCAGGCTTTGCTGCGAATGTGGGTAACCAATTTGCATTGCCATCAGGTGCTTTGCTTACGGTGAATAGTGATGGTACCTATATTTATGATCCCAATGGCGCATTCGATAGCTTAGGCGCTGGCGCATCAACGACCGATACTTTTGCATACACCATAGAAGATTCAGGCGGATTAACGAGTAGTGCAAATGTCACCATTACCATCAATGGTGTGAACGATGCGCCTGTCGCCAGTGACGACAACAATACGACGCATGGTGCGGTGGTATTAGATGTGAATACAGCAATTGATCCCCATAACTTATTAGTGATTTCGTCTGATGTTGATGTGGGTGATACTTTTACTGTCAGTAAAGTGGCAGGGTTTGCTGCGAATGTCGGCAATCAAATTGCACTGCCATCTGGTGCTTTGCTCACCGTGAATAGTGATGGTACTTATAGCTACGATCCCAATGGTGCTTTTGCTGCTACCGATACCGATAGTTTTACTTATGAAGTAACGGATAATCATGGTCTAGCCAGTAATACCGCAACGGTGACTATTGATGTCATTGTGCCACCCATTATTTTAGATTTAACGGATGATGGCATAGCGCTAATTTCGCCAAGCGACAGCGATGTGCAATTTAACTTATTAGGCAGAAGTGAACCTAGTACTATTGGTTGGGTGAGTGGGCAAGACGGTATCTTAGCCATCGATTTAAACCTTGACGGCATCATTAATGGCTTAGAAGAGTTTACCTTTACCCATCCTAAAGCGAAAACAGATCTCGCCGCGTTGCGTGAGCTCTATGACAGCAACTTAGATGGCATTTTAGATATGAATGATGCCGACTGGTTGCGATTTGGTGTCTGGCAAGATAGCAACGAAAACGGAATTTGTGAGCCAGGTGAATTTTTATCATTGACTGAACGAGGCATTTCTTCCATTTCGCTTATCAGCGATCAACACATTGAAACGGTCAATGGTAATACCATTTTCGGGATGGGCACTTACCAGACTACAGACGGCCAACTGCATCAATTAGCGGATGTAGGATTGGGTTTGTTTTAATTCAAAGTTCATTCGTATCTACACCCATTCCCTTCATCAACGGAACTAATCGCCGCAAAAACTGCTCAAACTAATAAGCACGGTGTATTAAGCGATGCATAATGAAGAAAATCATGTCTCTTGCTGATGTTAGGTTCGACTTCCAAGAACCTAAGGTACAGATCCCTGATAGTATTGCCAGTCAATATAACGAAGCACAACTCAAGGAAATTCGCGCTGCTTGTTTAGCGGATTATGCCCAAGGGCTCGTTGATTTTGATGAAGCATTGGGAGAAGTCTTATCTGTTGATGCCGATGTAGTCGCGTTTTCTCGAAAAATGGCCACAAGAATGGTGCAGCTGATTGATGCAGCTACTGAAGTGGCAGTCAAAGATAAAATCACTACGGGCGTTTTGCAATCTTTGAGAAAATTAGGGATCTCTGATGATGAAATTGCCAAACGAGCACCGATTGAAATTCAAAAACAATTAGAATTGGAAAAAAACGCGGGTTTATCAAAAGTGATAGGTCAAAAGGCGATTAGTGGCGATCATTCCAAAGTGGCAATCGATTTTGGTAATGTGATTGACCAGGGCTTTTCCGGTATGAGCCCGCAAAGCATTCGCAATGTATTAAAAAATGGTAATTTACGCGAAGCAATGTATATTTTATTTCGTCCAGCGACTTATTACTATCGAGACTTACTCTTAAATCCACACTCAGAAAATGTTGCCGAAATCAACAAAATATTACAAGCTGAACATGGCTGGCAGATCGATATTGATTTGGCAGATGAGATATTAAAACATTGTTCAGCTGATGTGAAAAAGCGCTATGGCGTAAATGCGCCAGGTGCCTATTACAATTTTGGTTTTGAACGAGAAGAACGAAGCAAAGAAGAACAAGAACGTTATCTGAAGGAGAATCCTGCTCCTCAGATGGGTGAAGTTGCGTTATCTGAACGTGAGAAATTTGTTCATACTGGTGACATCACACAACGACAAGAGAATATCGACAATCAACGTTTACCCTGGCGTTCAGGAACAGCAGAATTTAAAGAGCCACAAAATAAAAAACTCCCTTATGCTCAAGCCGCTGAAGTTATGCAACAGAAATTTGTTGCCAGCTTGTCAGGCACAACGGATCGTATCTTAACCATCTCAGCGATGTTAGGTTATGGATCCTATGAAGAGTTAATACAAGCTCGAAAAGCGTGTTTGGGTTGGCTGGTGTTAGGAAAAAATCATACCTCAGATGAAGTGTTAGTACCTTCTAAATCATTCCATTTGCCCTATACGCCTGGGCCAAAGGGTTATCAAGATATTGATCCGGGTAATGATAAATTGCTAAAGGATATCGAAAAAAAATTAAAAAAGAAAAGCAAAGCCATGCCAGAGTTTTATCTAGGCGAGAAAAATGTAGAACAAGTCGCGCAACGTTTGTTTAAAAAGAGTATTGGTCAAAAAAGAAACAAAGCAGTATCCGAGCCGAACGTTGAACCTGCTGATCTTGAAAGCAAATATGCGATGCCCGATGTAAAACGGTTTCATGCGATTAACGAATTGCCAGATGCGAAAATCGAATTGCCTGAGTATCAACAGCGCCATATCATTGGTTTAAATGGTGTGAGCCAATGGTCGCCTTCCGATACTTTGCAGCATAAAAGATATAATCGTATTCTACAGCCCGAGTTCACAGATATCGCGCCAGATAGAATCATTGAACTTGCCATTTTAGCCAAAGAAGATTGGCTAACGGATTGGTTGTGTCCCAAAGTGTTAGCGGCAGCGAAGTTGAATATTGCGGCGAATTTAATTGTCAATTATAAAGTTTCTTCGGATGACCTTGATACCCAAGCACAAGCTATTTTGGAAGCAATCCAAAAACGTGATCCTGCTTTTTTTGATAAAATTATTACTGATGTCGATAATGTGCTTGCTAAAGAAAAAGATAGTATTAAGAAAATAGCAGAGCAAAAGTTTCAACAGAAATACCCTACACCGGCTGTAACGCCAGAAGAAGACGAAAGAAGGCTTGCAGCTTTTGTCCAATTAGAAACTGAACGCAAACGAATGGCTGTGCAGAATGAAATGTTAACCACAACATTAGAACGAATAGCACCTGAAGTAGAAGGTTTATTCCATCTTGAACGAAAACCATTACATACCGTGGGCCAAAATCACGATTTTGCATTTCTAGGCGCTCCTGGTAGCGGTAAAAGTACTTTATCAAACCAGTATCTAGATAAAAAGGATAAGGCTAATTATGTATCATTAGCAACTGACGATTATCGCGGGGTTGGCATACTAGAAAATCATGAAAAAATATCGACCGATCAAGTGTTTATTAAAACGCAAGATTCTGCCTACTATATCAAGGAATTGGTACAAAAGCGCTTAGAGAAAAATGCTAACACTCGGCCTGACTTGATTTTAGACTGCGTGAGTATCGAAGGGTGGCACAAAACCTTACTTGCGCCGAGTAAACAAAACTTGGTTTCCACCATTGCCTGTTTAGATGATATTTCATTAGTTCCAACACGTGCCTACTTACGAGCGATAGATGAGAAGAGTGGTCCAGCGGATAAAGGTCGTCAAGTGAATACCACCAGTTTGTTTCGCAGTCATCAAGATAGCAGCACACGATTATTGTCTTCATTACCCCCGGGAGTACGGAATGCTTTATACGACACCAATGTTCCGTATGGCGCGAAGCCATTAAGTTTTGCAACGGTTGATTTAACAGAAGGTAAGCGTATTATTGAGGTTACTAATTTAGCAAAACTATCTCATTTTGTATGTAAGGCTAACGTCAATGTGAACGCACAAATACCTGAAGAACTGTATTTTACAACTGAGAATAATACCTTTATATATCGATTTGATAAGCATCACCAAGCTGAACAAGTGTTTAACATGATAAAATCAAAACCGAATCCTGTAAATCCTGCATGGAGTAAGCCTTCTTATGAAATGGTGTTAAAAGATAATAATCAAGATTATGCGAGAATTACTGAAAATCAATATGGTTTATTAATGTTCGATGTAATAGACCCCGTGATTTTTCAAAGAAAATTAAAAGCACATGACAATGATGCACGCGCTTTGACTAGTTTGATTTTGCAAATTAACTGTGGCTCTATTGATAAAGTGAGAACCTTAATTGAAGATGCAGGTAGTGAAGATCAAGCTATCCGTATTGCATTAGAAAGTGTTGCTGCCAAGGGTATTGATCATAAGCTAACAACCAAAGATATTCCTCCCTTTAGTTTGCATACCATGGTAGTCGATCAAGCGCCTACTTTAAATGCATTGAATGCGCGTTTTGGAGGACTGGATGAGCATGGAAAAATAAAACACATTACGGTGATCCCATTACTGATTAAAGATAGCGACAACCGTATTTGGGTTTATGGCAGAAAGGCAGATGGTAAGCCAAACTTACAAGAAGTAGCACGACCAGAAGTCTACGAGAACGTGAATTTTCCAACAACAGCCAATGAGATTGCTAAGCTAGAACCCAATCAAGCGTATCAAGCCGTTTATAATAATATGAGTAATCATAAATATCATTACTATAATTACCAAGCCCTTAGAAGCGAGGAGCGAACACGTCGCATACAAGAGGCTGAAAAACGCTCCGCTGAATATATGCGTCAACATAAATTGATAGAAGCGGCAGAGCCACCTAAATCTGCTCGTCCACGACCTGTTTTACAAGGTGGTAAATTAGCAGAGCCTAGTAAGGATACATTAAGGGGTAAAAGTACGGTAAGTCCGCCAATTGATGAAAATGCCGCTAAAAAGCCACGCGGCAAAAACTAATATTACATGCTTAGGCTTTTAAATTGCCTGGATAATACTTGTTGATGGATGTTATCAATGGTCTTGTGTGTTGCCGTTCTGCAGATATTTTCAAGTAACTCGCTAAATAGTTCGGTCTTCTGCTCGCCAGGTAACAACGCAATTTCGCGGTGAAATGTTTTCGCAAGTTCTAAGGGATTGTCGCCAATATATTTTCGCAAATTACGTAGGCTGTCAACTAAAGGCCATAATGCGGGTTGTGCTTCACATTCCACTTCAATCTCAGCAAGCACCAGTTCTTCATACTGTTCTTTTGTGAAAGGCTTCATTACCTGTTCCAATAGGTTTATACAGGTATCATGATAGCTACGGTATATCTCACAAACGGTTTGTATATCAGTCATGATGCAGTTTATGGCGGGATAAAGTGCTTGTCGACCATATTGAAAATGCGCTTTCAACAAACTTTCTGTTAAGTTTTCCCAAGTGTCGTCGCTAATTTCAAAAGGTGATGAAGATTCAATTTCTCGCATGGCGACCTCAAATAACAAGTTGTGCAACTAAATTTTGGGAATAAAATATGTGCGAACACTAACATAGTTTTTGTAGTGTGCAAATATCATTTTGAAAACTTTTGTGGGAATACTACCGTTCAAAATGAACGGTACTACGACGCTGGCTCTGTTATTTTGAACTTTCTCGGTATGGGGGCATCAAACTTATTAAGAACATCTAATACAAGTGAGTAAGCGTATATGCCCGCTAATCAGCCCGCAAAACCCAGAACAATGGCCTATTCGGCTTATTCAAGGGCCTTAAATGATCTCATTAAAGGAAACGAAATCCAGGCAAGGAAAGAGCTAGAAAAAATGAAAACAGCTTGGGCTAAATCTGGTATTACCATTGACGTAGATGCTTCGTTGGTAAAGATGAAAGCTGAAATTAAAAGGATGATGCCAGAAGGTGTTGTTGAGTCTACGCCATCGGCAAACATATCGAAAAGTGTATTAGCAGATAACCCTTATGTTGATAATTTTTACACATCGATGTCCAATAGTCGTTCAACTCCCGATGACGATTTAGCGCAAAGAACAGCACGTTCTAAGAGCGCCCCTCCTAGAACCACATCTAACAACCAACATACCCAGTTTGATTTTGATAAACAAAGCAAGCTTGCAGCGAGTGCTATTTCCTTAGCCAATTTTACCGATGATGAAATCTATGCCGGCGCGACAAAACTACCTGTGTCAGATATACAAAGTGGCAGTATTGTTATTAGTTATAATAATGTTGCGTATGGCGGTTATGCACCAAATTTGGCAATTAAGTTTAACAACGAATTTAATTCGATTCGAAATGCAAAAAAGAGAGTAGATAGATTAGAGCGCTATCTCTTGTCTGAAGGAATTGCTATACCAGATCTACAATCACGCACCCCGATAGCGTTAACCAAGGGAATAGCAAGTCAAATCAAAGATGACAAGGGTATGTCACTTATTGAAAAAGAAGCCAAAATTGAGCGGATAACCAAAAGAATCACACAGATATTGCTAAATGAGACTAATGTCTCTAATGATTATATTTTGAGTACAAGAGAAAAAATCCGTGGAAGAAACTATGGTAACGTGGGTGTTACAGGCGGGCTATTGAACTCTCTTTTCTCAAATGTTGTTGTGCACGATAATACGCAAATGCACGGTACGATTTCCACGGCAACGTTGATAAAAGCGGGTACCGCTGATTGTCGTGCTACCAATGCAACGTATGCTGCCTTGTTGAATGTTGGTTATCGAGAAATCGGCACGCCAAAAGAAGCTAAAATATTGTACACCAAAATGTCTCATGGAACCGATAGCTCATCATTCGAAAATTCAAATCCTGAAGATCATAATATCGTACTTGTTAAAGAGCATTCAGGTAAAGTCACCGTGCTTGACGCTTATTTTGAACATGTAAATAACACACCATTAAGAAGTGCAATTAATGGGGTAGTATCTGAAGGTTCATTAAAAAAGGATGAAAATGAAGTCGGTAAGATGCGTTCTTGGGCTTTTCAAATTCCTGGAGCACCCCCTTATCCCAGTCAGCAACAAATCAAGGCAAGTGCGCCCGTTGCTACGGCTAAAGGACCTCAGGATAAATCTCAAAAAGAAAATCATGATCCAAACAAAAGAAGAGCGCCAGTTGAATTTCAGAAAAGCGTTAGTAAGCAGAAACTCAAAGAAAGCGAATCTAGGTTAAATCAAAAATCGAATCCAGAGCACAATGATGAAGGCCCAACACCTCGCAAGCCGAAAAACTACGGTGGTAACAGCCCGTAGTTTGGTCAATGTTGGGCGCTTCTGTGTTAAGCGGTATTTTTCTCAGGCGTAACAACGATAATGATCCCATATAAAGGGTGATCAATATAATGGATCTCATCGGCTTTTAAGCGGCTAGATTCTTTTAAGCGAAATGGCTGTAAACGCGCCGCTGGTTCATCTTGCCACTGTTTGCTTAAGACTTCTGAAAAGTGTGCTGTTCCCTGGTTATTCTCTGCTGAAACGCCTAATTCCGCATTAGCGGCTGATATTAGTTTCATAGGTTTATAGAAGAGTAAATCCGCATCGACATTCATATAGCGACCTGTCGAGAGTTTGATCACGCCATCAACTTCAAAACCTTCTGACCCGTAGGTTTCTCCGCCTAGTATGCGAACGTTCTGCGCAACGTCTTTATCAGACAACGTTTGGCGCCAGCCTTTATGCATAACTAAACGATAATTTTTCTGCAAACGCTTTTTAGCTTTTCCCAAGCTAAGCTCATTTTCATTAATTAAACTAAAATCAGCAGCAGGATCGGTATTCAATGAAATGGCATTTGTAAAGGAGGGCTTTCCTGGATTGATTGGCCATTCTTCGGCGAGCGCACTTTTATCTTTCGATTCGATGACTAATACTTCGACACGATACCATTTTTCAGCACTTGCGAGGGCAGTAGAGGTAATTAATAGTAGCGCTAAGCTAATAGCCCCTTTAAAACATTTCATAATGATATCCTTATACGTTATGAAGTTAATAGTCTTAAAATATTCTCAACGACAGCAAATCGTTTGTCTGGTGTTGACATATCAAACATAAACTTAATTTGGCTTTGCCCCATTAATTTATAATTCTTTGGGTAGTTACGAATCAATTGAATAATTTTATCAGGGTCGATATTCGGAATGGGAATAAACTCAATTTTCCCGCTTGAATTCGCAGCTTCAATCTTTTTGATGCCAATAGGCTCGGCTTTAATTTTCAGCGCTGTGATCTTGAACAGATCCTTTGTTGGTTGAGGTAACAGCCCAAAGCGATCGATCATCTCAACTTGAATATCATAAAGTTCATTTTCAAGCTTAGCATTGGCAATACGTTTGTAAAGTACCAAGCGAGTATGGACGTCAGCCAGGTAATCTTCAGGGATCAGCGCAGAGAGTTGTAAATCGATGGTTGCGCCTTGACGAAGAGGGGCATCCAGATCCGCCTTTTTACCCGATTTTAAAGCGCGAATAGCTCTATCGAGCAATTCCATATAAAGGCTAAAGCCAATGGCATTCATATCACCACTTTGCTCTTCGCCTAATAATTCACCGGCACCACGGATTTCCAAGTCGTGGGTGGCCAGCGTGAAGCCTGAGCCTAATTCTTCTAAGGACTCTAATGCTTGCAAACGCTTAACCGCATCACTGGTGAGCTTTTTCGTGGGTGGTGTTAAACAGTAGGCATAAGCTTGATGGTGCGAGCGACCAACTCGTCCTCGTAGCTGGTGCAATTGGGCTAAGCCAAGCTTATCCGCTCTATCGATAATAATCGTGTTGGCGCTTGGAATATCGATCCCAGTTTCAACAATGGTGGTGCACACTAATACATTGAAGCGTTGATGGTAAAAATCGGACATCACGTGTTCTAATTGACGCTCACGCATCTGACCATGCGCAAATGCAACCCGCGCTTGTGGCAGTGCTTCAGCAAGTTCTCGGGTGACTTTTTCAATCGTATCAACATCATTATGTAAATAATAAACCTGACCACCGCGCATCAATTCCCGCATAATCGCTTCTTCAACGAGGGGTTGATGGTATTCGCGCACAAAGGTTTTAATGCTTAAACGTTTCGCAGGAGGAGTCGCAATAATCGATAGATCCCGCAGTGAAGACAGTGCCATATTTAACGTTCTTGGGATCGGTGTTGCAGTCAGCGTTAAAATGTCGACTTCTTGGCGTAACGCTTTTAGGCGTTCTTTTTGTCTAACCCCGAAGCGGTGTTCTTCATCGATAATCACTAACCCTAAATTTTTGAATTTAACCGATTCTTGGATCAGTTTATGGGTGCCAATAATAATGTCCACTCTGCCAATGGCCAGTTCACCCAACACAATTTCTTGTTCTTTTTTCGACCGAAAGCGTGATAACACTTCAATACGCACCGGCCAGTCAGCAAAACGATCGGTGAAAGTTTCATAATGTTGTTGTGCAAGCAATGTGGTGGGTACTAATAACACAACTTGCTTTTCATCTTGTACGGCGACAAAGGCTGCACGTAAGGCCACTTCGGTTTTACCAAACCCGACATCGCCGCAGACTAAGCGATCCATCGAACGTTCGCTTTTCATATCTTCTAAAACGGCGTTAATCGCTTTGGCTTGATCTTCCGTTTCTTCGAAAGGAAAACTGCTCGCAAATTTAAAATATTGATCTTCTTCTGATGTAAAGCGATAGCCTTTTTTAGCACCGCGTTTAGCATAAATATCTAAGAGTTCAGCCGCAACGTCATAGGCTTTTTGTGTGGCCTTCTTTTTAGCTTTGTCCCATAGTTCAGTGCCGAGCTTGTGTAAGGGCGCATTGGATACTTGGGCACCGCTATACTGGCTAATCAGATGCAGTGATGCCACCGGTACATAGAGTTTGTCATTGTCTGCATATTCTAAAACAACATATTCAGCCAGAATGCCATCAACCGTTAAATGCACAAGACCACGATAACGTCCGACCCCGTGATCAATATGTACAATCGGAGCGCCAATGATAAGCTCACTTAAATCACGGATCTGTTCGGCAAAATCAGTGGTTTCTTTTTTGCGCCGACGCCGTTGCATGACCTGTTGACCGTAGAGCTGGCTTTCCGCAATCCAGCTAATGTTTGGGGAGTCAATCACAACCCCTTCATCAATGGGCGCAATCACCAGTCCAAGCGTTTCATCACTATCAAGAAATTCGTGCCAGTCTTTGTTTAATTTAGGGTGGATATTGTTACGCTTTAACAACTCCAACATGATTTCACGACGACCTGCGGACTCTGCACACAATAAGACACGACTTTGTGTTTGGCCTAAGAAGTCTTGTAAAGCAGATAATGGCTTCTCTTGCCTTGGTTCAATGGGCAGAGGAGGTAAAGCATGGGTGTTAAAATGATAGTAGCCGTGCCCTTTATCTTTTTGGCTTTCGTGGCTAATGTGAATTTGCGAAAACGCTTTTAATTTTGCGAAGAGTTCATTCGTTTGAATAAACAACTCATTCGGCGGCAATATGGGGCGTTGTATATCATGCCGGTATTGCTCATAACGATTTTCAACATCATGCCAAAATTGTTGGCTGGCAGGCTCTAAATTATCAAAGCGGATAATCGTTGCTTCATTGGGAATATAGTCAAATAACGTGCTGGTGTTTTCAAAAAATAATGGTAAATAGTATTCTATTCCAGAAGAAGGTCGACCTTGAGAAATATCTTGATAGATGTTGCAATTAGCAGGGTCACCTGAAAATTTGGAGCGCCATTGCTGACGAAATAAGGCAATCGCTTCTTCAGTCAATGGAAATTCTCTTGCCGGTAAGCAATGCAGTGCATCGATCTTGTCACTCGAACGTTGTGTTTCTGGATCAAAAGTTCGTAAAGTCTCAATTTCATTATCGAACAGATCGATGCGTACGGGTGCATCGGTTCCCATAGGGAAAATATCCACAATATTTCCACGCGTGGCGAATTCGCCATGGGTCATGACTTGTGATACCGATTGATACCCAGATTCGACTAATTGTTTGCGTATGGTTTCAAAATCAAACGTGTCGCCAATATTTAAACAAAAATTCTGTGCCCCGATATACGATTTTGGCGTGATCCGATAGAGCAATGTAGTGATTGGCACCACTAACAATCCACGTTTCATTGAAGGTAATTGGCTTAATACCAATAGCCTATCTGAAATAATATCTTCGTGTGGCGAGAAATTATCATAAGGCAGGGTTTCCCAATCAGGGAAATGCCATACTTTGAGATCGCTTTCTAGAAATATTTTTAATTCCCGCTCCAAACGATTAGCACTTTGGGTGTCAGGCGTGATAACAATCAGGGGATTTGTTGCATGCTGTGCAGCGTGCGCAATCGCCATCGCCACAGCACTGCCGTAGAGTTCACCCCAGTAAATTTTATCGAGGGCTTTCTTAGGCAGTGGTGGGTTAAATACCGAATGACTTTGCATGAAATCAAGTTTTTTGCGCGGCAAGCGCTTTGCGCGCTTCATAAGCGCGGCGGCTGATGGCGATATCTTCTAAAAACCAACCTAAATCATGCATTGGGATCGCTTGTTTGCTATCTACAATGGCACGCGGTGGGTTAGGATGAAAATCAACCAATACCATGTTCGCGCCGCTGATAATGCCTTGAGCGGTTGCATGATAAATATCAGAGATACCATCAGGTGCGCGGCCCGATATGCCAACCGAATGCGATGGATCAATACAAACAGGCATACGTGTAAGGCGTTTTATGACCGGAACCTGTGCGAAGTCGACCAAATTGCGGTGCGGACTACCAAACAAGGATTTGACGCCACGTAAGCAGAAAATAATATTTTCGTTGCCTGCTAAAGCAAGGTATTCAGCGGCATGTAAGGATTCGCTCAAGGTAATGCCATAGCCGCGTTTAAATAGCACTGGGAAGCGTTTTTGCGTACCGACTGCGCGCAATAATTCAAAATTTTGGGCATTGCGAGTGCCTATTTGCAACATAACGCCGGTTGCATTACCCGATTTTTCGAGCGCGGTATTAATTTCATCGATCTGCTTTTCGTGAGTCACTTCCATCGCGATAACTTTGATGTCGTATTTCCCGGCCAGTTCGAATACATAAGGTAGGCAGTCTTGGCCTAATCCTTGAAAAGAATAAGGACTGGTGCGTGGTTTATAAGCGCCCATTCTGGCGCAGACTAATTTGTGTTCTTTCAGTGCTTTGAAAGTTAACGCCACACTTTCTTCGGTATCGACAGCGCAAAGGCCAGCGAACACATGCAGATTGTCTTGCGAGAAAGTGACGTTGTTATAGGTGAATTCAAAACTTTGTTTGCTGCGATGCCGACCTAAAATTTTGTATTCACTGGAAATGCGAATGACTTTTTCTACACCGGGCAAAGCTTCAATATTTTCTTTTGAAAGCCCGTTGGTATCACCTATTAAATAGATTTCAGTAACCGTTTCTTGCTGCCCTGTGGTGGTACGGATTTGTATTTCAATATTAGGCAGCTCTTGGAGTGCTTGTAGGGTGTACTGATAATCTAGAGATTGTTCGCTGATTGACGATTTTAAAATTACTATCATTTTTATTTGCTACTATTTATCTTATTCGGTAATGCATTTATTTCAAAAAACGCTTGGTTAAATTCCCATAGGCGTCGATGCGTCTATCGCGTAAAAAAGGCCAAATGCGTCTAACATCTTCAGTTCTGTTAAGCGAGATATCGGTTACTAACACGGATACGTCGCTATGGTTCGCACTTGCAATCAGCTCACCTTGTTGGCCGGCAATGAAGCTGCCACCCCAAAATTGGGTGTTACCTTCTTTACCGACTCGGTTGGCGACCATCACGGGTAGGCCGTTAGCAATCGCATGGCCTCGTTGTACCGTGGTCCAAGCATCAAACTGACGTTGTTGTTCAGCTTGATTATCTTCAGGGCTCCAACCTATTGCGGTAGGATACAATAATAAGTCTGCCCCTTGTAGCGCCATTAATCTTGCTGCTTCAGGAAACCATTGATCCCAGCAAACTAATACACCTAGTGAGCCAACTGAGGTGTTTATGGGAGTAAAGCCCAAATCTCCGGGGGTGAAATAAAATTTTTCCGAAAAGCCAGGATCATCAGGGATATGCATTTTGCGGTACATGCCGGCAATGTTGCCATCGTTATTTAAGACCACCGCGGTATTGTGGTAAAGGCCGGGTGCGCGTCTTTCAAACAGCGAGCTGACGATAACCAGGTTTAGTTTTTTGGCTAATTGGCTTAGAAAATCGGTTGTTGGTCCCGGAATCGACTCAGCGAGATCAAAATGTGCGACATTTTCCGTTTGCGGGAAATATAAGTGGTTGTGTAATTCTTGTAATAAGACTAATTGTGCTCCCTGCTGATGGCAGGCATGTAAATGCTGCTCAATGCTCTGATAACTTTGCTTAGGGCTCTCAAAACCTTGGTCCTGAATAAGGCCAACGCGTATAGTGCGGGAAGGTTGTGCCATGTAAATTACCTCTTAGTCAATGCAGGGATCTGCATGGTTAGGCAATGCAAACTGCCATATTGTTCAATCGCTGCTCGGCAATCAACCCCAACGACCGTTCTTTCGGGAAAATGTTGTTTAAAAATATCGAGGATCAATTCATCGAGAGGATCTTGATAAAGGGGGACGAGCACTTGTTGATTGCACAACAAGAAATTGGCATAGGTTGCCGGAAGTCTGTTGCCCTCTGAATCAAAAATGGGCGCAGGTAAGGGAAGTTTCACCAACTGATAAGGTTGGTTGGCATGATCTCTGAAGCCTTTGAGGGTATTTTCCATGGCTTTGAGTGAAGCAAAATGTGGGTCAGTTTCATCGTCGGTGCTCACGTAACCAATGGTATTTGCATTAAAAAAGCGTGCCAGGGTATCTACGTGCCCATCGGTGTCATCGCCTGATAGATGCCCTTCACTAATCCATAGGACGCGCCTTACACCAAGATATTCAGCTAAGTGTGCTTCAACTTCACTGCGGCTAAGGGAGCCGTGCCTTGTCGTCGATCGCAGGCATTGCTCTGTGGTTAGTAAGGTCCCTTGTCCATCAGAATCAATAGCGCCACCTTCTAAAATGAACGGAATACGTTGGTATTCATATTCAGGTAGTAAACCAGAATCAACCAGGCATCTCGGAATTTGATCATCGAGTTGGTAGTGATACTTGTCACCCCAGCCAGTAAACTGAAAATCACACAGCACCGCTTGGGTGTCCCGCATGACGGTGATAGGCCCGTGATCACGTGCCCAAACGTCGTTTGATGGCACCAGATAGATTTTTACCTTCGATAGGACACCCAAGTCACTTAACAGTTTTGAAATATGCTGTTGGTGCGTTACATCATAGGCGCCAATGATAACGGTTTGAGTACGAGAAACCGCACGCGTAATGTTAGCAAATACGTGTTCAATTTTTTGGGTGTCCTTTCCCCAGGCACCACTTTCATGGGGCCAGGTAAGAAGGAGGGCGTGTTGTGGTTCCCATTCTGCTGGAAGGCGCTTGATTGTCATATTGAGGTAATTGAATAACTATTTTTGGATTTATACTACACGCATTGTTCCAGAGAGCTATCTTACTGTCAATCAAAGTGCGTTTTTCGTAGTATATTTAAGGTATACTTAATGACTTGTTAATATTGGTATAAATACACTATGTTTAGACCCTTTTTCCTTTTTGTCGGTACGCGCTACACCAATTTTAAGCGTCGTGATCACTTTATTACCTTTATCTAGATCGTTTCGATGCTAG
>CAZCXZ010000041.1:0-28628 GCA_964502705.1 Uncultured Candidatus Berkiella sp. | reverse complement strand
TACCAGCGATTCACACTGGTAAATTCCATGAGATGTTTTTACAACAAATTGATAATCCGCTGTTTTTTCGATCGAAGTGATACTTTCTTCTAATTTGATCTTGGCCCCGTGTTCATCACATTCTTTCAACAACATGTTAACAATATCTTTTGCTTTATCATCGCAAAAAAGCTGACCGAGCGTTTTTTCATGATAAGGAATATTGTGCTTTTTAACTAATGAGATAAAATCCCATTGTGTATAGCGACTCAGCGCGGATTTGCAAAAATGAGGGTTTTGGGAAAGATATTTTTCTGGACTTACGTTCAAATTTGTAAAATTGCAGCGACCGCCGCCAGACATCAGAATTTTCTTGCCCGGTTTATTGGCATGATCAATTACGATGACTTTGCGGCGACGCTTAGCTGCTTCAATCGCACACATTAAACCGGCAGCGCCAGCACCAATAATCAAGACATCAAACTGCAGCTTCATTAAAAATGATCCAAATTGGGGGTAATAAAATAATCGATAAATCTGCGGATTTTAGGTTGTAAAAAACGATTTTTTTGATAGTAAAGGTAAACAGGGATGGTTTCTTGATGAAAGTCGGTCAGAATTTCACATAGTGAACCATTCCTTAAAGCTTCTTGTACAACATATTCATGAAGCCTCACAATGCCCAATCCTGCGATAGCAGACTCACACATGGCGTGAGTGTCATTTAACCACAGGATAGGTTTAACTAATATTTCATTGTTATTTTCAAAAATAATTGCATTATCAGGGTAACGCATCACATGCGTTATGTAATCATGCTTGATAAGATCCTGAAGGCTTTTAGGCGTGCCATGCGTTTTTAAGTATAAAGGTGAAGCACACAAAACATAACGAGTAGAGGTGATTTTTCGTCTAACCAACCCTGGAGGGCCTTCCATTGAAATGCCCAAAGCAATATCAACCTCTTCTTTGGAAAAATCGGGGAAGCGCTCAGCAAGCTCTAAACGGATTGTTAGCAAGGGGTGTTCGTGCATAAAAGCTTGTAGACGGGGTATGATATGCCTTTCTGCAAAATATTGATTACACAATACATAAAGCTGGCCACTGGCTTGTTGTTGACTGCTTGTTAGTAAAGACTCAGCAAGGTCAATTTTTGCCAAAATGTCTTTACACTGTTCATAATAGGTGCGGCCAGGCTCGGTTAATGCCACCTTGCGTGTGGTGCGGATCAGCAAATTCACTCCTAGCTCGCCTTCGAGAGTGGTAATTTGCCGGCTGATTGCCGCGGTCGAAACGCCGAGCTTTTTTGCGGCATGGGCGAAACCATTTTCTTCTACCACCGCAATAAAGGCACTCATACACTCAAATTTGTTCATATCGGTTAGATTGTTGCATTTTAGTTAACAAATGTTAGCAAATATGGTTATTGTTTACAAGTTAGTAGGTAAATATACTACTAGGACGTTGCTATTAGGAGTCCGGCCATATGAACGCGCGAACATCATTCCCTTGGATCACATTTACCTTGCTCATATCCTTTGCATCAGTGAATGCGGTTCTTTATACCCCAGCATTGCCGGATATGACAGCATTTTTGCAGATTAGTCATGCAAAAGGGGAGGCGACCGTTTTATGGTATCTCATAGGCTATGCCCTGGGACAACTACTTTATGGGCCGCTCGCAGCTCGCTTTGGTCGTAAAATAGCGCTTTATATGGGGATCGGATTACAGATCATCGCAAGTCTTGGATGTGCAGCCACTTTGTTCCACCTTAATATTGAGGTGTTGCTATGTTCACGCTTTTTAGTTGCATTGGGAGCAGGGGTTGGGCTCAAAATGACCTTCACACTCGTCAATGAATGGTATGAACCTAAAATTGCAGCTCAAAAAATCGCTTACCTGATGTTAGCTTTTGCAATCACACCCGGCTTAGCCGTTAGCTTAGGAGGGGTATTGAATACGCATTATGGATGGGCAAGCTGTTTTTATGCAGGCGCATGTCTTGGATTCATCTTGTTATTTTTGGTGCATAGATTACCATTACAAGCCACTCCGATTGATTATAAGGCCATGCATCTATCTCATTTGAAACAAGCCTATAGCCAACAGTTTACTAATTCAAAGTTGGTGTTAGGCGGGCTTCTCATGGGGGCAGCAGGTTGCTTTGTGTATGTGTTTGCAGCCATTGCCCCATTTATTAGCATGGAGCTTATGCATGTGAGTTCCACTGAATATGGTGCTTTGAATTTAATTCCCGCATTGGGCATGATTGGTGGCTCGATTTGTAGCGGCATTTGGGTAAAAAAATATCCGTTAAAACACTTGATCAAAATCGGCGTTCTGGCCAGCGTGCTGGGTGTTGTGATGATGCTGGTGTCGATTCAAAGTGGTTATTCACCCATTTTCTCGTTATTCTTGCCGATGTCGGTTATTTACTTTGGGCTTTCTTTGGTGGTGGCCAATGCTTCAACCTTTGCCATGAGTCAAGTCAGTGATAAATCACATGGATCTGCGGTGATGAATTTTATTAATATGGGCACTATCACATTTACAGTGTTGATACTGGGGCTTTTTCCAATTAATGCTATGCTTTTACCTATAGTATTTGTTTTGGCATGCCTTATGATGAGCATGATTATGACCCGATTATGAATGACAAGATTGCGACGATTTACGATGCCTTTCCGTATGATAGTCTAGCAATTAAACAAACGCATCCGATACATCTTTATCAGATAGCCCAGCTTTGTGGATTAGATGCTATCCATACCTCGAATGCCAAAGTGTTAGAGTTAGGTTGTGCCAGCGGGGGTAATCTTATCCCGATGGCCTATCATTTGCCTGGTGCGAAATTTTGGGGTATTGATTTGTCAGGGAAACAAATTGCATCAGGTTTAGAAATGGTTCATGAGCTGAATTTAACCAATATTCAATTAAAGCAGCAATCGCTCCTTGATTTTCAATCTGAACAGACATTTGATTATATTATTTGCCACGGTCTTTTTTCTTGGGTGCCAATAGATGTGCAAAACCATGTTTTTGCACTTTGTCAGCAGTATTTGTCTAAAAACGGAGTGGCGTATATTAGTTATAATACCTTGCCTGGCTGGCACATCGGCAATATTGTGAGAGATCAATTACAGGCAAAAACACAAGATATTCATGACCCCATCTTAAAAGTGCAGTACGCACGGCGTTTGTTGCGTGATTTAAGCATTGCAGTGCAAAGTGGCCCTGACCCTTACTCCCAATTATTACGAAATGAAATCGCTTTGACTTGTGAACATAGCGACAATCAGCTATTACATGAACATTTGTCTCCCTATAATCATCCAATGTATTTTAATGATTTTATACAGCAAGCAGAGCGCTATCAATTGCAGTATTTATCTGATGCCTTTTTATCTAATGATGAATTAGCTGATTTGGCGGATAATTTACAAGCGCTTGATATCTTAAAAAATCGTCGATTTCGTTGTTCACTTTTATGCCGCCAGCAAGAAGTGAAAATGAAAAGTAAAAGTCGGAAAATGCTTGACAATTTTGAAATGAGTTTTCCTGTGGCGAAAAATGTTAAGGTTGAAGAAAAGCCCAGAATATGTCCACTGGTTCGCTACCAAATCGATCGTCAAGATGTTGTGACAAATCATCGTCATGAAAACATTACGCTATCACCAACTGCTGAAGTATTGATCCCCTATTTGGACGGTACCAACGATATAGCAAAACTGGTAAAGGTGCTGATCAATGAAGTTGAGCAAGGCGAGCTTATATTGGTAGATAAGCAAGGAAGAGAAATCATGGACAATCAAATACGCTCTCAGTATGCTACAAAAATGTGTGAAGAAACACTTATTTTAATGGCAACCAGTGAACTTCTCCTAAACACTCAATACCCCCTCTAAAATTATATTTGTCTTATACTTTCTTTTCATGAACATTGAGAAAATTCCCACGGGTCTTTCTAGTCAAGAAGCGCTTAAGCGTTTGGCCCAATATGGCCCAAATACTGTTCCCAGTGCCAAAAAACGCACATTATTGACGGTCATGCTTGAGATTTTCAAAGAGCCGATGTTCATACTGTTAATAGTTGCAACGATCATTTATATTCTGTTTGGCGAACTACAAGAAGCGCTTTTTTTAACAGTGTTTGTTGCTTTGATTATTGTGATTACCCTCTATCAGCAAGGAAAAGCAGAACATGCACTAGAAGCCTTACGAGAACTCAGTAGCCCACGCGCATTAGTATTACGTGACGATCAAGAAACGCGCATTAGTGGCAACGAAGTTGTTCCTGGAGACATTCTTTATCTTAATGAGGGCGATAGAATTCCTGCAGATGGTGTTTTGGTAAGCGCTAATGATTTACAAGTCGATGAATCCATTTTAACGGGTGAATCCTTGCCAGTACTAAAAGAGGCAAATGCCAGTGAAAGTCAGTTATCACTGGTCTATTCAGGAACAATGGTTGTGCAGGGGCAAGCCGTAATGAGTGTCTCGAATACCGGATCTAATACCGCAATGGGAAAAATTGGCTTAGCCCTGCAACATCTTGATGTTGCAACCTCACCCTTACAAATCCAAACAGCGAAGCTCGTCAAAATATTTGCGTCCATGGGACTACTGGCAAGTTGTATATTAGTGGCGATGCTCGGCTATCTTCATCATGACTGGTTAAAGGCGGCACTATCTGGAGTTGCACTGGCGATGACATTATTGCCAGAAGAGTTTCCAGTGATCTTAACCGTATTTCCTGCATTAGGTGCTTGGCGATTATCGCAAAAAAAAGTGTTAACGAGAAGATTATCTGCGATTGAAACCTTGGGTGCTATTTCTATTTTATGTACTGATAAAACAGGAACACTAACGGAAAATCGCATGGAAGTGGCAAGGATTTGGGGAAACAAGTAAGAAGTATTAGCTTATGCAAATCATGCAAGCGAGATCCAGCCTTTTGATCCTATGGAAAAAGCATTCTTTGATGCGGGTAAGCGCGATCTTCCTGAATTTACGCATTTGCATAGTGGTTGGATGTTAGTTAAGGAATTTGACCGAACACCGGAACTACCCGTTAAAACCCATGTTTGGAAAATAGGCGAAAATGCTGAATTGATTGTTTCATTAAAGGGAGCACCTGAATCGATAATACAGTTATGTAGCCTATCTTCGTTGCAAAGAGGGGAAATCTTCAATGCGTTAGATGAAATGGCAGCTGAAGGTTTACGTGTGCTGGGGATTGCCAAGGGGACTTTTCTTGAAGGTGGTGTTTGGCCTTCTAGCCCGACCGGATTTCAATTGCAATTCGTCGGTTTAATCGGTTTGGCCGATCCTATCCGTTCCAATATTAAAGAGGCAGTACAAGAGTGCCAAGCAGCAGGTATTCGCTTGGTAATGATCACAGGGGATCACCCTACGACAGCTAAATCAATCGCGAAAAAAGCAGGTTTTACTTCGCAAGAAGTAGTAGTGGGGTCTGAATTAAGCGAAATGAGTGATGAAATTTTGCTAAAAAATATTGATCTTTACAATATTTACGCTCGGATAAATCCTTCACAAAAACTACGACTGGTTGAAGCGCTTAAAAGTAAGGCCTATATTGTTGCAATGACAGGGGATGGTGTGAATGATGCTCCTGCTTTAAAAGCGGCTCACGTGGGTATTGCAATGGGGCAGCGCGGTACCGATGTTGCCAGAGAAGCAGCCTCACTTGTTTTGTTAGATGATAATTTCAATTCAATTGTTGAAGCCATTAGACACGGTAGGCGCACATTTAATAACATCATTAAGTCCATGTCCTATATTTTGGCTGTACATGTACCGATTGCTGGACTCGCATTGTTCCCGGTGATGATGGGGTGGCCAGTCATTTTTTATCCAATGCATATCGCTTTTTTGCAACTTATCATCGATCCGGCTTGTTCGATTGCCTTTGAAAATGAACCGGTCGATAAAGACATAATGAATCGTCCACCGCGTGATCCCAAGAAATCGCTGATTGATAAACGGGCAGTGTTTTACGCTTTGCTGCAAGGTTGCGGTGTGTTAGTGCTGTGTATGTTAACTTATCACTCTGCCTTGCTACTTTATCCTGAAGCGTATGCACGTACATTTACATTCTCTACGCTCATAGCCGCCAATATATTGCTGATTTATGCCAATCGAAGCCAAACACGATCTGTTTTAGCTACTTTCTTTATTTATAACCCAATGTTACTTATGATCATCGGGGCAACACTTATGTTTCTTTGCTTAACAATCTATGTACCCTTTTTCGCTAAATTATTCCAATTTTCAGCGTTATCTTTAACACATTTTTTAGGGAGCTTAGGGATAGGGGCTCTGAGTTTGATTTGGTTCGAAGTCGTAAAGCTAATCAAAAGGCGATCTTTATTGCATACTAGCAGATAGATGCATTGTTACGGTTGACTATGTTAATATTTCTAAATAGTTTGAATAAATAAGTTTGTTATGTTGCCAGCAGAAAACCATGATATTGCCTTGAATCAATTGCTTCAACTTGGTTCTGAGCACGCCTTCTTGTTTACTGATCAGGGTATTGTTGTTGAAATATCAACGAATCAATCTTTGTTACCTTGGCTCAGTGCCACTCAACAAATTCATTTTACTATCAGCGTGGTTCATCTTGATGGACAAAACCTTATCATAAAAGGACAAACCCCGTTAAATGCTGATGAATTAGCTGCCTTAGGTTATTGCGTGCTACCGATCAGAGCCTTTTTGAATCAAGCAATTACACCGATACAAAATACCATTATGCGCGCTTATCATTGGTTAAACTGGGATAGTCATTCTCGTTTTTGTGGTAAATGTGGCTCGGCTTTGAAAAGCACCGTCGATAAACTTGAAAAACATTGTAGCACTTGCGATATGACCATTTTTCCAAAAGCCTCTCCTGCGGTTATGGTACTTCTTCATCGCAAAAATGAACTGCTACTCGCACGTTCTCCTCATTTTCAACCAGGTGTTTACAGTGCAATTGCTGGTTTTGTTGAAATAGGTGAATCAGCAGAAGAGGCAGCAAAAAGAGAAACACATGAAGAGCTTGGATTAACCATTGGTGAATTACAGTATTTTGCCAGCCAAACCTGGCCATTCCCAGATAGCTTTATGATAGCGTTTACCTCTAAAGAACCTCAGGGCGAGCTTCTGATTGACAACGTCGAAATTGAAGACGCGAAATGGTTTAATGTGCGCAATTTGCCAGCCTTACCAACCTCCGCCAGCATTTCTAGAAAGTTAATAGAAAGCACCATCAAAAAAATATTGGACTAGCAACGTGCCATCTCACTCCATCGAAAAGGCGTGTCAGGCATCATAAAGCGTGAACAAGCCATGAAAACACCTTTGCTTTTTGAAGGGATAACCTGATAGGTGAGATCCATGCTGTCTCTTGAGTAAAACTGTAATACACACTCACGATTCTTTTTAGGCAGTACTTTCAATACTTCGGTTAAAGGCAAAGGTGCTCGGCAAATAATGTCTTGAATATAAAGCGTGTGATGTCCTTTGCAAATAATAATCGCATCAAGATACTTCGCGTAGTAAAGTTTCATATCTAAGCTATTTAAGATATATAACGTTTCATGCTTTACATCGTACTGCGGATTGAGGGTTGTGCGCTCACGAAGAAGCCTTTTAAAAAGACGCAAATCTTCAGGTTGCTCTAAATACAAAGGACGCAAACCATTGGGATCAGCCACATAATCATGTTCAATCACAAAATCGTATTGCGAAATGGCGTGATACCCAAAGGGTTGATAAAGTGCTGGATTTTCTGTAAATAAAAACGTGGAATCGAAATGCGTTTGAATGAGAGATAAGGCTTCTTGCATCAGTGCTTGAAAGTGCCCTTGGCCACGAAATTTGGGTTTGACGCAAATGGCATGTAAAGCGGCAGTGTGGTGTTGAGCGCCGTTTACATCAATGCTGATAGGCACCATGCCTAGGTGTGCTATTAGCTCATTATTTTTTTCAATTAAAAAAGGAATGGTAGCGGTTTGCCAATCTGCTCCAAATTCCTGACCTTTGGTGATCATTCTTTTTGCGCCAGGGAAAATGCTATCCACTAAATTGACTGTACGCGAAAAGAGCTCGCTGTCCTTAGCGTAGCTTGCTTGCATAAACTATTTCCCGGTTTAAAGGTTAAAGTAACAGCAATTGCGATATGGCTTTGTAGCCATATTTCATACCAAAATAAATCAACATCAAACCTGCAATCATGGTAATAATTTGAATAAGCTTTTGATTAAAGAATCGCTTGCCAAGTTCTAGCGTGCAACTTAAACAAAATCCCCAAAGGAGTACGCCGCCGATAATTGCAAAATTCTCAACTAAGCCAATCCAATCTTGGCTAGCTAGAGCATGATCATGTGTAGCTGCAAAGATCCCAAGCCAAAAAACAACCGCGATGGGATTGGCTACTGAAAGTATAAATCCGGTGAGCAGACCATTTCTCAGGCTGTATTTTGGGATATCAAGCTTCAGGCTTAACAGGTGGCTTCGTTTATCTAGGAATGATTTTGCTCCCAGGTAGATAAGCACCATGGAGCCAGCCAAGCTGCAAAGGGCAAGCGTCGAGCTCGATTTGCTGATTAAACTTAAGCCGAAATAAGCTGCAATAAGGCAAAGGGTATTACCGATTGCGCCCCCTAAACGAATAATAAACGCACTTAAGAAACCATTGCTTAGGCCTCTTTTAATCATTTCGAGGGAAACGGGCCCGATGGGGGCAGCTAGGGTGACCCCTAATAGGATTTTTTCAAGATACATCGTGTTTGCTCAACTACATTAAATGTGCAACCAGATAAGTCATTATAAAGGTCTGGATACAGAATGCTATGTATCAAGCGATTAAAAGTGATGGTGGCAAGATAATAGGCAAAATGAGGTTAAATAACTTATTTTTGAGTAGTTCTTGTTTTAAACCATTCGCTCTTATAAACTGCACAGTCCGCTTGGCACACCACTGTGCCAGGTTATGAAGTTTGATAATTAACTCCTTGCACTTGATTAGCTCAAATCAAAAAAGAGCCGGTACAAGTGCTTTAAACCGTGAGGAGCATTTATATGCGACATTACGAAATCGTCTTTCTCGTACATCCTGATCAAAGTGAACAGGTTGGTGCCATGGTTGAGCGTTACCGCGCTATGGTTGAAAAAAATGAAGGTAAAATCCACCGTTTTGAAGATTGGGGCAGAAGACAATTAGCCTACCCAATCAAGAAAATGCATAAAGCCCATTACATATTAATGAATGTCGAGTGCGACAATGAAGCGCTAGATGCTCTTAAGCATGCTTTTCGTTATAACGACTCCATTTTGCGTCACCTAATATTAGAGCGTGAAACTGCCCTAACGGATGTTTCTGCAATGCTACGTACTGATGAAGAAAAAGATCGGATGGAACGTGGTGGTGAGCGAGTGATTGCTGAAGAAGAAGAGCTTGAGATCTAAGGAGAATAATCATGGCGACTTGGCGTTTACGCGGCAGTAAAAAGAAATATTGCCCATTTACATCAAAAAAGATACCGACCGAATTTATTGATTTCAAAAATTTTCGTTTTTTACGAAAATATATCACCGAAACCGGCAAAATTGTTCCTAGCCGGATCACTGGGGTGAAAAACATATTTCAACATATGTTGGCGCGTGAAATTAAATACGCACGCTTTTTGGCATTAATTCCTTATTGCGACAGACACTAGTCGTTTGTTGGCAACAAAGAGAGGTTTAAAATGGAAGTGATATTACTAGAAAATATCCGTAATTTGGGCAAATTTGGCAGCAAAGTTGATGTTGCTAAAGGGTTCGGTCGTAACTATCTTATCCCCCAAGGAAAAGCGGTTCCGGCAACGAAATTGAATCTAGCTAAATTTGAATCAGAACGTGCGGATTTTGAAAAGGCAGCTAAAGGTCGATTACAAGCAGCACAAGAGCGCGCAGTACAGGTGAATAATATTCACATTACTATTGCGGCCCGTGCAGCTGAAGGTAAACTTTACGGCTCAATTGGTACCGTTGATTTGGTTAAAGCTTTCAAAGACAAAGGCGTTAATGTTACTCGGCAAGAAATTCGTTTGCCAAGTGGCCCGTTCCGTGAAGTCGGCGAATTTACAATTGATTTGCAACTTCATGCCGAAGTCATTGCTATTGCAAGACTTTCAATTGTCCAAGAAGACGAAAATCAATAAAACCGCATCGAGGGATATCTTTAAGATATCCCTCGCCTTCTGTTGACGAGGGATCGACGTGCTAAAAGAAACTGAAGCTACCCGCATTACCCAAGATCTCACCGCAAAATTAAAAGTGCCTCCCCATTCCATCGATGCAGAACAAGCCGTTTTAGGCGGTTTAATGCTTGAAAACAAAGCATGGGATCAAATTGCGGATAAACTGGTTGAACGGCATTTTTATCGCCGCGATCATCAACTGATTTTTCGAGCTATGGTTAAGCTCATGTCTGAAAATAAGCCCCTTGACGTCATTACGGTTTCCGAAGTGTTACAACAAATGGAAATACATGATGAGGTCGGTGGTTTGGCTTATTTAGGTGAGCTCGCCAAAAATACCCCAAGTGCCGCCAACATTGGCGCGTATGCTGAAATCGTTTTTGAACGAGCGGTGTTAAGAGAATTGATTTCGGTAGGTACGCTTATCACCGAATCTGCATTTGATCCACAAGGCCGGGCGAGCCTTGAGATCCTTGATGAGGCAGAAAAGAAAGTATTCGATATCGCAGAACAAGGTGCGCGGGGTAGCGGTCCAGAAGCGATCCGTGGCATTGTTTCCAGAGCGATCGACAATATTGAAAAACGTTTCCAAGATGGGAATGTGGTTACCGGGATTTCAACGGGTTTTACCGATCTTGATAAACTGACAACAGGCTTGCAACCGGGCGATCTCGTGATCGTTGCAGGTAGACCTTCGATGGGCAAAACCTTATTGGGTATGAATATTGCAGAACATGCGGCAATTCGTAGTCAAAAATCCGCTTTAGTCTTTAGTATGGAAATGCCAGGCGAATCGCTCGCCATGCGTATGTTATCTTCCCTGGGGCGTATTGATCAGAATAAATTACGAACCGGGCGTTTGGTAGAAGAAGATTGGACGCGACTAACGTCCGCCGTTGCTTTGCTAAGTGGTGCAAAACTCTATATTGATGAAACACCGGCATTAACGCCAATGGAGCTACGAGCCAGAGCCCGCCGAATCGCCAGAGAGCGTGATCAGTTAGGTTTGATTGTGGTGGATTACTTGCAATTGATGCGTGGTGGCGCTAACACTGAAAACCGTACCGCAGAAATTTCTGAAATTTCTCGTTCATTAAAACAACTCGCTAAAGAATTGCGAGTGCCTATTATTGCCTTATCGCAGCTCAATCGTAGCTTAGAGCAGAGACCAAACAAACGTCCTGTCATGTCTGATTTACGTGAATCAGGCGCTATTGAGCAAGACGCGGATTTAATTGCCTTTATTTATCGCGATGAAGTTTATAATGAAGACAGTCCAGATAAAGGAACGGCAGAAATTATTATTGGTAAACAGCGTAATGGTCCTATCGGTACTGTTCGTTTGACCTTTATGGGGCACTATGCCCGTTTTGATAATTTCATGACAGATAACATGATGTCGGCAATTACCTATGAGTAGGCAAGTTACCGCTAAAGTTTCCAAGCAGGCCCTCCTTCATAATGTCGAAGTGGTGCGCAATATTGCAAAGGGTTCCAAAGTATTGGCTATGGTCAAAGCAAATGCTTATGGCCACGGCTTAATTCCCGTTGCCAAAACCTTATCAAATGTGGATGCCCTAGGCGTCGCGAGCATTGAAGAAGCGCTTCACATACGAAAAGCAGGCGTTATGACGGATATTGTTTTAATGGAAGGGATCTTTAACCCGGAAGAGTTAGGATTGGTGCAAACCCATCGACTGATTCTCGTGGTCCACCATTTTGAGCAAATTCAAGCATTACAAAACTATCAAAAGCCTTTATTACAGAAATTTAAAGTCTGGCTCAAGATTAATACGGGCATGAATCGTTTAGGGTTCTCGCCGAGTGAGTTTCAAGATGCACATCAAATGCTTTGCCAGTTATCACAAGTCGATTTCATCGGCTTTATGACACATTTTGCCAAAGCAGATGAAAAAGATAATGAATCAACTCGCCTACAATACCAACAATTTTATACGTTGTTGGGTGATCGAAAAGGCGAGCGTTGCCTATCGAATTCTGCAGGGATCTTGGCATGGCCAGAAGCGCATGGCGATTGGGTACGCCCTGGCTTGATGCTCTATGGCGCATCACCGTTTCCCAACAGTACTGGGCGTGATTTGCAACTAAAGCCGGCAATGTCACTTCACTCAACTGTGATTGCGATCCGCGAAGTGCGTGCTGGCGAACAAGTGGGTTATGGCGGAATGTGGGAAAGTTTTGGTAATAGTAGCAAGATTGCCATTATTGCCATGGGTTATGGTGATGGCTATCCTTGGCATGCCAAAAACGGCACACCCGTATTAGTGAATCAACAGCGAGTAGGAACGGTGGGACGTATTTCCATGGATATGTTAGCGGTTGATGCGTCTTCTTTAGAGAACGTCAAAGTGGGTGATCCGGTTGTGCTATGGGGTGATGAATTACCCATCGAAGAAGTGGCGCGCCATGCAGGTACGATTCCTTATGAATTGTTTTGTCGTTTTACAGAGCGAGTGACGGTAGAGCTAACAAATTAAAAAGGGGCATTGAAGCCCCTTTTTTATGTAGGTCTATCTTAAGCCAGTCTTGATAACGTAGAAGTAGAACAAGCGGCTTGTGTAGTCTCAGCTTCTGGATTGGTGAGTGTGGAACGCATTGATGGGGTCTTGCTCCATAACCAGCTAAGGGTTGAGCCCACGCCACGTACAAAGTAACCAGGGACTTCCTCAATCGGCATGGTCGCTAAACTGCCACGGTATTTATCATAAGTTTCATCATCAGCAAAGCCACCCATCATATCGGTTAAATCACCCATGGTTTGTGCTAATTCACTGTTATTGAATTTTTCAAGCAATGCAGGGGTATGATGGTATGCAAGCATCGCTAATGGAATAGATAAATAACCTAACGCGCCGAAATTTGTAACCATATGCGTTGCAGCAGCGGCGCCATAAGAGCGCAAATTGTATTGGTATTCTAAGAGTGCAAGCACAACGTCCACGGCGCAGGTATAGACGCCTAATCTGTCATCTAGCAAACGGTGCAAGGTTTGTCTTGTTCCAGCCATCGCTAACGCGCCTCCAGCAATATTGGTGGAAAGTAGCGCAGTTGCAGTTGCGAGAATGACTTGTACGGTAAAGGTGGTATTAGGATTGGTGGGTTTATCTTCTGCGGCAATAATTTTTTCAGCCGTTGCACCCGCCTGAGTTAATATGAGTTTTGCTTGTTTATCATTTAGCTTGAGCCCGTGCTGTCTTGCGCACATTTTTAAGTAAATGCTTCGACTTTTCAACGTTTCGGCTTCATCGATTGAGCCATTGGAATTTCTCGTAACACGAGATGCTAATTCTTCAGGATGCTGTCCAATGTAGTCACACAGTGCATTAATTTTCTGGATCGATTCTTCATTGGATAGGACGGGACCTTGTTGCATCATAAACCTCGTGACATTACTCTGATTTGGAATCAGAATAACTTAATATACGAGGGGGGGGATTGTCACGTTCTACAGGATAAACCCCCTATCTAACAAGATAAGGGGGCAGAACTACTTACCTTCGCTAAGAGATTCTTGATAGCGTTTTACACCCGCTAAAATCTCTTTTTTGGCTTCATCAGCGCCCAGCCAGCCATTGAGTGTTACCCATTTGCCTTCTTCCAAATCTTTGTAGTGCGCAAAAAAGTGGGTAATACGGTTAATTAATAAAGGGGGTACATCATCGGGTTCATTCACATGATCGTAAAGAGTGGTTAATTTGCTGATAGGCACCGCCAGCACTTTTAAATCATCGCCTGCTTCATCGCGCATCGATAATACGCCTACGGGACGGCAGCGAATAACGCAGCCATGATTCACAGGGATTGGGGTTATTACCAAGACATCAACAGGGTCGCCATCATCAGAGAGGGTTTGCGGAATATAACCATAATCACAGGGGTAATACATGCTGGTCGATAAAAAGCGATCGACAAAGAGAGAACCGGTTTCTTTATCAACCTCATATTTAATGGGTTCACTGTGAGCCGGGATCTCGATAATGACATTAATGTCATCAGGAAGATGTCTTCCTGAACTAACGCGCGCTAAACCCATATTGATACTACCTGTGTGAGGAATGAAGGATAACTAATAAGGTTAATTATAGCGCTTTTTTAAGTTAAGCACATTCTGAAGTACACTGTAGCACCCCTGTGATAAATATACAGTTATTTAATATACTTAAACCGGAGCATTATATGGCGTTTTTGCAATTGATTCCGCCCATCTTGGGCTGCATGGGTTTAGTGGTGGCATGCTACCTTTATCGCTTAATTGTCGCTAACGATTCAGGGGGCGGTAAATTAGCAGCAATTGGCCGAGAGATCCATTTAGGTGCCATGGTGTTTATTCGTCGTGAATATATGGCCTTAGCAGGGTTTGCATCTGTCGTTGCAGTGCTATTAGCGTTCTTTTTGGGATGGCGAACATCGGTTGCTTTTTGTGTGGGGGCGTTATGCTCGGCTACAGCCGGATTTATTGGCATGTATACCGCAACACATGCGAATGTGCGTACCACACAAGCTGCGCATTTGCATGGTGCAGCAAAAGCACTCACGGTAGCATTTTTCGGCGGCTCTGTGATGGGGCTCACCGTTGCTTCCTTAGGTTTGCTCGGGCTTGGTGCAATGTATTTTTGTTTTGCTAACGATCCTCTCACATTACAAGCTATTAATGGTTTTGGTATGGGCGCTTCCACGGTTGCTTTATTTTCACGTGTAGCGGGCGGCATCTTTACCAAAAGTGCGGATATTGGCGCCGACTTAGTCGGTAAAATAGAAGCCGGGATCCCAGAAGATGATCCACGCAACCCAGGCGTTATTGCAGATAATGTCGGTGATAACGTCGGCGATGTGGCAGGCATGGGTTCGGATATTTTCGAATCATACTGTGGTGCAATGATTGCAACCATTGCGATTGCCTCAACTTTAAATGCGACTCAATTAGCGCTAATGGGCGCACAAAGTGCTTTAATGTTCCTACCTTTAGGATTAGCCTCGACGGGATTGTTGTGTTCTGTGATGGGTATCGCAATAACTCGATTGCTGTCTAAGCAAAAACCTGATGTCGCCCTGCGAATGGGCACCATCGGCGCAACGGTTTTATTTATGTTGGCGTCGTTTTTTGTGATTAACCAAGTTCAAGTTGCACTTGCCGTTTGGTCTGCCGTCGTTTGTGGTGCAATTGGTGGGATCATGATTGGTTTAGTAACCGAATATTACACCGGTGGTAAACCGGTTATTCGCATTGCCAATGCCGGTAAAACAGGACCTGCCACAGTCATGATTGCTGGTCTTGCCGTTGGCTTAGAGTCCGTCGTTGTGCCGGTATTAACCATTTGTGCGATTATTTATTTTTCAACACATTGGATAGGTCTTTATGGCGTAGGTATTGCTGCTGTAGGCATGCTTTCAACGGTCGGTATCACTATGGCAATTGATGCTTATGGTCCGGTTGCTGATAATGCTGGTGGTATCGCACAAATGAGTGGTCTGGGTGAAAATACGCGAAAAATCACCGACTCACTTGATGAACTTGGCAATACCACTGCCGCTATCGGTAAAGGATTTGCGATTGGCGCCGCAGCATTGGCAGCACTTGCGATTATCACCGCATTCGTGGAAACCGTATCGATCAATCATCCGAACTTTATATTAGATCTGGGTAACCCTCAGGTTCTCATGGGCATTTTTATCGGTGGCATTATTCCCTTTGCTTTAGCAGCCATCACTATGACCGCGGTAGGTGAAGCTGCTTTTGCAATTGTAGAAGAGATCCGTAGGCAGTTTAGAGAAATCGTAGGCTTACTCGATGGTCATGCTGAGCCCGATACCGCACGCTGTGTTGATATTGCAACCCAAGCAGCATTAAAGAAAATGGTGTTGCCTGGCGTGATCGCAATCAGCGCACCTGTCATTGTGGGGTTTGGTATTTCTGCAGAAGCCTTAGGTGGCATGTTAGGCGGTGCGTTATTAAGCTGCGTATTGCTTGCACTTTTAATGGCAAATGCAGGGGGGGCTTGGGATAACGCGAAAAAATATGTTGAAAAAGGTAACTTAGGCGGCAAAGGATCAAGCGTGCATGCTGCAACCGTGGTAGGCGATACCGTTGGTGATCCGTTCAAAGATACGTCTGGGCCGTCGATGAATATTTTAATCAATGTGATGGCAATTGTGAGTCTTGTCATCGCGCCACTGTTGTAGTCTTCGCGGCTTGCCCTGCGTAGCTCGCAAAGCGAGCAAAGCAGGGCCCCTACATCATGCGTAACAATGTGGGCAAGACTTTCCCGCTACAAATTCAGGTAATTGTTGTTCGGCCTGCGTAACAGGCAAATGACACACATCACATTCAATCGTCTCAGCTTGTTGCAAATTCGCATCAACCGCAACCCGGTTATCAAACACAAAACATTCACCGTCATAATGGGCGTGACCATTTTTTTCTAAGTATTTTAAAATGCCGCCTTCAAGTTGATAGACTTCTTTAAAACCTTGTTCCAATAAAAAGGGTGCTGCTTTTTCACAGCGAATGCCGCCCGTGCAAAACGAAACAACCGGCTTATTTTTGTATTCTTCTGGTAATTGTTTAATGGCTTCTGGAAACTGGCGAAAATGCTGAATATTTAAATGAATGGCATTTTTGAAAGTGCCAACGCGCACTTCATAGTCATTTCGCGTGTCTAAAATCACGACATCCTTGCCATCGTCTAACCAGGCTTTAAACGTCTGTGCACTGACCACAGGCGCGGGCTTATTGATTGGATCAATATTTTCCACACCAAAAGTAATAATTTCCGGTTTAATTTTTACCAGCATCTTATTAAATGGCACATCGTTAGAGGGGCTTTCTTTAAATTCAATTTCACCAACATGTGAAGTGATGCATGCTGTAAATGGGGCAATCATGTCAGATGATGCGCAGACAAAGGCATTGAGCCCTTCCTGGCTTAATAAAATGGTACCTTTTAGGCCAAGATGCTGACAGGTGGTGAGGAGCTCAAATTGAATGTTTTCTAGGTTGGTTAGCTTTGTAAATTTATAGCCTGACAGGTTGACGTATTGCATGTGCCCTACAAGATCTCTTTGCCGTTAAATGGAGGGCACAATGTAACATAGCATCAGCAATATTTTAATGGTTTTCTGATAGAAGTGCCGTTAGAATCATGGATTAGGGATCGTCCCTTTACCGTTTTATCATGCAGGGAATAGCATATGGCAACTTATTCAACTCGCACTTTATTGCAAACAATGGCTTTTGTTACGATGGGTTTATCCGCAACTTCAGTCTGTTTAGCTGCTGAAAAAACCGTTGATATCTATCGGGTTACCGCTTCAGCTGATAACAAAGGAATCGGTGAAAAAATCGGTACGATTACTTTCGAAGATACGAAAAAGGGTTTATCGGTTCGTCCGCATTTAACAGGGTTAACACCGGGCGAGCATGGTTTTCATATTCATGAAAATCCTAGCTGCGATTCTGCCGAAAAGGATGGTAAATGGGTTGCAGCATTTGCTGCTGGTAATCATTTTGACCCAGAACATACGAGTGCGCATTTAGGACCTAAAGGCAAAGGTCACTTAGGTGATTTACCGAAGCTCATCGTTGATAAAAAAGGTAACACGCAACTTGCAGGTGTCGCTAAGCGTTTGACGCTTGCACAAATTGAAGGACGTTCTGTTGTTATTCATGAGCATGGTGATAATTATTCGGATAAACCTTCAGCACTAGGTGGCGGTGGACCCCGCATTGCTTGTGGTGTTATTGGAAATTAATAGCCTATACGTTTAAACCAACCGTGCAGATAATTGCACCTGCACGGGCTCCTCTTATCTAACCGCTCTCTCCCCCTGTCTTGAAAATGCCTTCTTTGGGTTTACTTTGTCTTTATTGAAAGTAAGATAAGTGCTAATTCAGTGCCCAGCATCCTTAGAGAGCTTTCAATGAGTCATCACTATATTAGCAATGAACAGGTAAACCTCGACGTTTACCCCGCGCTTGATTTGGAGCATACAGCTTCCGATGGCACACAAATCACTTTAGGCGATCTGCACGGCAACGCGGTAAAACTGCTTTATACATTAACTCGCCATGGCTTTTTCGAGATTAGTAGCAAAGATTACGCAGAATATGTGCGGATCTATCGTAAACACCGTTTACAAGCACAAGATCTCAAGGATATGGATGCGATTCTTTCGCGTATCCAATTAAAACCTGAAGCACAAAAATCATATCTTAGATTAATCGGGGATGTGCTTGCCGATAGAGGCATGAATGACTACTTTACTTTGAAATTACTTAAAAAATTACGTGACGAGCGCATACCCTTTGAGATGCTAATTTCAAATCATGATGCGGAATTTATAAAATGTATTGAAAAGAAATTGTCTTTCAACACCAGTAAACTTGGAGACAAGCAAGCGAATTCCTCCTATAAATTACATGAATTAATCAATCGAGGTTTAATCAACCGAGAAGAAGTGATTGCTCTTTATGAAACCAGTTACAAGCCAGCACTGAAAGCGCTATCTTATTCTTTCAATGAATCACAAGATAAAATGACTATTTACAGTCATGGCATTATTGGTCTTAATAACATTGAGCATATTGCTAAAGCCCTAGATGTTCCTTATTTCGGTTCAGAGCCAATCGAATTGGCACGTACTATCGATGCCATTAATGACAAGTTTTCTGAACATGTCGCACAAAACACGCTTACCGATTTACTCAATTTAGATAAGATAGATATTGACGCCATCAATGGAAAGCTACCGATTGATGAAAAGCAATTTCCATTAGCGCATTTGATTTGGAATCGTAAAGTTGAAGGATTAATCAGACCAGAACACATTATTTTCGTGCACGGTCATGAGATGAGTGATAAATCGATTAACAATATTATTAACTTAGATAATGATTTAGGCAAAGATTTATATCAACATAAAGGGCTCTATAATGCGCTGTTTTCACGTGAAATAATCTCATTGCAGCATAATGTCGCTAATGCGATAAAAGCATCGAATAGTGTTGAGGCATGCGATGAGCCGCAGGTTAAATCAAGTTCGATCTGTGCAAAACTGAATGATTGGATATGGGGCACATCAAGTGCAACCAGCACCCCCTTTTACGAGAGTCAAATTCAACGATCAAAAAACGCACAAGATTTTTCTGCCACTACCACTTCAGTGCCGCTTACAAAACCAATTGCTCTAACTGTTAAATAACAAAGCTATTTTTTGCCCTTTTTCGGTACGACAAAGTCGGCGAGCTTCAATGTGCTGGGTTTGTGCTCATTCTGCTTTTGAATACGGTTACTAACAGCAACGGGTTTTTGTTGTTGCATTTTAAATTGTGGAATGAATTCTTTACCTATTTTTAGGGTAGAAGTGGATGCAATCGCAGGAATTAAAGGTGCAGTAACAGGTTGTATAGCAAGAAACTGATGATAATAGTTTACCAGCATCTTTTGTGTAGCGAGCATGAAGCACCTACGATCTATATCGGATAGATTTTTACCAAAATAATTGCCATAGTTTTCTAGTAGCTTATCTGCTTTTGCTTCTATCAGATTTTCTGGCAAACCTTCACAGTCCTTTACTAAAGAAGGTAGCATTAATAGTGCAAGCACCTGATAAGGATTATTGTCTTCATTTGACTTCTGATAATTATGATCTAAAGTCTGTAATGCTGTCTGAATGAAATTTAGAAGAGATTGCTTGGGTAATGCAATCTCCGTATCTGCTTTGCAGAATTCAAGTAAAGGGATTAATAATTGATTGCGCACAAAAAAATCCCAAGTTGCTCCCGCTTTCCCGTAGCAAAAGAGCTTTTTAACATTGCTGAGGTATTTCCCAAAAGCGATAGTATTCAAAGTGTGCATATGTTTTTGCACAACTTCTAATAATGGCAGAGGGATTTCTTTATTGAGATGGAAATGCGCTTTAATTAAACGTAATATTCGGGTTGGATCTTCTTTTATATTGTCTTCAGGGTTGCCAACCATTACGAGCATTGATTTGTCGACGTCATCAATGATATGTAAAGGATCATAAACCTGTCCTGTTTTGTCAGCAAATAGCGCATTGATAGTGAGATCGCACTTTTTTGCCTCTTGCAATAAAGGCTGTGCAGAACAAGTCAAATCAATGTTTTTTGCGGTAAACAAATCAGGAATGTGCGGATGTTTTACTAGCGTATTTCCAATCACTGACAACAATTTATCAGTTGGGCAATCAGTGATAATGTCTATGTCATTGGGTACTATTTTCAATAAGCTATCTCTAACAAACCCTCCTTTGATATATGCTTTGAATCCAGCATTTTCAAGCTTATTTAAAATTGTTGCAATATTGGATGGAATGTCGATGATCTTTCCATGCACTTTAAAATCATCTGTCAGAGAAATCGCTTCTAAAGAATGGGTCACTTCTTTTATCTGAACTTCAACATCTGACACATTTTCCTCATCACCTTTTTGCGCATTGATAACTCTTCGCTCAGCAATTTTTTTGCGTGCAGCCGAGCGTTTGCTTGGTTTTGAAGCGGTTTCCCTATTGTTTGAGGTAAGCGCTGAGGCTGGTTTGGTCGTCACATGAGCCTTTAAATAACAAGGTGGTCGTGTTTTAGAGGGAGCTATATGCGCACCCCCTCTTATAATTTTAAGCTCAGCAAGGAGTAATTGATTTAAACCTTTTAGCATTTCAATATTTTGTTTCATCAATATATCGGGTGCTTTAAAAAAGTTTTGCCAACATAATAATAGCTTTATCAATAAAGGTAGGATGGTTTCTGCCGCTTGCTTAGAAGGGAGTTGATCAATTTGGCTCAATAGGGCTAAAGCACTTTTAATTTTCATGTCAATCATGAAAAAAGGAACGTCTACTTGCATAGCAAGTTGTACGCCTTCAATCGTTTCGGTGATCTGCGTTGCTAGCTGTTGTATGTCAACCGTATTTTCTGGTGAGCTCTTAGCGATATTGTCTCTTAATTTAGTTAAGTCGACAGGAAAATGTCTTTCAAATGTGAGTAAGGTATGAAAGATCGCTAGCGTAGCGCCTGCTTGTGAGAGAGGTGTATAAACTTGCTGTGACGCTTTCTCTGCTGCTTCAATTTTATCGTTGAGGAACGATTTGAGATGGCGTGCCTTTTTTAAATCGATATGATTGGCTTTGATAATTCTTGCAAAGTTATTTTTTAGCGTTTCAAAATACTGCTTGGCACGTTCAATATGCATTTTTGCTTCAACCGAATTACCATGAACCGACAAAGTTTCAGCATATTTCAGTTCATTATGAATCAAAGCTGTAAATCGTTCCTTGGCTTGCTTATGAACAGGATCGAGCGTGGTTTTGCCAATTAATATTGTTTGATATTGTGGCTGAAAATGGTTGAATAATTCATAATACTCACGTAACCAATCAGTTATAGTCTGACAATACCCAACGGGCACTTTATTAGCAAGGTATAACGAGCTAAGACTGTTAATCAGTTGTTGTAAGTCATTGCACATTACATCGTACAGCTTTTGTACGGCGCTATGTTGATGCAAATTTGACGCTATAACATGTTGCAAAAATAAATGGCTGACATGGACTCGTTGACGAATATTATTGATACCAATCAATGCACTTGAAAAATCCACGCTCGATCCGCCTTGCAATAGATAAGTTTCAGGCTGCGAGTTTGGATCCTCAAAGTAAGCAAACAACGGTTCTAAGCTTTGTTGTAAGTTTTCTTTTTCGCTAAACAGAGGACGTTGAACTTCGATCTCGGCTGCGATTTCAACGGGAAGGGCATTGTAAAATTTCTCGTAAGATAATTGAACGAGTGCTTCGATATTGGGACCTTGCTTCATAAAGACCTTAACTGCTGTATGCTCACACGTTTGTGAGAAAGTCCCTTTATTGTGATCCTTAAAGTTTTAAATTATTCAAAATTGGGCGCAAGCTTACCACTTAAGCTCATATTTTGCGAACCAGTAACATGCCATCGCGTACTGACAGCATCACGCACTCCACACGGGGATCCTGCTTCGCATTTTGATTGAGGGTATGAATAGCGAGGCTGTTTTGGTCAAGATGTTCAACCACGTCACCTCCCCAGAGCGCATTGTCGACCACCATTAATCCGCCCGAGCGTAATTTGGGCAACAAAGTATCGTAGTAAAAGGGATAATTGGCTTTATCAGCGTCGATAAAAATGAAATCGAAGGGGCCCTCGAGTTCGAGTAAGGTGCGCGTTGCATCACCCAGTAGGACTTGAATTTTATGGCCATGGGGGCTTAAATCAAAATATTTTTGGGCAATTTTAATGTGATGTTCTCTTGCTTCGCAGGTGATTAAACGCCCATCTTGTGGTAGTGCACTTGCCATCTGCAAAGCAGAATAACCTGTAAATGTGCCCACTTCTAAGCACGATTTAGCAGCGGATAACTTGATGAGCATTTGTAGTAATTGGCCTTCAACGGGGCCACTTAGCATGCGCCCAAAGGGCGTTTGCGTTTGGGTTTCTTGTCTTAGGTTGGCTAAAAGTGTGCTCTCAGAGGTTGTGGATTGCGTAATATATTCACGCAGTTGTGGGCTCATGAGTTCGTCTAACGTCATGGAATTTCCTTAAGAGCTCTACCATTATTGTTTAGCGGTGGTATTATACCGACCTTAAGTATTTGTACTCAATCCTACCCTTTGAGGGACCCCCCTGGATGATTAGGGCCTTTATTAAGAAAGTTGGCTGCCTATTAAGACGTAACCATTCCTCTGAGCTAGCCATGGGCCAGCCCATTGTTATTCCACGCAGTGAACATGGCGTCTCGCGCAAGGATATTAGCGAGAATGCCTTAAAAGTACTTTATCGCTTAAACCGTCATGGTTATGAAGCTTATCTGGTTGGTGGCAGCGTGCGCGATTTGCTGCTCGGTCTGCACCCTAAAGATTTTGACGTTGTGACTAATGCGAAACCTGAAGAGGTTAGACGCGTCTTTCGTAATTGCCGTTTGATTGGACGACGTTTTCGTTTAGCGCATGTGTATTTTGGTCATGATATTATTGAGGTTGCAACTTTTCGCGGTAAAACGGACGAGCCTTCCGATGATATTTCCCATTCTGAACAAGGCATGATTCTACGCGATAATGTTTATGGCACCATTGCTGAAGATGTGTGGCGTCGTGACTTTACTATCAATGCGTTGTATTACAACATAGCCGATTATTCTATCGTTGATTATGTTGGTGGCTTTGCAGATATCAAAGCAAAACATATGCGAATGATAGGTGATGTTAAGCAACGGTACCGTGAAGATCCGGTGCGTATTTTGCGTGCTATACGTTTTGCAGCCAAGGCGAATTTTGAACTCGATAAAACCTTGACGCAGCCCATCGCTGAACTTAAAGAAATGTTGCATCATATTTCTTCTGCAAGACTCTTTGAAGAAGTAATGAAAATGTTTCACTCTGGTGTTGCAACCAGAATCTATCAAGAGTTAAAAAATCACGGATTATTAGCCGAGCTGTTCCCGATCACTGACGACAGTGTTAAGAAAAGCACATATCCGACAGATGCTTTATTGTGCAAGGTTTTTCAAAGCACCGATAATCGTATTCGCGCAGATAAATCCGTTACGCCTGCTTTTATTGTTTCTGCATTATTATGGCATCCGATTTTAGAGCGCACACAAGTGCTGATGGACAAAGGCATGCCGTTGTTGCCTGCGAGATTGCAAGCCGCAGAAGAGCTGTTACAGCGCCAAGGCAAACGAGTCAGTATTCCAAAAAGGATTACACTCGGTGCTAGAGAAATTTGGCAATTCCAGTTACGACTTGAAAAACGCCATGGTAAACGTGCTCACCAGCTAATGACGGAGCAGCGTTTCAGAGCCGCGTACGACTTTTTAGAAATGCGTGCGCAAGTGGGTGAAAATGTCAAAGAGCTTTATGAATGGTGGAAAGCTTATATTGACGGCGATGCAGATATTCGCAAGCAATTAATGCAATCTCTCAGTGCGCCAAGTGGCAGGAGAAAGCAGAAACGACGTAAGAAAAAGCCTGCGCCGTTATGATGGAAACCGTTTTTATTGGTCTAGGAAGTAACCTGGATATTCCGCATCAGCAAGTTTTAAAAGCGTTTTCTAAATTAAAAGAATTACCTAAGTGCGAATGGCTCTGCGCTTCATCACTTTATGCAACACCACCTTGGGGCATGGAAGATCAACCGCCGTTTATAAATGCGGTCGTAAAAATGCGCACGCAACTGGAGCCACATACCTTACTCGAGGCCTTATTAGCCATTGAACGTGAGCAAGGTAGAATACGGGATAGACGCTTTGGTCCACGGATCATTGATTGTGATATTTTATTATATGGAAATCGGCAGATATCTGATGCAACATTGTCAGTTCCGCATCCGTATTTGACTGAGCGTGCATTTGTGGTTGTGCCTTTATATGAACTTGCACCGACCCTTCTTTTACCCTGTGGCCAACCTTTAGCGATGGTAGCAGAAAAATTTAAAAACGAAAAAATTGAAAAATTCACCTTGAATCCTGAGGATACTATCTCATGAAGCAGAACTGGCAGCGCTTGGAAAACAAAGCAAAACAAATGTCTCAGCAAAAGATTGCGGATTTATTTGTAAATAATCCTCAACACGCGACACAATTCTCACTGCAAGTGGGTGATATATTTCTTGATTATTCAAAGAATTTCGTCGACAAAGAAGTCATGACAGAGTTGTTAGCACTTGCTGACGCGCTTGATGTGAAAAAAGCGATTGCGCGCTTAATGTCGGGTGATAATGTTAACACAACGGAGAATCGTCCAGCCCTGCATACGGCGCTACGACGAGCCATGAATAAACCGCTTGTCATCAATCAGCAAGATGTGATGCAAAATATTGGTGCGCAGCTGGAAAAAATGGGTACCATTGTTGATAAACTTCATGCAAAAGAATGGTTGGGCGCGAAAGGTTTGCCGATTACCGATATTGTGAATATTGGTATTGGTGGCTCAGATTTAGGACCTTTAATGGCTGTTGAAGCATTAAAACATTATCAAAAAACCAGCCTAAATATTCATTTTGCTTCAAACATCGATCCGGTTGTGATATCGGATTTGATTAAAAAATTAGACCCTGCGACCACTTTGTTTATTATCTCCTCTAAATCATTTTCCACGCCTGAAACGTTAACCAATGCCAAGGTCGCCAAAGCTTGGCTCAGTAAACATCTGGGTCAAGATGTTTCAAAGCACTTACTGGCAGTTACCGCATCACCCAATAAAGCACAGGAATTTGGCGTAGCTAAAGAGAATATTTTAACGTTTGAACCGTGGGTGGGTGGACGTTATTCCATTTGGTCTACCATTGGATTGCCGCTGGCTGTCAGTATTGGCATGACGCATTTTAAGGATTTCTTAAAAGGTGCCAACGTGATGGATGAGCATTTCGCGAGCGCTGAATTGGCTCACAACATGCCGGTGATTTTAGCCTTAATGGGTGTTTGGTATGTCAATTTTTGGCAAGCAGCTACGATTGCTGTGTTACCCTATATTAATACTTTGCAATATTTGCCCGACTATCTACAACAGTTGGATATGGAAAGTAACGGCAAGCAAGTGAATATTCAAGGTGAAGCGGTGTCTCACGCCACAGGCCCCATCGTTTGGGGACAAGTGGGCACGAATGGCCAGCATGCTTTTTATCAGCTATTACATCAAGGAACGCATTTTATCCCGGTTGATTTTATTTTAGCAGCTAACAGCCACAGTGATTTAACAGAACAGCATCAACAGCTTGTGGCGAATTGCTTAGCACAAGCGCAAGCGCTAATGCAGGGCACGTCATCAACGAAGTTTGCACATGAACATATGCCAGGAAATAAACCGAGCAACATGTTATTGCTCAATAAAATGTCACCGTTTGCTTTAGGACAATTATTGGCACTTTACGAACACAAAGTGTTTGTACAAGGAATTATTTGGCAAATTAACTCGTTTGATCAACCGGGCGTTGAATTAGGTAAAAAGCTGGCTGACAAGTTATATCAAAGCATTCAAAGCCAAGAAATGGATAAAGACATGGATCTGTCTACACAAAGTCTGATTAACAAATGTCGTGAAATGTCGTAAGAAATGAGAAAGCAAAAGGGAAAAGAGCAGAGCGCTTTTCCCTTTTTTGCTGTTTAGCCAACGTAAGGCTTAACAACGTTATCGGTAAGCAATTTGCCGAGGAAGTAGCAAGCAACGGCACCAACGGCACCACCGAGACCACCCACACCAAATTTACCAATATTCACACCAGCCGCTGTATAAGAGAAGAGCGGGCTAGCGCTTAAGTAACCTTGGATTGCGCCCAAAGTACTGGTAACCCACTTGATACCATCTTGGTACGATTCACCGGTTGCTGCAGCAACGCCACCAGAGATGTGATTAACTTCCTGTAATGATAATTGACGCATGATTTAGACCTCGCAATGCGTTTTAATATATGAAAATATGCGTGCACGATCATTGTGCACGTAAGGCAATTTACCGGGCTTTTTCAACTGCGTCAAAAAAAATCGTGTTATGCACAAAGTTAGAAACACAATCTCCTAAAGGATCTGCAATGGCAAATACATACGAATCCCTTTATCTTCAATCAATTACGCAGCCAAAACAATTTTGGGCAGAACAAGCAGAATGTTTTATAACTTGGTACGAAAAATGGCAGCAAGTTGATGAGAGTGATTTCTCGCAAGGCAAAATTGTATGGTTTTCGGGCGCCAAACTTAATGCAGCAGTGAATTGCGTTGATCGCCATCTTTCAAGCCAAGCAGATAAAATCGCAATTTTTTGGGAGGGAGATAACTTGCATCGCCGTCAGGCGTTAAGCTACCAACGTTTGTATGAACGTGTTTGTCGCTTTGCCAACGTATTAAAAAATGCGGGTGCAAAAAAAGGGGATAGAATTTGTCTTTATTTACCCATGATCCCAGATGCCGTGATTGCCATGCTAGCGTGCGCAAGAATCGGGGCGGTGCATTGTGTGGTATTTGCAGGATTTTCAGCCAATGCCTTGGCTGATCGTATACGTGATGCTGGGTGCAAATTGGTCATTACTGCCGATGAAGGGATACGTCAAGGAAAAGTGTTTGCGCTGAAAAAGAATGTTGATGAAGCACTCATGCAAGCTCCGGTCAATAAAGTGATAGTGATTAAAAATAGTGGTGGTCGTGTTGCCATGAGAGCAAGGCGCGATAGTTGGTATCATGAACTTAGCACACAGGCTTTGGCGCATTCAGAGCCTGAAATCATGGATGCCGAAGATCCGCTCTTTATTTTGTACACCTCTGGTTCAACAGGAACACCGAAAGGTATTTTACATACAACGGGCGGCTATTTGCTGTATAGCGCACTTACTTTTAAAACGGTCTTTGATTATCAACCGTCAGATGTTTTTTGGTGTACTGCCGATGTAGGTTGGATCACCGGGCATAGTTATGGTGTGTATGGTCCTTTAGCAAATGGCGCAAGTATTGTGCTTTATGAAGGTGTGCCAACAGCGCCCGATCCTGCACTATCTTGGCACATTGTTGATCGTTATCAAGTCAGTATTTTTTACACAGCACCTACAGCGATCCGCAGTTTAATGGCATATGGTGATGAGCCGTTGTTAACAAGTAATCGAGATAGTTTGCGATTGTTAGGATCGGTAGGAGAACCAATTAATCCTGAAGCATGGCGATGGTATCACGATAAAGTTGGAAAAGGGCGTTGTAACATTGTGGATACATGGTGGCAAACCGAAACGGGCGGAATTATGATTTCCCCCGTCGCATCAAAGACGCCGCAAAAACCAGGTGCTGCAGCAACGCCATTTTTTGGTATTGTTCCCGTGATTGTGAATGATGAAAAGCAACCTGTTAAAAAGGGTGAAACCGGTTTTCTGTTGATTGCGAATAGTTGGCCAGGACAAGCACGCGGGATTTATGGTAATTCACAACGGTTTTTTAATGGTTATTTTAAAACGTTTCCTGGGTACTATCTAACCGGCGATGGTGCGTTCCAAGATCAAGACGGCGACTATTGGTTAACCGGGCGCATTGATGATGTGATTAATGTTTCAGGTCATCGATTGGGAACGGCTGAGATCGAAAGTGCGCTCGTGCTACATTCACAAGTTGCAGAAGCTGCCGTCATAGGTGCGCCACATGCGATTAAAGGTGAAGGGATTTTTGCATTTGTCACCTTAGTCGAAGGTCAATTAATGACACCCTTGTTAGAAAGTGCGCTAAAAGCGCAAATTGCGAAAGAGATTGGAAAGTTTGCCGTGCCTGAAGAGATCCGCTTTGCGCCTAAATTACCGAAAACACGTTCTGGAAAAATTATGCGTCGACTTTTGCGTTGTATCGTGACAGGTGAGCTTGATAAAA
>CAZCXZ010000040.1:0-28784 GCA_964502705.1 Uncultured Candidatus Berkiella sp. | reverse complement strand
CAGCACTCAACTCACCAGACACTCTTCGTTTATTTAATATGGGCATATGTGATATCTGTATCAGGTTGGAAATATCTTGCGCAAAAAAATGCATTCTCAAGCCTGACTTTAACTTTTTATGAATTTGGATGTTTAGCCACTATAATACTAATTGTATTTTTTAAAATTCCATTAAACGTTAGCATTCTTGCCTTAGCAGCTTTCTTAATCATAGATTTTTTGATATACATTGCCTCACCTACAATACATAACAAATTGAGCTATTAATTCATAAAGAAATAAAACTACAATTTAATTATTCTTAGAAATTCTCCAATTAAATAATTACATGAAAAAGTACTGAGCTCAACAATCTTATCTTTAGCTAAATCGCTCACTTTGGTACCATATAAAGGTTTAATTTTTAATCTTGTTGCATTTTGTCTCTTGAATACGGATAACCTTAGGAGTTTATCTCTAAAAATAAATGCGTGTTTAACCAGCTGCCTAGGTCTATTCTTAAATACCTTAAAACTAACACCCTTCCGATTCTGCTTCGCATTGTATTCAATTAACGGTACGTGCTTATGTTTTACTGTTAACTTGCCGATTAAGCCAGTATTCTTATTGGCCTTCTGAATGCTAATTAACCCTCGAATAGTTTTCTTTCTAAGGTTTAGCTTTTCACCAATCGCATTGGTCATCTTGGTACGAGAACGTTGCAGTGTTCGGTTTAATGCTTGCTGGCATCGTTTATTAACATGTGCATTAGTGTGTCGCAGTGATTTTTGAAACTGATGAAGCCCATCAATTCGAACATTCACAACAACCACTATTTGGTTTTATCTTTAAATTTTTCAAATGTTCTCAATGTTCCCAGCCCTAACATAGCAATGACCAAGTCAATCATCACATCTAAAGGTAACTGTGGTCCTTCAATCCCATATAGCCATTGCAGCCAAGGGTTGATGATAAAGGTATTAGCCAAGCCAATACCACATACCCAACCTATGAAGGGACGCCAACCGGCAACGAGTAAAGAACGATGTTGTGATTCATGTTTGTTTAAAGATACTTGAAGGGCAGCGGGATGTTGTTTGATTTTTTCTAAAAGGATTTTGGCTTGAAAGAGTTCATCTTCGCTTGTAAAAACTTTATTTAGGATTGTTCCGATTGCTTCAATTGGGTCAATTACGCTAGAGATAGCTTTAAAGGGATTCAACTTTGAGTATTAAGTCGTGTTTTAATAAATTTCTATAAATATTTTTTCATTTTAAGAGAATTCATAACGAGCTTTCCGAGGTTGCATGTGCTTTTTTCTATAGGTAAAAATCCCGCTGATTTATAAAATTCAACAGCACTCAATGTTGCATCTAAGTACAAAATGGATATTTTTTTGTACTTTGCTATTTGCTCTAGTTCCCTCAATATTTTTATCCCGATTCCCTTTCGCTGATAGTTCGGATCGACAAAAATTGCACCAATTTCACTTTTTTCGGCATCTAAAAAACCAGTGCCAACAATTTCCCCATTAAACGAAGCAACTAGCCAATCAAGTTTCGTAATCAGCTCATCAAAATCGGGGGGGAGCTCATTATTGTACCAGGCATTAATTTCTTCTTGTGTGTAAAATTCATGGCTAATCCCTTTGATCGATTTGCTTCTGATTTCCCATATTTTTGATGAGTCCTCTTTTTTGGCGGCTAGTATTGCTAATTCCATTTTGCACCTACATTTATTTTTTGCACAACGACCAATAGTTGCCTAACTAAAACTCTATTGTAAGGTATTAATAGCTCCATAACATCGGTCTAGGATATCCATTATTATCAGTCAAGTCATCAATGTGTATATAACGTTGGTTATGTGGCCCAGCCTGCTTAACCCCAATCCCTGTAAAATGAAAGTTGCAAGCATATTGAATAAGCTTAAGCGCTTCGCCCCCAGTCACAGCAATATCTACGGCCCTGCCAGTAGTATGAGGCCCGTTATAGCCAGATTTACTAATTCGCTTATTGTAATCTGGGCAACGGTAGCCGGAGGTAACGGGTAAGGGGAAGCCTAAAGCCTTTCTTAATGAGTGAAGCTTATCCATGAAGTAGGGATCCATTTCAATTCTGCCGCAACCGCAGCGGCACATTAGTTCTTCCTTAGTAAAATACTCCCACATGTTTACAGCACTTATTGCAACTGCATTTCATAGAAAGCTTTGAACTGCGCTTCAAGCACTGCGATGCGCTTATCGATATGTGCTGCCCACCAAACAATTGATGTGGCAATCATGCATGCAGTAATCAGGTTGCCAAGATTAATGCGTTTATCAAAAATCCAACCTTCATTGAACATGGGTTTCATTTTTTTCTCCATCGATTAAAAAGAGTTTCACGAATAGCAGTTATATTAAGATTAAGATGTTCACAAAATTCAGTGAATTGTTCTGAAAAGAACCAGCGTCGCGCCATGGTGCGTTTTGGACGATATGTTGAGATATTGCTATCTTCCCAGTTGACTTGAATTATTGCGTAGAGCAATTGTGCTTCAGGCAAAGCAACAACGCCCTGGCAGGGTTGCCAGGGAAAATCAGGTTGTATGGGTTCCAAGAGATTAAAGGGATTGGATTGTGGAGGCGTAACTATTCATTCTGTAAATAATATATCAAAAACGTTATAGCATTTCAAATTGCAGTTGGTAGTAAGTTCTGATGGATACTAATCAGAAGAATTAGTGATAATTTGTGTCTTATAAAATGCAAAGGACTACTATTTCATCTAAGAACTACCAACGAAAAAATATGTTTAACGTGAAGATAGTAACTTTCGAGTAAAAATTAGATTTTTGATTTTGCAAAATGCTATTTTAAATACAATAAAAATAAATCTAAATAGATGTGAAAATGCCCATAATGTTAAGAACAATCCTATAAATCTACCTAGATTTTCAGGATCCCACTTTAGCTCTATTTTGCTAAGAAACATGCTATAGGTAAAAAAAATACCAATCAGTAGTCCCCAAGTGTAACCTTTCATATGCATCCTGATTATCAATAATACTTATAAAGCAAAAAATATTAAGTTAGTGACCTTCGAAGAATTTTGTTCATTAATTGATGAACTTTTCCTCTAACAATTGAATGGCAAATATAACCATTCCATGATTCAAATCAAGCTTTTTTCAGACTTAATACAATACAGAGAGCAAAGTGTACTGAATTCGATTTAGATATTACCTAGTTTGAATTAATAGCTTATTCAGTTACTCATCCAATTAAAGACGAGATAGTAAATGTGCCATACCTTTTTCATTCCAATCTGAAATCTGCAAATAAACTTCTTGATATTTATATGCCCAGTGTTTCTTCCAATTTGCTGGTTCAACACCACAGTATCTTGCTTGCTCAGCTTGTGGCATTCTCTTTTTACCTGAACCATAACAATTTTGACAATGTTGATTGACAATAACGCCGGATCCTTTGCAGGGCTTACAGAGATTAATGGTTTTAAGTTCCCTTATTGCTAAGTTAATCATGCCGATTAAACGGTTGAGATTATTCTTATATGCCCATTTGTTCTTGTCTGCTAATTGAATTGTTTCATTTAATAGCATGCCGTAGAGTTCTTTAAAGACGGTCATATCCTGACACCACAAATATCGTAACAATAAGTAAGGCCCACGATCTAATCCGCTTAACGATCCCGCGATGTCTTCGGGACGTAGCACTGCACCCGTAAGAGGCGAATGGTTTTGTGGATCGACGGAAAATGGATTTAATCTACTAAGTAGTCTTTGTGGTTCTTGCATGGCTAATCCCTTAAAGAGGCAGTGTCGTTAGTGTGATTGAGTTTTTGTGAAATGGTTGTTTTAGCAAATACGGCTTTCGCCTTGGTTTCATCACCTAGCATTATGGGTGGGTGGAGTTCGAAACCATGATTGCTATTCTGATGTTCGCTGATCCCAGGTAATGACTTAGGGTAGTTAAGAGGGGGCTTATGTCGGTATGAGCCATAACGCACCTGGAACTCTTTAGCCACGAAGGGCAGTTCTTTGTTGACGAACTTACAAATCTTTATCCATCCACCCATCTCAGAAACCACTTGGTGAATAATTGAGTCGTCAAATACCACACTACGGTATGGGCCTATATGGCGAATGGCATGCTCGAGCTTGGTCCAAGCCTGTAGGCATTGGGTCTGCCCGTTGCCATTGATGGCACGAATGATATCTGCAGGTTTAGGCATGAACTGACCACAGTCGGGATCTTGCACGTGGGCTTGCAGGGCATCAACGACATCCTGCCATTCAAAGCGCTCTAACATGCGCCAATAGAGTTTCGATAAGATAGGGCTAATCGGTTTGCTATAGAGCTCGCCTATAGTTACTAGCAGCCCCGCAAAGGCTTGTTTATCGTTGGCTTGCATTTGTTTGCTCCTCATCGTTTAGCCAAGCTTGTAGAGAAGCTTGATTACGTTCTAACAAGGTTGAGTTCTGCGCCCCCAAGGTAGGAGGGGTTTTGTAATTACGGATGAATCGCTCGATTTGCTCTGCATCGCGAAAAATAATCTTCAAGCCATCAAAGCGCTGTTTCTCAGGATTGTTACCCATGTTGTAGGGAGTGCGGGAGCAACCAGTAATGGCATCACAAAGCTGCTCAACGCTGAAACCAGCACCAAGTGCTGCATTGATAAGCTTCTTACGGTTCTTATCCAAAATGGCTTGTGGTTGGCTCATCGTTACCTTCCAGTGTTCAAAAATGATTTCGTCTGGGTTTGGTTCAGCGCCATCAGAATTCGTAATCTCCTTATGCTTTTCCTTCTTGTTCTCGTTCTTCTTATTCTTCTTCTTGCTTCGAAGGGGCATCGAAGGGCCTTCGAAGGGGTTAACAGGTGGATGAAGTTCATCAGGTGATGGCATCAGATGGTATGCGTGGTGGTACTTTTCATAGTAAGTAGCAAGGTAGTTCACCTTGGGAAGGGATTGATATTGTTTGCGCAACTGAACAACACGCTTATCAAGCTCCTTCAATGGGCCACCGGTCTGAACAAAACCTAATTCAACAACCCAAACATAAGCATGTTGCGTATCGTAATGACAAAAATTGATATCACTTAAGCTTTGAAGTAGAGGTTTGATGATTTCTAAGGGGATGCCGGTATCGTGCGACATATAGGCAATCGGTAAATAGTACACCCCCAACATGTTAGAGTGGCGATTAGTCTGTAAGTAGGTTGCTAATAACAATCCATCACGCCCGAGCTGCTTTAATTGTTCTGCTTGCATACCTGACCAGAAGTCGGGAGAGAATTTGCAAAAGTCTCTCATAGCGCGGCCTTGTTACAGTGAGGCGATGTTTGAGTTATACGCTCATGAGGTAAGTGCTTAAGAGATTGTTGGCGCAACAGTTGTTTGTGGCGCTTGATAAGTTCACTACCCAAGTTAAAATTGGGCGCTTTGGTATGCCCCAGCTTCAAGCGGTTAATTGCCGATTTGGTAATGGGGGTGTTAAGCGATGCAGTCAGCTGCTTTTCCGTGATTTCTTCCATCCAAAGAATTTCATTAATAATCGTAGGCCAATCCATATTCCCTCCTTAGCCAAGCAAGGTTAATGATCCTATGCATTGAATGTCAATGCATTTAAGACTTTACTTTGGATGCCTTCAGTTTCATAATGCACCTTGGTGTTAAACCATCAACGGCGAGACAATTATGGATAACCCGGTCAAAGAAAATTTAAAAAAATTGATGGAAGCGGATGGAAAGATCAGCGAAGGTGAGTTATCTCGCAGAACAGGTATTCCGCAAACAACCATTCATCGAATATTGTCTGGCCAGATAAAAGAATCGAAGCCTTCAACGCTGAAACCTATCGCTGCTTATTTCAAGTTGAGCCTTGCACAGTTGCAAGGTGAAGAAGCTATTGCGCCTAGTAGTAACTCAAGCTCCATACAAACAAGCACACCAGCCAAACTAATCCCACTCATTACCTGGGAATTAGCAACTATTTGGAAGAAACGTTTTAAAAACTACAAACATCAAAGCAGTGATGGCTGGGTTGCTACCAATAAACAGGTGGGGGCGAGCGCCTATGGATTAATCATACAAGGTAATAGTATGTCTTCAACTCATGGCCCAAGCTTTGAAGATGGTTGTGAGATTGTGGTCGATCCAGAACGCACACCTAAGCATGGTGATTTTGTTGTGGTTAAACAAAGTGATAAACCGAATGCTATTTTGCGCCAGCTCAGTATTGAAGGTGGTTCTCTTGATTTACTACCCCTTAATCCACGTTATTCCGTAACATATTTAGATTCGCTAGATGATATTTGCGGCGTTGTTTGCCAATTACTCGCCAACTTTTAATGCATTGACGCATTGATTGAAATGCATTATCGTACACCTTCATGTTAATTGAAGGAACAATATCCATGGATCTCAATCTAATGAGACGCTGTCTCACTGAAAAAGAAGCGGCACATTATATCGGCATGAGCGTTTCTTTTTTGCGGCGAGATCGTATGGAAGGCTTGGTTGGCAATCGCACGCCTGGCCCGAAGTGGTTGAAGATTGGGCGGAGTGTGAGGTATTTGAAGGAAGAGTTGGATAATTGGCTGGATAAGAAATGTCCTCATTAGAAACAACCAAATCATATAAATATAGATCTAATGTCTTAAAATGAAATATTCAGAGTATTTTAATGAAAAAATCAGCAAACAAAACAATAGAAAGAATTAATCCATACCAAATTAAAATAGACAATCAAGATTACATTATGAACTTCAAACATGTATCGATTGAAATTCTGAGCTGTAAATTCATTGATTATTTTTTATTCTCTGAGGATTTTGAGGATACCGTAGAAGCTCCCTATTATACACATCAAGAAATAATAAATTTTGAACCAAAATATTTGCGCAATGATAACTATGACTGGAAAGAGATCAGTCAGATGATAAAGATCAGAAAAGAAACTGTAAAATCGTCGCGATTAGTTGGCAAAGCATTACTTTTGGATGGAGATCAGTTTATTGGCTTTGACATAAACAAACAACAAGTAGATGTCGGCCACTTTAATGAGATTGAGATCAATATAGGTTCGTGTAAAGAAAAAAAAATATCAGTTTTATTTGAGTATGATGAAAAGTTAAATATTGAGGCATTCATTCCTTTAGAAAATATGATACAAATTAAAGATGAATTGCAAAGAAATACTGAAAGCATTATAAGAGTACATTTTAATGTATTATGCTACACAAACCGCATGAGTGATTCCTTTCGCGAAGCAACTGCACCTAGAGAATTTTATTATGACAAGATCAATGATCCCATTGCGTATCTAGATAGTGTGCAAGTAATTAAGAATGCAAATAATAAAGCGGAGAAAATTGAAACAAAGATAAATAGCTTTGAAAAAACAGAGTCAAAGATCATCCAACATCAGAATGATTTAAATGATGGCAACGATTCAAATATGGAGAATTTATTGAGAAAATTAAAATTTACAAATTATTTGTGTTGCTTTGCAGTCTTTATGTCACTTTGCACATTGCTAGTTAAGTGAGTTTGAAAAATGAAAATTCAAAAGAAAATTAATTAACCTTAAGTGAATGTATGTGCGGTTATATGAAAATAATTTTACAATCGCGTCTTCAAAACGTTTATTTTTGATAAAAATGTGTGGCATCATAGCTTATTTGTTGGAAAAATAAATGTCGCAATTCTTCATTTTACTCAACTTGTTGAAAAGCTGACAACCAGAGTAATATAATTTACTGATACCTCCATCATCAATCTTATGAAACGCTATCTCACTGAAAAGAAGCTGCGATTATATTGGCATGAGCGTTTCAGTTTTTGCGGCGATATCGTATGGAAGGTGTAATTGGAAATCGTACGTCAGGACCGAAGTGGTTAAAGATCGGGCGGAGTGTTCGGTATTTGAAGTAAGAGTTGGATCGGTGGTTGTTGGGCAAGAGCTGTCCATAGCGCCAAGCCCAAAGGTCATTTTTTCCAGCTGTACTTTAATTCTCCACAATTACAGCTCACTGTTTGGTTGCTTGATTGGTTATAGCCTTTTAGTGTAACAGAGGATTTACAGTCTACACAAAAGAATAACTTTTCGAAAGCAACTACATCATCCCAAAATGCATTCATGTCGCTGAAATTTAATATTGTTGAGCTATCGTGAGAATCCTTATTACCAATTGCAAGTGAATTTAGCAATCTACTAATTATTAAATTAGATTTTAATTCAGTACAGTTTCGAGAATTTAAAGTGCTTTGTAAAGCCGTTAGCAATTCCCAAGCCATCCTATCTTCATTTTTATCATTATATAAGAAAGGTACTTTTACTTCTAAGATTGAAGCAATGCTTTTTAAATTATTTTCAAGATATTTCCTAGAATCATGAGCTAAATTTTCTTCATCACGAGCCTTAATTTTTCTTTGAATTCTGTCTCGCAAGGTTGAGGGTGCGCTATCAAAATAAACACCTTCTGTTTCGCCATGTTTAATTGTAGTGATAAGCCAATTTTTCTTCTGTGCCAAATTTTTAACAAGATCAAACCATGTTTTTTCATGAGTTAATATTATAATTTGATATTCAGTATACTTTTCTAACAGTAAGTCTGCGAATCGTTTACGGTGATTAGCATCAAAGCTAGATACAACATCGTCAAGCAAAATAAATTTATTCACTTTATTAAATGCTTCGACTGAAGCAAGAAAAAAAGCTATACCGAGGCAATTAAGATGGGATTCACTGAGTAGTTTGTGTGGGGGAGAAACATCTTTATTGTCATAAAAGTCAAATTTAAAAGTAATTCCTGTTAATTCATCTTCTTTAATAATCGGTGACAATTTGAAGTTGCATACTTTCTCACCAGGGTTTAGAAATTGATATATCTCATCAATTTTATTTGAAAATTGATCTAAGAATGCATCTAGTCCTTCTTTTTGCTTTTTAAGAAATTTCTCATAAATTACTTTAATACTAACGATCTGTCTATCAAAGGACTCCTTTTGCTTTTTTAGATTTATAATTTGAGAGTAGGCAGTGCTAGCAATCTTGATTTTGCTATATATGTCGGTAATCGAGCCGTCAACTCTTGACTTGCTTATCGCTTCAATTTGTTTAGAACATTTTTGATTAATTGTTGTAATTAGATCACGATCGATTTTAAGGGATTCTTCATCAGATAACTTAGCACCCTCTGCAACTTCAGTATTTAGTTGATGTTGATATATCAAAACGCTACTTTCAATGTTCTTGAGGTTCTCTTTGTGGCTTGAGTTAAGCTCATCATCAATTAATAAATCATCGGTGACTTTTCGCAAGATCTGCAGTACAGAATCAACCTGATCCTTTAAGCTGCTCTTTAAAATTAAAAGATTTGATTTGAATTTTTTAATTTCTTCTAACTCAGTAATTCTAAGATTGATACTTGAAAGTAAATCGGACTTTTTCTTGCTTTCTAAACATAATGGGCAATGGTTATCTGTAAAAGTGGCACCTGATAGAAGCTCTTGTCCTGCAGTTAATACTTTTTCGATTAAAAGTTTATTAAGTTTTTGTATATCAGAAACAATTGAATCAAATTTGAATTTATATTCACTATAAGCATTTTCAAGCACATCCAAATTAACAGGAAGATCTAATATGTTACTTTGTATCTTGAGAAGAAATGTATGTTGATTAATTTCCTTGCTATCATCTGGTCTTTTGATTTTACTTAATACTTCATTTACATCTAACAAGGTATTAATAGGGATGCCTAATGATAAATTTTCTGTTAATACCTTTACAGTATCAATAAATTGCATATCGCTTGTAACATTGTGTGTAAATTGCTCAATAATTTGGCTTTGATAATTGCTAATATGGTTATCAAAATTTTTTGTCTTAACTTCACTAGAAAGTTTATTCAAAACACCGCGCAATGCACTCTTGGTATTTGTTACCTGAGAATATCCAATAATTTCAGATAGCGCCGTTAACTTGTCTGTTTTTGTACCAAGGACAAATTCAGTTAGATCTTTATACCGTAAAATAAGGTTTTCACTTTCAGACGCTTTAATATAATTCTCAAAATCTTCTGAAGTGTTTGAGTTTGCTATTACAAAATTGCTGGCTTTTGGCTTGATTGATTTTTGACAATTGAGATTGCCTTTGGAGTATTCTAAATCTAACAACCCTGATTCATTATCAGCTAGAAAAATATTTCGTAGTGCTTCATAACCATTTTTACCGATTTCTTCATTAGAAAGATGTTCAACTCTGTTGTAGTATAGCCACTCAAAAACATCAGAAATCGTACTTTTTCCTGCTCCATTGTCGCCATAAATTAATGCACATCTTTCATTTAAAGGGATCTCAAGTTTATTTCGTGCGCCTCGAAGTCCAGCAATGCTTACATTTTTAATTTTAATTGTCATTTTCTTCTCTTAATTGTAAAAGAGCATTAGATAAATTCTTTTCAGTTAATTTTTCAGCTCGATACAACTCTGTGATTTTTTGAACAATTCTTTGGTCGAGCGTAACGTCTCCAGATATTTCATTTATGAAGTCGTCAAGTATTTCTTTGCCACTTTTAATCTGATTTGTCATTCAAAGTGTTTCCAGTCAATTGTTAAATTGATATGTTTATTGTCATTTGTATTATATATTACTTTGTTATTACATATCGGGTATACACCATAACGGGTTACAAAATTTTTAATAAAATATCCTTCCAATGCTTCGACACGTAATGGCCATTTGCTTTTAAGCATTTCAAAATTAATATGAGTAAAAAAAAGCACATTAGACTTGAGGTAGTTTGTAATGCCATCGTTACCTGATAATCCTTCTAAATGACCTTGAAGCCGTCTACCAATGCTATTTGTTCTTTTTTCACTCATGCCTATATATATCAATTTAGATTTTCCAAAAGGGTATTGAATTTCAATATCACTATTATATATAAAATATAGACCGACAATCCCGTTGAGTTCATTAGTTTTAGATGACTCAAACTTATGCCCCTGTTCAAAAAAAACACTGATATCATTCATTGTTAAGAGCCTGATTAATTAATAAATCTGTTAATTCTACATTCGTATAATAGCTTTTAGTAAAGTCCAATTTCAAATCATCAATTTATGCCCAATTATTCAAAGATAGTTCATGTGCTTATTTATTATATGTAATATTGAGTTAAATGACAGGCAGCATAATATTAGGATAAGTTTTACTTGGGTATTTTAATTTTTAGTATCGTGTAATTACTCTTTATTTTATCTAGATTAGCGTTCTTTGTGATTAATATCCAACGTAGCCACTGCCCTCTCTTTCTGCTCCGGAGCTAAATGCGCATACCTTAACGTCATTTCCAAATTAGTATGCCCAAGTAGCTCTCTAACGGTATTTAGTGGAACACCATTCATCACTAATCGACTCGCAAAATGATGCCTCATATCATGCCATCGAAAGTTAATTACGCTGGCTTCTTTGCGTAAGTTTTCCCAAGATGTCTGCGTGTTATCAAGTTTTGAGCCATTCTTAGACGGAAAAACCATTTTATCATGCTTTGATGCCATTGACTGCCAACTAACCAGTGTTTCATAAGCTTCTTTGTTAAGGGGGATATGACGAGTGTGCGATTTACGTTTGCCGCGCATGACAAGCGCCAAGCTTTTTCGATCAAAGTCGATGTCTTCCCACTGCAAGCGGAACAGTTCGCCACGCCGCGCACCTGTATTGAGCGAAAGCAGCACAAGGGGCTTAAGGTAATCAACAAAGGGTAGGGCAGAGATGTCAGGATAAAGCTCGTATCCACGTTCGCTGCGCCAATCATTGCCCTTAACTCTGCCATCACGTAGCTTGGCTTCTCGTGTGTCTAAAGCTTTGCGCAGACGTTTCTCTTCGTCTTCTGATAAGTAACGGACGTTAGGAGAGCGGTCGACTTTGAGCTGCTTCACCTTGCGCAGGGGATGGGTTTCAATGATGTCCCATTCAACCGCTTTAGACAGCACTGAGCGCAAAGCCGCCAGGTTTCTGTTAATGGTTCCAGGTGAAAGCTTGTTTTTTACACAATTTGACCGCCATTTCTCGACCAATTGAGACGATATCTCGTTTAAGGGTACTTTGAGAAACTCCTTGAAACGATAAAGTCGGGCCAAATGGTCAGCTGACCATTGATGATGGGTTTGAGACCAGTTTTTATAATCATCATCAATGAAATTTTGCAGTGAGGGTATACCGCCTGCACTGGAAAGCTTGGGTACTTTAGGATTAGATCCTGTAGTTGCCTGGCTTAGTGCTCTTTTTGCTTCAAATCGAGCCTGAGCAACGGTAATAACCCCAACATGTCCTAAAAGGATGCGATCACGTTTGCCGTTAGTAAGTCTGTACCTAATCCAAAAGGTTTTAAGCCCGCTCGGTAATATACGAACCAGGAAGCCAGTCAAAGTTTCGTCATAGACCTCATACACTTTTAATCGTGGTTCAAGTTCAGTTACGAATCGATTAGTTATTATTGCTTTCAATTTCTGGAAGCCCACTGGAAGCCCAAGTGAATTGATTTGGAGTGTAATTTCAGAAATTAGCAAAGTAAAGAAAATATTAAAAACGCTTATTTTTACAGGGATTTATTGCTTTTGATATTGCTGGAGTAACAATGGTAAATCATTATTATTTGCCCTCATAATGCTGAGGTCGGTGGTTCGAGTCCACCCGTAGCCACCATTACTTGTTGTTAGTTCGCCATTGGCGAACATTACAACAAGTTATGTCCGCCGAAGCTTCCCAATCCCTTAAGTTTATTTAGCTAAGCCAATCCACGGCTGCTTTTAGTATTCTAATGCCTATGTGTATTAGCGACTTATCCGGCGTAGCTGCTTAGCGAAGCGGGAAGGTGGAATTTGCCTTTACCGATGAACCTAGATTAACTTGTACCCTGCGAAGCTTTTATCCAATGGCCCGAAAATTTCTGGAAGCCCGCTGGAAGCCCAGATGAATTTGTTAGGGCCACACAGGGCTCAATACAAAACATTTTGATTAATGAATTTAACAAACTAATCTCTCTGAAATCCGGCCAAGCCATCCACATTTTCGCTCGCGTATTCATCATCGAAGACAATCAACGCCTTGTCACAACTTGTGCCGAACAATACTGCTCAAAAATTCAATAGATGCGCGACTATGCACCATAAATTATATTATGTGTAACAAATGTGAGTTGTAATATCATATAATGAACATATAATATAATAATGAAGACACCTAAAAAACAGACAAAAACCCTAGGCCCAACAAGTGCTCGGCTGATTGAAGAATTAGTCATTGAAGGCAAAAGCATTTTTACCTTAGAGGATGCTTGCAAAATATATGGCAAACCAAAACAAGAAACGACTTACTTTCTACGAGATCTCGTAAATCGTGGTGTTTTGACCAGAATAAAATCAGGTATCTTTTTAATTTTACAGTTTGGCCAAGAGAGCGCACAGCTAGATAATTGGCCACTTATTGCAAATGTTCTAACTGGACCAAATGAATATTTTATTTCCCATTACAGCGCTATGCGACTTCATGGCATGACTACACATCCATTAATGAATGTGTTTATTACCATGACTAAAAGAAAATTAGTAAGAAAAGTTCACAAGCTGAGTTATCAATTTATTTACGCTAAGGAAGCGCATTTTTGGGGTAAAACTCAACTATGGGTGACAAAACAAGAAAAAGTATATGTCAGTGATCTTGAGAGAACAATATTAGATGGATTTGATCGACCGGATCTATGTGGTGGCATAAAAGAAGTGGTAAGAGGGATTTGGAGCAAACAGAAACAAATTCATTGGAAAAAATTAGCAGAGTACGCTGCTAAGTATCATTCTAGAGCAGCAGTTAAGCGTTTAGGGTATATTTTGGAATCGCTTAATTTAGATAAAAAATGCACATTAATTTTAAATCATATGATATCTTCAAATCATGATTATATTTTACTTGAACCCAATGAAGAAAAATCTGGGAAATATTTAAGTAAATGGAAATTACAAATTAACATGAATATTGAAGAAATATTAGCGAGCGTGTGGTCATGACACCTTTGTCTGAAATATGTAGCTTTTCAAAACAATATAATGTTCCATTGCTTTTATAAGGGAATTTAATGAAAAGCGAATCAGGCATACATGTTTTAGCTCGCGCTGTCATCGTCGAAGACAATAAACTCCTTGTCACTACCGATGTAAAACGCAACGTCTCATTTTTACCGGGTGGTCATATTCACTATGGCGAAAAAGCGCATGATTGCTTAAAGCGTGAATTATTAGAAGAGCTAGGCGAGTCATTCGAAATTAATTCATTGTTGGGGGTGATCGAAGATGCTTGGGATTTTAACGGCCAGCTGTATCATGGCGTGCATTTAATTTTCAAAGCGACACCACTACAAACCGGATTAATCCAAGGTTTAAAGCCAAATGAATCAGAACTCGCATTAGAATGGGTTAATATTCATGAGCTATCCACCATCACCAATCTATTTCCGAAGTTATTAGCAGTGAAGATCCCACAGTGGGTGAAAAGTGCGGGTATGGATTTTGGTAGTGAGTGGTTGGCTTAAGACTATAAGCGATGCGATAAGCAGCGGAACGTAGGGTAAAGTCTAGAAAGCTGGTCGCATATTTTTATCATATTAAATGTGATGAGTTATCCTCTGGTCATGATATATTTGCGTAATGTCCAGTTTAATTTTGAAAAACTAAAACCTCAGCGTAAACTTCTCTCAACGTGATCATTTACATTATTTGAGGAGTTCTCATGAGTTTACAAGGTACTAATGATGCAGATAACCAATCTGTGAATTCTGCTGCAGTAGCGATAGGATTTATAGCTGGTATGGGTTCCTCTGCTGTTTTACCCGCAGCGATGGCGCCCGCAGCAGGTGCGACATTTGCGGCAATGGCAACTGTGCTGAATTCACCAAGCGATCATGCCTTTCTGGCGGTTCCTAATGCACTGCTTGGCGGAATCGTAGGCACTATTGTAGGGCCACTCACAACATCATTAGCCGTGGGTTACGCCGCTTATGTAGTAGCTGATTCAGTCATGGAATGCTTGAACCCCAAACAAGCCATTTTGAATCAATACGACAGAAACAAAAAATCTTCAACAGATAAGAAAGATATCTCGCTGAAAAGTGAGACGAAAAAAAGTTTGAAGCTTTAAACAACAAAGGGGGAAGCTTGCTTCCCCGATTATCGTAGCGTGAGCGAAAATTTAAAAAGGAGCAAGTGATTTTCGATGATGCAAAATAAAGCACTGATTATTTTTGGCAGTTCCAGAAGCAACGGGGATACCTTCAAAGCGATCCAAACAGCTTTTGGGAATCCAATAGAAATTCCAATGGTTGATTTAAATGATATCAACATGAGCTATTATGATTATGAACATTTAAATAGCAATGATGACTTTCTGCCACTTGCTGAAAAAATGGTGACCTATGATGCTATTATTTTAGCAACGCCCGTTTATTGGTATACCATGAGTGCAATCATGAAGGTCTTTATTGATCGCTGGACTGATTTGCTGGATATCAGAAAGGAGATTGGTAGAAAATTAAAAGGGAAAACACTTTATGTGATCGTTTCGCATAAAGGGGAAATAAAAGGGTTTGAAGAAGCTTTTATTCAGACCGCAAAATATATGGGAATGGTTTATGGTGGTTGTTATTATTACAACGCAGATACCCGTTTGAATGCTGAAAAAGAAAACATGGCAGCTGCTATTGATTTTCGTAATAAAGTATTAGGAATTTAATTAGTGACTTCACAGTCGGTAAACGTGGCACCAGATCTGCTTATGGTTTTTTATTGTTCATTTAAACGTCAATCGGCTTTCTCTTTATTTTAGAAAGCCAAGCATGTTCCATAATATGGTCAAAAACTAAATTTCCAAAATGGATTTTATTATTAGAATAATATTCACCATTTTTAAAGCCCGTGCTTCTATTATACCCAAATGCAAAATCTTTCTGAGTTTTATCACTCTGGTTTGCCAGGTTATATTGTTTGATGAATTCTTGCACTGCAATAGAAATAGGTATCACACCTAGGTTCCCTGTGCCAAGTTCTTTAGGTTTGAATTGTCCTTTCATAGGATCTTTTTCACTCAAATATTCATAATGACTTTGACCGAATCGTCTTTGATCGGCCATTGTGGGAACAAAACCTGATTTACTTTCGGCAGCATGTGGCAAAACATGGCTTCTTTCTTCTAATAAAAGCTGAAACCAAATTTTCATGGCTTCACGTAAAATAGGATGGTTAGGACTCGACATTAGCATGTCATTGCGCTCTTGAATAATAAGCGATTCTGGTGTTCCAGGCATACTTTCCCATATTCTCATTAATTGTTTAAAGCCAAATTGAGTGTCGACTTCACCAATATCTCTACTTGAATCAAATGATAGATTAACGTCAATATCTAGGTATGTTCCACCTTCAGTTAATAAAATGATGATTCTTAACAAATCACTGAGAGCCGCATAATTTTTAAACCCTGACATTTCTTGCTGGATGAAACCCTTGATAACATTGGCTGCTTTCGTTTTAAATTCGGGTAAATCATAATCGAAGATAGCATCTATCTTTGGTTCTAAATCGGAAATGTTTTTTATTTCAAGATACTTCTTATAAGAAGCAGGGATCAAATTAAATATAGCTTCTTGTTTTGAAGGATCATCCGTCCATAAGCAGACTTTATAACCACTTTTCTTTGCAGCTGCTAACATGCCCACTACATTAGGCACTAAGTGCTCAGGTATTGTTTTGCCTGCCCATATATAGTGAAACACTTTAGGCATGTCATAATTTTGCGGTTTAACATCTTCTGCTGTAAAGTTAACTGAGCTTTGATAGTGCTTAAATAATTCACCCATCAGCATACAATGAATTGAGCTGTTTTGTGTAGCATATGCTCGGTAGAATAGTTTTTGCAAATAGTAAACATCATCATTGATAAAGGGAAGTTGAATTAATTTCATGAAAAGCTGATTTTTATTGATAATATAATTTATATCGTGAGGTGGTATTATTCTTTTCTCTACATTAAATAAATCACCATTTTCGTCAGCATGATCCATCAAATTATCAATACTACGTTTTAATATTTCAATATCCGATCGATCATCACCTGATAATTGATGGCCGTCTAAGTCATTTAACAGTGCTTCAATTTTGAGTACATTGATTTCTTCAACCGCAACTGCAAGTTCAGTAATTTTTCCCATACTTTAACCCTGTTTGTATGCATCGAGTTTAAGTTTGTCTTCTCTAGATAGATTTTCGATTTCTTTATTCAATGTGTAACTCAAAATGGTACGAATGATCACAATAATCACTAGAATACCCACTGAGTAATAGTCAGGTGTTGTCATTGTGCCAATTAAATCCGATGCAACAATAAATTCTAAACCTAAGGTTAACACTCTGCCTAAGCGTAAACGTATGCCATTGACATAGTTGTTTTCTTGCAGCATTTTGCTGTCAAAGAGGTGATAAAAATATTGCGCAAGCGCAATCAGCACCCCGATAAAGATAATCAAAATACCGGAGAGTGAGATAGCATGTTGGACATAAACCAATATTTGATGAAAATCCATTTTATAAGCTTATGAGTAACGTTGATAGGGTTATCGTCTAGCCGACCTAATTGCTGAACTATTCGCTGTACATATTTCTATTGCATATACATATAGCGCTAGAGCAAATACGTGATAAACCGTCGGTATCACCTAAACAGAAAAAGTAGCCACTAACTATTTTTACTTTATGTTGCGCGAGATGTTGTGTCACAATTTCTAAGATTTATTCTTATCTTTTTCTGAGGAGGTAAATGATATCATTCAGCTCTTTGACTTTTATGACTGGAACTGAATAATGCCTTATAATCATGAAAAATTTTTTTATCTATCACTCCATCTATAGCAACGATAAAACGTAGAAAAAATGAAAAGAAATTAAAAAGAGGGTTTGATATATCCATAGATAAACGAGCAGTGAGTGATCATCATTCTGATATCCATCCAGTACCAGCAGCTCAACCATTTATTATATTTCCTCCATTGCCAGAAGAATGTGATCTGTCGTCGTACTCAGATAGAGAAAGAAACCATATATTGGTAAATTGGAAATATTCACATTCCAAATTAACAAGCAAAATTCAATTTGCAGCGAGATGGGGTTTTATTGCCTATCTTGATAAGCTAGTACAGGAAAACGAAGTTGATCTAAATGAATCCGGTGCGCTATATCAAGCGGCTTTAGGTAACAGATTTGAAATGGTTAAACATCTCGTTGAACGACATCATGTCGATGTGAATTATTTTAAACCCTATTCACTTTCTGACCTACCGTTAAATGGTGCAATCTCTAGCTTGAATGCTACAGGTGTAGGCTATCTTCTGAGTAAAGGGGCGTCATTGGTATTAAAAGGTGAGTATTCTAGAAATGCATTAGAGCATTGTGTAGATAAAATTGATCTTAGTATAAAACTTGAAGAGCGAATTGTATTAGTTTTGCGCGAGCTGATTAAAGCAGGCTCTTCTTCAGATGTCGATATATCTTTTGACGGAATGTCGCCAACTGCATACCTGAAAAAACTACAGAAGAAGTATCCCGAAACTTCAGCTTATATTGCTACAATATTGCCTGAAGTAGCAGATTCTAAAGATTTGGAACCGTCAGTTCATAGAAAACGACCCGGTAGGTAAATTGTCATTACTATTGGGGGTCAAGTTTTTATTTTAATCAGCTTGACCCCATTCTCAATTGCTATTTTTCTTGTTCTTGCACTTTATCAAGCAAAAATCCACCAATTTGCGCACTCCAAAGCGTTTTATACATTCCTTCTGCTCTAAGCAATTCTTCGTGGCTGCCATCTTGTACGATTTGTCCTTTATCAAACACCAGTATTCGATCCATATCAAGCAAAGTGGATAATCGATGTGCTATCACTAGCGTTGTTTTACCTTGCATCAGCTTTTGAATACTTTCTTGAATATAGTTTTCTGAGACAGAATCGAGTTGGCTCGTAGCTTCGTCTAGAATCAATATGGGTGCATCTTTTAACATGGCTCTTGCGATAGCAATTCTTTGCCGTTGCCCACCGGAAAGCTTTACGCCTCGCTCACCAACCAGTGTTTCATATTGATTGGGTAGTTCGTTTATAAATTCGTGTGCGTGAGCTTGTTTGGCTGCATGAATCACTTCATCATCCGTTGCATCGAGTCGACCATAGCGAATGTTTTCCATAATCGTGCGATGAAATAAATCAGGTTCTTGCGGGATCATGCCTATATTCTTAAGTAAGCTTTGCTTTGTGACTGTTTTGATATCCTGATTATCAATAAGAATTTCACCTTGTTGAATATCGCTATATCTTAAAATTAATTTAGCAAAGGTTGATTTACCACTGCCTGAAAATCCCACAAGGCCCACTTTTTCACCGGGTTTAATATTGACGTTAAGATTTTGAAATAAAGGATTCGTATTGTAACTAAAATCAACTTTGTTGAATGTAATATTTCCTTGGTTTACAGTCATCGTGGTTGCATTTTGCGCATCTTTTACATCATGGTCTTCGGTTAAGATTGTAAGAGACTGACGGCATACGCCGATTTCTTTTGAGAAATACAACATGGCTTGACCAATTTCACTGGTATGGATCAAAAAGGTAACCGCTAAACCTAAAACCAACGCAAAATCACCAATCGTAACCCAACCACGTGCATAGCCGTTGACGAGCGCAGTTAGCATGCAGCCAATAAAAATAGTGATGGTAAGTGCTTCAAGAAAATGTACTTTTAATATATACCATTGCAATTTGATATCTTTTTCGACGACATCGTCAACTGATGATTTAATTCTCTTTTGTTCGTAAGTCACATTCGAAAATAGCTTGGCACTGATGATGTTGGTTACCGAATCAACTATTGCACCAAATAAGGTAACAACCGATTGAGAGAAAACAAAGGATTTTGCTTCACAGCTTTTTGCGAAGTAATAGGTTAGAGCAATATAGCAAAGTGACCATACGATTAATATTAATGAAAATATCGGATGGACATTCCACAGAAAAAAGCTCGCAATGATTAAGGCCATGATTCTTGGCATAAACATATTAACAACAACGCGAATAACAGGCTCGATGCTAACCGGCATGTCTTGCACTTTCTTTGCTAAGCTACCCGCAAAGTTATTCAAGAAATAAGCATGCGAATGTTCGGTTAAATAATTGAACATCAAAGTGGTTGCATTTGCTTTGATTTTTGTAAAAACCTTTAAATAAATATACTCGTAACATCTAAAATTAATATTATCGATTAATGACATTGAACCATACAGCACCGCAGGCAAGGTTATCGCTGACATAAGCAGGTTAGGGGAGTGTTGATATTGATTTGCTGTGTCGATGATGACTTTTAATAAATAAGGGCTCAAAGACATTTGAATTGCCCAGATTAAGCCTGTTACACATAGCGCAAACAATCCCCATTTATGAGGAGCAGCCAAATACCATACAAATGCGGTCAGCGTTTTAGGGAGCTGCTTGCTGTTGGATTGTAGCATTGTGTAAATTTCCAGTGATTAATGTATGGGTTTTAGATAATCTTAGACGATCGAATAATGATTGTTGCGGTATGGCATATTGAAGCTAAATGTAACTTCCTGTTGTTGTCACACCATGGCTAGCAATCCAAAATTGTATAACTTGTGTGTTGTTCTAATGCAACCTTGCTTCAAATTTTACCCCTTCAAATTTCTGCACCGCTTTAAGTAATGCGGTTAGATTTTCAGCTGTAGGATTTCCTTTTGGGCCAAGCATGCGTTGAATACTTTTTGGATTTTTATCCATGGCCTTAGCAACTGTATCGAATTGAGGGCTGGCGTTAATATAATCACGCAGTAATACCTTTGCGACTTCTAAATCACCACTTAGAAATTCATTGATAGCACTACGAAGTAATTCCAGTCTGAATTCTGGATCTTGTTCAGCTCTTTTGGCAACGGTATCTTTAAATTTTCGTGTTAAAGCCATAGTTAATGCCCGCCTTTACGCTTTTTAAATTCAAGCCAAAGTTCTTTAGCTTTTTCAATATCACGTTGCTGTCGCTTCTTGGTGCCACCAGCAAGTAAAATAATAATTTTGTCACCATCTTTGCCGTAATAGACTCTATAGCCAGGTCCAAAATCTATTTTAATTTCCCAAACACTCGAGCCAACAGCTTTTGAATTAGAAAAATTGCCTAACTCTATCCTTGCGATAGCAACCCTTACTTTAGCTGCAGCACTTGCATTCAGATTGTCAAACCATTTGCTAAAAGGGGAATGGCCGTCGGTTGTTTGATATTCATTAATAGAAAACTGCATATTCTGAATATCCTTATAAAGGTAACATATATGTTACTAAACGTCAATATTGTTACTTGTATATACATTATCTTGTGTTGCTAGAGGTTATTCCTTTTGCTCCTGCGCCAGGTGCAATTGCGTGAATAAATCAGAACTTGGCTTTAGCATGGTTTAATGTTGATCCGCAAAACACAATATTTGAAGAAGAAAATTGAAGGCAGTGATATGCCATTGACCTAGGTCTTTAAAATGTTAAGTAGTGTAACTAAAAGTGTTACCTATGATCCCGGTTTGTAGCGTGCGGTTGGCCTGATACTAGGGAAGTCATCTTTAATTAAGCTAGAATAGCTATGCACTGACCGATCGGCCTGAATAATGAAATTAACGATGGATTGGATATTAAATGAGCGAGCCTGTTTTAATTGAATATGTTGCCGAGCCAAGCACTGCGGACCTTGCTATTTTAACCCATGGCATTTCGCTTGAGGCAAAAGCAAAGAAGAACCAAAAAGAAATCATTTCCTATGCATTTTTCTTAAAAGACCAATCGAATGAAATCAAAGGTGGCATAAACGGTAACGTGTTATATGGTTGTCTTAGCATTGATCAACTTTGGATCGACAAATCCCTTCGTGGAAAACATTATGGCATCGAATTAATGAAAAAAGCTGAAAGCTTTGGTTTGGAAAATCATTGCCGTTTTGCCAATGTTCATACCATGGATTGGGAAGCGAAAGACTTTTATATCAAGCTTGGCTATAAAGTTGAATCGCAAATAGAAGGTTTTGATAATGATTCGATATGCTATTTTTTAAGAAAAGAACTTAGCAGATAAACAAAAGTAGAGAGATCTATCAGGGCCAAGTCTTTGAAGCGTTAGTTGCTAGGTGGCTTTGTACTTTGAGTAGCTATTTTATCTATTTCCAGTTCAGAAGAAGGTTCAGCTGACTTTTCCCTTTGCTGTTTATCAATATGGTGCGTCATGGACGGTGTTAGTGATATTGTTGGCAACAAATCTATATGAGCGTTGGAAGACATCGCTTCAGATTGAGAAAGGGGTTTTGGGTTCATTGGCAAGTGTTCTCGTAGCGATAACCATTGCGATGCCGCTGTTAAATCGCCCACAATCGGTTCGCAAATTGTTCTGAACACCGATGGGCCATTGGCTGAATTGGTAAAGCAAGCAACCGCGTTATTGGTGGTTAAATTGACTGCGGCGAAATTTCGACACGTTCCAGCCCCATCTCCCCAATGAAATGCCACCACTGTGCCATCAGGACATTGCTGCAACCCTATACCAAACCCCCAGCTAATGTTACTTAATGCTTCTTCTGGTACTTTTGAAGCCATACCTACGGTATCTTTACCATTAAGGCCTTTTACACAGGGTGTGAACATCTCCCTTTTAATAAACTCGTCATTCACACACGCATTCAAAAATTGACAATAATCTTGTGGGGTTGTATGCAATGATCCTGCTGGGTGAACGACATAAAAATGCTGACGCTGATCAATAGTACCATCTTTGAAATGTCCAACAGGTAATGTATTTGTGTCAGCAGGTGGCAAAAAGCTAGTGTGTGTCATATTAAGTTCTGGTTTTGCAAATTCTTCTTGCGCGAGCTGTTCAAGCGTTTTAGGCGTTATCATTTTCTCAATCACTTCATTCAAAAAGCGGAAAGCTTCACCTGAATAATCAAAATTAGTGCCTGCTGTAACATCGGGAAGAAAAGCGGGCTCTTGTATAAATTCGTTAGGTAATGCCGCTTGATGTGAAAGAAGCTGTCTTGCTGTTAATTGTGCATAATTTGGATTATTTCGGATCCCATCGGTTGGCGGACCAAATTGTGCTCGGCTATCATCTTTTCCAAATTTTTCTTGTAAAATGTCAAGCAGTGGTTTGTCTAAATCTAGCTCGCCACGTTGCGCCATTTTTAATACAATATACGCAAAGACAGGTTTGCTTAATGAAGCAGCTTCGAAAATGGTGTGATTGGTAATATCAATGGGATCCTCACGACCGGTATTGCCGCAAACGGTTGATTGGATTTCTCCACTTGCAGATGAACTTGCGAATGAAACTGCAGGAATTTCATTTAACTGCGCTAGCAAGGTTAACGCATTTCTACCAATTGTAGGTTCACCGTTTAACATAATACCTCGATTCTGATTTTTGCATTTTAGCATAATCGCAGGAGATGATTAATCAATGCTGACTTTGAATAACGGTTTATAAGTAATTACACAATATAACTGACCCCCATTTTGCTGACCTACCGCTTGGTTGGTATTTTAGAAAATAACGGTATATCTTAATTACATATTAGGTGAATATTAGCGAATATGAGGTCGTACACTGATGATTGGACCTAACGAACCGCTATCAGCGTTAATAGAAAAAAAAGAACTAGAAGCAGCAATGGCAAAACTAGACATCAATGGTATTTCTGTTGGCTATGTTCACGGTGATGATGTCTGTGAAATGCAAGTCGGAACATCTGATTTAGGTTTGAAAGTTCAGCCCAGAACGCAGTTTGCAGCAGCATCGCTCAGTAAACCGGTTTTTGCCTATTTGGTATTGAAACTCGCAGAAGCAGGAAAAATCGATTTAGACAAAAGTCTGGCTGAGATGTCGGGTAAAGATGAAGCTTGGTCAAAACGCGTGCAGGCGGGTGGCTTAAGCCAAATCACCCCTAGAATGATATTAGAACATAGAACCGGTTTACCCATCACCGCGCCAGATGAAGGCGTTGTTAACTTTCAGTTTGAGCCTGGAACACACTATGGTTATTCAGGCATTGGTATACAGTGCCTTCAAGAAGCGGTTGAAAAAGAGACTAAAGAATCACTGGAACAATTAGCCAAAGAATATGTTTTTAACCGCTTAAAAATGACTAACACGACGTTTGCTGATAGTCATGGTAATCAAATAGCGGCCAATAGTTTAAGAACAACCGCAAGTGATTACACACGATTCATTCAAGCGTGGATGAATGATGAAACCTTAATGGCTGCTTTTCAGTTTGATCACGATTTCACCATGAAGAAAGACCCTTGGGCAGTTGGATTACAATCCTTATCTGATGAAGCTATTGACCAAAAAGCCATTAAAGACTGTGATTTAGAAAGGCTATCATGGGGTTTAGGCATTGGCTTGCAAAAAAATTCCGATGGTTCGATCACGGCTTTCCATTCTGGCGATATGAATAACGCCAGAGCCCTGGTTGCCTTTAACCTTACTCATAAAACGGGTGTGGTACTCTTTGCCAACTCGCCCAATGGGTTGGGGCTTGCTGATGAAATTACCTCTAAAACGGTACCATTAGAACCAGGTCTTAATTACCTGTTTCAAAAATATGGTTTTGAACGTGAATTTAAAGCCGGATGGAAAGAAAGAGAGAAAAGTAGGTTTAATACTATTTGTGGGGCATTCCCACCTCATAAGCGGTTTCCAGAAGCTTTGTCCACCCCTGAACAAAGCAGGCGTGTGCCTTTATTAATAGCAACTTCATCACAGCCATCAAATTCTAAAAAATCCGATTCAGTAATAGAACAACTGCTATATCGTGCTAAAAGCATGCATCTTGACCCGCAGAAGTTATTTAAAAGTGAAGGAATCAATATAGAGCATAAAGACAATTTAGCTGAATTAAATCGCTTGGCGCAAAACGGCGATAAAATGGCGCATGCACTTTATAAGGTTGCATCTGAAAACATCCAAAACCGTTCAAAATTAGCCAGCAAACAATTAGATACGGTAAAGAACCCACTTCAGACTAAATAAACAGATGGTGATTCCTAAGGGCCAAGTCTTCATTCACTCGATTATATTTTTTTTCAATAAAAGTATAAATGTTCGAAAAATATAGAAAAAGTAAGCTATTCGACTTGACAGTCTAAGCAATTTTCTTATAGCATCATTGCTTATTGATGAGTCTTCTCGACACGGATAATTCGAGAACTGGTGCAGACCACCTAGTTTTAATGTAAACAGGTTCATCACGAGTAACGCCATTATTTGGTCTCGTGATGATATAACGCGAACCAAATTTATAGAAAAAAAATAAATGTGTTTCGTGAACTGATTACAGGAGCTTATCGATGATATCTTTCCCATTGCCTCAGTCAGACATTAATACTGAAATTACAGATTTTGAAAGTTTTACACCATTATTAGCGAACGAAAACCCCGATGATTGTAATGAATGGTTAGAATTATTAACAGATGCAATTCTGAGAGAAGATTTTGATTTCACGAAGTATATTCTAGAGAATTATCCCAATTTTACAAAATTGAATGCTAACAATGCTAGATGGGTTGAATTATTAACAGATACATCCACAGAATTTCTTAATAAATGTTTTGATTTGGCAATAGAGAAATCATATACCAATGTAATATCGGGTTGTCTACTAAATGGTTTTAAAAAAGATGATTATAATGAGCTGATGTCAACTTTAAGGCCTATAAATGGTGAGCAAGAAACGTTACCACAAGTCGAAAAGTTTAAAGCAATACTGCTTTATTTGGCGATTACCAAGCAACTTCCAGAAGCAGTTAAATTTCTATTAGACAATAATGCCAATCCGAATGTTACTTGTGAGAAGTTTGGTAGTCCGCTTTGCGTAGCAATCAAACGATTGGAATATCCAATTGAGTATTCGTGGAAGAAAAAGGAATCATCAGCGTATCAAGCAAACAATCCAGCAGCATATGATATTGTTGAAATATTATTGAAAAATAATGTCATACAAAGAGTAGCGATTCGCTTTGGCAACCCTAATAAGATATATACACCTCTCACCTATAGTGTTCATGCGCATGATCTGAAATTATTCAAACTATTGCTAGCTAATAATCCACATTTAGCAGATGCGCCACCGATGGAAGCAACCGCAAGATTTCTTAGTGAAGCCGATTTTTCAGAGAAAACGCCTTTACGTATGGCTATCGAAGTAAAATCACGAAAAATGTACGATTATATAACGAGCCTATGTCCCGATTTGTTATTGAAAGAAATCGGAGAAGTGGGTGATGTGATGTTCAATAAAAGTTCATATTCAAAATTTGTGCAGCATGTTTTGAGTGAGATACCCTATGAGCAACGAAAATTATTATTTCAAGCATATCATGCCCAGCAAGGTAATGGAGCAGTGAGTGTTGCGTTAAGAAATGATTCCTTATCCATGGCCTCGACGTTGCTTAAATTTGGTGAAAATTTACCAACTAAAACAAATGCTCGAGGAAATACATGCTTTAATTATTTGGTGAAACGTAAATTAACATCAGCTAAATGGCATCCATTTTTGGATAAGTATTGTCAAGAATTAAAGACAGCTGAAGCGACCCCTTCGCTGGTAGAAATGACGACGAATATTATCCACCAACATACGCACCAAAATCAATTTGCCGTAGAGGAGTTTAAAGGGTACTTACCGCAAGAGCTATTTGAATTATATCAGGCTACGCCGCAACGTAGGGAAAATAGAGATGCTCATTATAAGCCTGTGATTCGTCAGTGTTTAGAAAAAGCCTTACAGCCAAAAGAAGAATCAGTCGATCAACGTCAGGAGAAGAGAGCTAAAATGTAAGTTTAAGGTGAATGGGGGCATGTCTTCATTTTATCCAACTGGGTGTAGCACCGATATGTTGAGTTAAATGAAGATGTTACCCCTTAGCTTGTTATCGATTTCTTTTATTTTGATTATATAGCCTTACTGAATTTAATCTGAAAAGCTCTGAATAATTATGCTTTTTTTCATAAAGTATAATGGGAGGTGTATAGGGTCAAGTCATAGAGCAAGGGGTCAGATATAAGGTATACCATGTATGCGGTCTATGTATCAGGATTTGACCCGTTTCGTTTTCTCAAATTACAATTGTTGAAATTAAACCAAGTTCACCTTTTAGATGTTCGCAACGTGCCTTTACAATTTTTATATATTTCTTTATGAATTTTTCTTCATCTGAGTTCTTTGTAATTTGCTTAATATCTACATCTAGAGCACCTAGGCATTTAGAAAGGATTTCTTTTAACTGCCTTGCAACTAATCTGCGTGACAAACCACACGAATCTGCAAAGTCTGCTAATTGGTAAGCATTAACCATGTTACCATCGAATTCGTCTCCAAGTGCCATGGCCATTTGTTGTTCAAATTCTGGATATATTTTAATATTAACCAGATCATAAAAAGGCGTTAATTTAATACCATTATTCGAAACAAAAAAACTGATATTTTTACCATGCGCATCAAAATTATAAATTAATATGTTAAATAAAACCCAATCTAAGATTTTTTTCTTAGTCAGCGCTGGATTATTGCATTTCTCTGCAAAAGAAAATAACTTTGGTAAACTCGCACCATCTCGAATATGCGCCACATCACGACCACTGCCCAAATTACGTTCATATTTATATTCGGGTGGGAAGTTTAATGCCTGGCAGCCATCTATCATATGGTGTCTTTTGACTTCAGATTTTGAAATAAATTTTCTATCGAAACGTTCTACGAGTAAAGTGGCATGCTTATCAAAATAGGTGATATTTACTTTTGCAACGTCTAAACCACATTTTTTTGCAATGAACATTGTGAAATATTCATTTAACACTAAATGAGTGAGTTTTTGTTTTTCAAATTTTAATATGTATGTAGAGCATAACGCTCCTTCGCCGAAACCGATATTCCCACTTTTATCTACAACGACATTTATTTTATCTTGGACGCCAGCTACAGATAGTCTAGGTTTGCCATCCCAAACCATTAAACTGGAATGTTCTCTATCATTTATTCTTTGCACTAATTCATCACTAGGTAATAATCTAAACTTACCTTTACTGGGTAATTTATCCCCTGATGGTAATGCGACAATTGCACCTGGAATATCAAGTCCTAGCGCTCTAATTAAGCCATAAGTATTCATTTTGCTTAGATTATAATAGGCAGTTAATTCTTCTAAAGGATGACCTTCTGGCAATAAGTTTCGTAGAAATCTTTGCGCATTCAGTGGGGGGATATTTTCTATGAGTGGTAAATAAGGTGATACAGCAAATCCATTTACTTTCCATTCATCTGAATATTTCCAAAATAATTGATCAGATTCAATATAAAGCTGAGCTATCAATTTAGTATTTAAATGGATATCTAGTTGATTACTCATCTTGTTCGTCATCCTTTACCCATTCCATAATCCGTAACTGTATACCCAAACCATTACATATCTGTAAGATAGTCTCGAATTTATTTTTTCCGAGGCCATTTTCAATATTTTGAAGTGTTTGTTTTGCTACATTGCAGAGTTCGGCGGCATCCTCTAGACGTAGTTTACTTTGTGTACGTTTAGCCCTAATTGCATGCCCTAATAGCTCAGGTGTTACCTTTTGATTTAAATTCGGCGTTGATGCTATTTTGATTTGCTTAGC
>CAZCXZ010000039.1:0-28914 GCA_964502705.1 Uncultured Candidatus Berkiella sp. | reverse complement strand
ATTGTGTTTGTCCTTCTTTATTGCCTGCTTTGATTTCATTCAACCTATCGTCGAGTTGAATTTTATCATGTGTAAACAAGCCGATATCTGCCAAAATTGTTGCAGTTTCTACTGCACGCGGCAATGTTGAAACATAAACCGCTTTAATACTGCGATTATCAAAACCATAACTCAACATTTGTTCAGCAGCTTTTTTTACTTGACTGCGCCCCTTATCTGTCAATAAGGAAGGCTTATACTTAGAATGATTTGGGTTAGTATTACAGGTATTTGTCAGCATATCCTCACTTTCACCATGTCGCAGCACTATCAAATGTCGTTCTTGTAAAGCAACGGCTGACATAGACATCCATGCGCAAAATAAGGCTAAAATAATTCGGTTTATCATGAGTCTCTCGATTTGTTTTTATTAAAAAAAGTTAACGGTTTTAAAATTAAACGAATATTTCGTTGTCCCAAAAAGAAGTAAAGTACCCATTGAAAAAAGACAATGAATTTCGTTCGAAAGCCTATTAAAAAGTAGATATGCACAAAGCTCCACATCGTCCAAGCAAAAAAGCCACTCCCTTTTAAAGGTCCTGAAAGCACTAATGCATCATAGCGACCAATGGCTGCCATCATACCCTTATCCCAATAACTAAATGGTTTAATTGGCGAATTCAGCAACCTCTTTTTAATAACATTGCCAACATAGCGCCCTTGCTGAGCCGCTACAGGCGCAATCGCTGGCAACCACTTCTGGTTTTTATTAAGACAAGCGCTCGCATCACCAATGACAAAAATATGCGGATAACCTTCAATACTAAGATCATTTTTTACTATTACACGACCTTGTTTATCTTGTGGTACTTGCAATGATTGTAATAAAGATGAAGCTTGATTACCTGCAGCCCAAATAATATTTCTGGCTTTAATTTTTCCGTCGTTTAAAAACACTTCTTCATCTTGTATATCAATTACACGAGCGTTCAACATCACTGTGACACCCATTTTTTCTAGCGATGTTTGTGCTTGTTTAGCTAGATTTTCGGGGTAACTATTCAACAATTGCTTGCCGCCTTCAATTAAATAGATTTTGGTATGCGTTGGATCAATGTGTTTAAAATTCTTCTTCAAACTTTGATGGGCTATTTCAGCAATTGCGCCAGCCATCTCTACCCCGGTTGGGCCACCACCAATCACGACAAATGACATTAAGTCTTCAGTAAAGGCTTGTTCATTTCTTTCTGCCAATTCAAAAGAAGTGAGGACTTTTTCACGAATGTGCAATGCATCACTCAGCGTTTTCAAACCAGGCGCATAGGGTTCCCACTGCTCATTGCCAAAATAAGCATGTTTAGCGCCAGGTGCCACAATTAAATAATCAAAAGGCAGCAATTGCTGGTTCTCCAGCAATAACGTTTTTTTATCTTTATCTATAGATTCCACCGTCCCCATCAACACTGTCACATTTTGCCCGCGAAAAATTTCACGGATTGGCATAGCGATATCTCCAGGGGAGAGCGCAGCCGTGGCAACTTGATAAAGCAAGGGTTGAAATAAATGGTGATTAGTTTTATCGATGATCGTTATATGTAAGTTCGGCACTTTTAACAAGTTTTTCGCCGCATTTAGGCCACCAAAACCCCCTCCGATAATAATCACTTGTTTAGCGCTCATAACTGCACCCCTCAAAGAAATTTTATTTTACATGGAAGTTGTTATAATGGTTGACCTCACTTTCTCCATACCACATCTTACAATGGATAATACGGTTAGTTCCATGGTGTTTGGCAGAAAAGTTTATTAACTAAGCAAGGTGAGTTAATGTATCACAGTTTACACAAATCCGGGTTGGCACTTATCTGCCTACTTTCGATGCAAAACATATTTGCCTTTGATGCAATGAAATACACACAGAACCTTGTGGCATCACAGTCAGCCAATGAACCATCCCGTGCAACAGTGCTTGGCATCGTAGAAAGTTGCGGCCATGTTGCCAATATCGATGACGATTGTCTTGTCCAAGGCCTCGAGCGAGTCGCTGATGAAGAAAGCAATTTGATTGCCAAAGCGATTGCCAAGGATTATGAAACGGCTATCAATACGGGTAATTTTGAAGACAACCCTGAATGCCAAGTAGAAACACACTTGCAGGCCAATCGGATTATTGGACACTGTTTATTGTTATCTCATTACTATGCCTTATCAGAGCGCGATCACAACGCTGGTATTTCTCAATTTGAGATCTGCTTACAAGGTGGATTAGGTGGTCTTGCTGATCAAGGTAATTTGGTTGCACTTTATATGCTAAGCAACTTGCTTGAGCAAAAAGGCATTGATGACGCAGCTAATCAGTGGAAAAAGATCAAACGTCTGAGAAGAGATTCAGATGAGTATGTGTTGTTAACGAAGTGTTACGATTAGCCATGCCTACGGCGTGATTGCAGATTTGGGTGCTCGCCAAAACACGTCGTGCTTCGGCGAGGTTACCAAAATTTAGAGACTACTCAGCTTTAGGAGCTTCAGCTGGAGCAGCTGGTGCTGGAGGAGTAGCTTCAGGAGCAGCTGCAGCACCAGGCATTTGGTTAGCGGTGTCTGTCATGTCCTTTTTCATTTCATCAACTTTCTTGGAAACGTCTTGTGACATTTCGTCAGCTTTTTTATGCGCATCTTGAGCAGCTTCGTCTGCTTTTTTGTGCATATCTTCAGCAGCTTTGTTTACTTCTTGTTTGATTTCGGTAGCATGTTGATCAGCTTTTTCAACAGCTTCGTTTTTAACTTCTGTACCTGCTTTGTTTTCTTCTTTGTTGTCTGATGGTGGATTGCAAGCACCTAAAGCCAAGCAAGCAACAGCAGCAACAACTAATTTAATTTTCATTATTTTCTCCCTTCGAGTTAATTAACTTACATTTTATGAAAAAAAAGCTATGCGATAACATACCTTAGTCTACGCAGAAATGAAATGTCGATCCGCTTCAATTTTTGCTAAAATATCACTTACACACGCTACATGATATCCCCGACATGAAAATGTTTGAAGTTCTTATTGTTGCCAACGGTGACATCCCTCATAAAGAGTTATGGTCCGATATCACTTATTCGTTTTTAATTTGTACAGATGGCGCAGCAAAAAAGCTTAAAGAATTTAATTTAACACCGGATGTCATTATTGGGGATTTTGATTCGCTACCGAATGCGGAAATCGAATTCCCACAAAGTCAGATTGAAAAAATAAATGATCAAGATACAACTGACTTTGAAAAAGCACTACAGTTTTGTATAAAGTTCCCTAACAAAAAAATTGTGTGTCTTGGCGCACTTGGGGGATTTGCTGATCATGCTCTCCATAACCTATCCCTCTTGCTTCGTTACAGCCAGCAACTCAATCTCTGTATATTGAACCACACGAGTGAAGGCCGCGAATGGATCTTTAAACTCCATTCACATACGCGTATCTGCACGCCTGTAAACAGCCTCATCTCCTTTTTTCCCTTCCCAGAAGCCACTTTAACCGCCCCTACCCTTGAATGGCCACTCAATCGTACCCATCTTACTCAAATAGGGAATGCTGCTGTGCGCAATCGCACAACTGGCAATGTAACCGTGATGGACTGTATGGGTGATTGTTTATGTTTTGTGGGCACACAAGTGTACCCACTAAATTCTTAACTTATTGATAAACAAGATAATTAGACAGATAGTCGGTGCTTGAAACCTAGTATTTAAACGCATACTATGTTATAAGTAAGCTAGTCTACAAATATAAGTAGTAATTGTTTCTGGAGGCTAAAATGGCAAAGCAGACGTTTGATGAACTGATGAGAGAGCATGCGCCCACGGCATATGCTGAATACGAAAATTTACTCAAGCTTGCCAGAGATTTTGGCGCAGAAGCCGTTAGACAAAAATTAAATAATAGTTCGCAAAATGCGAGCCCTAACAGTACTTTACAATTGATCCAAAAAGACATTAATAAACTGAGCAACGATATAGTTAAAAAAGTATTCGATGCGGTTCAATTACAGCTTCAACAAAAACATACACCTCGTGCTGATAGTCCACGCGCTCAGAATGTTTTGCAAAATGATGATAACCGCGCAGCAAACACACAACAGCAACGATTACAGCAAGTGCCTTGGATGAAAAATTTAGATATCGCTGCCGATCCTAAAGCTCGACAAGCTGAAATCGCGCAAATTGCGAGTAATATAAACAACCCCAAAGCCTTTACAGAGCAATTCGCAAATGCGGTACGTCAAGCAGCAGAACAGCGTCTTGTGAATCGTATGAAAAATATGCCTAAACCTGGCCCAAGCAAAAAGATCGAGCCTAAACCGTACTAATACTACCCTACTTACGGCACCGTGATCTTCGAAATTACTTTGAAGATCACGTCTGCTAGGAGAGCTTGAGATGTCACTTTCAAAGGCGATTTTAAATGGCTCTTTTGAAGATGTCGAACGGCTCGTTACTGCTGGCGCCCCCATCAATATCAGCGACGAATATGGCTATTCTCCCCTTGTACATGCTGTTGCGACACATCGGGTTGATGTGGTGCGGCTGCTACTCAAAAATAATGCCATGACCGATATTGTTGATATCTCGGGCTCTACTCCTTTACATTGGGCGGTGGATGTTAACGACGTCGAAATCACCAAACTACTGCTCTACTACGGCGCCAATCCCAATGCATATACCGAGAATGGCCAGCCCGTACTTTTTTACCCGTTATTACGTAAAAATACCGTATTGCTAAAACTCTTAACGGACAAAGGCGCATCATTGGATTTTGCCAAAGACTTTATCAATGCCAAACTGATTGGCCACCGCTTTGAATTACAAGGCAGTACCGATGTCATTAATGCTGCAGGGCTGTTTTTATCGATTGATTTAGAAGGTTTTTATTTAGAACTCACTTTAAATGTGATCCGTGAATCTCTAGAACGTTTTATTAATAGCTATGTAGCGAGACGCATGGACATTCATGAGCCAGAGCTTAAATTAATTATTGAAGCTTTTAAAAATGCCTATAAATTAAGAGAATATAAGCATTTTACGAAAGATGTTGATGCCAATAAAAAAGATATTGCACCTTTATTAGATGTTGATTTATTGCTGTTGCCGGTGTCGTATAAAGGCCACGCCATCACTTTCGTAAAACATGGCAACATGCTTGCAAAATGCGATCGGGGTGTATTTAAAATGACGGATCCGATTGTCATTCACACTATAGGCAATCATCGCCCGTTGCAAGATCCCACCTTTTTAATGAATTTGCTCTATAAACCGCAAACTGAAAAAAGTATGAAAAGTGACATTTATCAGATTCTGAGTCTTAAACCTTACGCTAAACTACCCATTAAACACCAAATAACGGGTAACTGCTCTTGGGCTAATGCAGAAGCCTCTGTGCCCACAATGCTTTACATGTTATTGCATGACAAATTCTCTAATCCCGCTAAAGTGCCAGCCTTAGTGGGTGAAATTATGACGTTTTACCATGCTTGGTTAGAGTGGGATAAAGACCGTGCCATTGAAGATTGGTTATTAGGCTTTGATAATCTTTCTTTTGCACGTCAAAAATCCAAAGCCGCACTCCTTGGCGCTGTGCTATTTCAAGCTTTGAAACCGAATAACCTCTTGGACATAGAACGTGCTAAAAAAATACTGAGTATTCTATCTCGTAAAGAATTTCAATATGTGGTACGAATATATGCCAACGTATTTGTTCGCGGCAACAATAAAACCAGTGAAGGTATGAACTTTCAACGGATTATTGAAAAATGTGGTTATAAAATATCGCAATTTAATAACTAGGACCCCATGATACAAACCTTGATAGGTACCCTACTCGTCATTTTGCTGATAGTCGCATGCTATAAGCTATTGAAACCTTATTATGATGCAAATAAGCGCCATCGAGACTATAGCCAGATCGTAAAGACTATCGATACACTCTACAAGCAATCAAACCCTTATTTAATTGCCAAAGAAGCGCGAACCGAGTATCAAGGCGACAGTCTTACTTATGGGGAAATCTCTCTTTGTACTTTGCTTGATTTATTAGCCATCATTAAACCTACCCTCCATGATTGCTTTTACGATTTAGGCTCAGGTTCGGGTAAAGCGGTTATGACCGTGAAGTTACGCTATCCGCAAATGGAAGCCATTGGTATAGAGCGCGTTCAATCGCTACATGATCTTGCTGAAGAAATTGGACAGGGTGTACCGCCCCCACACGCGCAATTTCGATGCGAAGACTTCCTCAGCACCGATCTCGATGGCGCAACCATTTTGCTGATCAATGCGACCGCCTTTTTGCCGGATGTATGGGAACCATTGTTGGTTAAATTGCTTTCTCTTAAAGCAGGTACCAAAGTGATTGTCACAAGCAAGCAACTACCTGCTGAGGCTTTTCTCATGCGATATGGCGCACTGGAAAAAATGAGCTGGGGACCTGCAAATACTTATATATATGAGAAGCGCTAATTGGGTCTGCATGACAGCGCTTTAGCATTCAGTCTATAATCGAGCCATGCAAGAATCCATTCAACAAATCATTCAACAGGTTAGTATCTGGGCCCTACCCATTTTATTTGCGATCACCCTGCATGAAGCTGCTCATGGTTATGTCGCACATAAATTTGGCGATCATACGGCTTATTTGTTGGGCCGTGTTAGTGCTAATCCCTTAAAGCATATCGATTTAATAGGTACTATTGTTGTTCCTCTTGCCCTGATGATATCAACTGGGTTTATCTTTGGTTGGGCCAAACCGGTTCCAGTCGATGAGCGTAATCTTAAAAATCCGCGCCGTGATATGGCTTTAGTCGCATTAGCCGGCCCGACTTCAAATTTTCTCATGGCACTTTTTTGGGCAGGCATTCTTAAATTTGGAATCTACTTAGCTAATCAAAAAATCCTATATGGTCAACCCATGGCCCTTATGGGGCAAGCAGGCATCCTGATTAATTTAGTCTTAATGGTGCTCAATTTGATACCGCTACCCCCTTTAGATGGCAGCCGGGTGCTGGCTTCTATTTTACCCCCAAAAACGGCCTATCAATTCAATCGTTTAGAACGCTATGGTTTCGTGATTTTGATAGTACTGATGATTGCAGGTGTATTATCGAAAGTGATTGGCCCACCTGTAAAATGGTTATCAATGGCGATACTCACCTTATTCCAAATCCACTAGGGCATTTTGCCTAGCTTTTGATAGGCATACCGATTATCATTCAGCTCCTAAGCTTCAGCCCATTGTTTGTAGCTCACAATCTTGTATTGTGATAAGCTGCACAACTAACAATTATATACACGGTGATCGTAACTATTATGAATAAACCGCAACATCCGCAAGATTATTCCTTTAAAATTTCCGACTGCCTCCTTGGCTTCCAAACCCTGTTTATCGCTATCGGCGCTACTGTCATGGTACCGCTATTAACCGGTATGGATCCTAGCGTTGCGCTCTTTACCGCAGGTATCGGAACCTTGATTTTCCAAGTTATGACCAAGGGTCAGATCCCTGTGTTTTTAGGATCATCCTTCGCATTTGTACCTGCAACCATTTACGGTATCGCCACCTGGGGATTAGCCGGCACCCTCTTTGGGCTTGCAGCATGCGGTTTGGTTTATCATTTAATGAGTTTATTAACTTATACTCGTGGCCAAGAATTTGTTAACCGAATTTTCCCACCTTTGATCACTGGCCCCATCATTATGAACATCGGCCTGGTGCTCGCGCCAGTTGCGATTAATATGGCAATGGGTAAATCCAGCAACGGTGAGACAGTCTTATTTGATCAAAATACTGCATTGTTGGTAGCGGGTATTTCCTTAGTCGCAACCATTATCACCCGCATGTTTGGTAAAGGCCGTTTAAAGCTTATTCCCATTTTGGTCGGCGTGGTCTTTGGTTACATTGCGAGCCTTTGGTTAGACATCGTTGATTTAACCATGGTCGATGCAGCACCTTGGTTACAAATCCCGCACTTTACGACACCTGAAGTTAACTGGCACGCTGTGCTATTAATGGTGCCAATTGCAGCGGTTTCAGCGATTGAACATATCGGCGACATCATGGCAATCGGGGGTATTACGCGTCGTAACTACCTACGTTACCCTGGTATTCACCGTAGCTTAATGGGCGATGGTTTCGCGAGTATTGTTGCTTCCTCAATTGGTGGACCACCTAGCATCACTTATGCAGAAGTGACCGCTGGTGTCGCCATTACCAAAACCTACAACCCTGGCATTATGACCTGGGCAAGTATCGCTGCCATCAGCTTAGCGTTTGTTGGCAAAGTAGGCATTTTCTTACAAAGCATTCCTACCCCTGTTATGGGCGGTATCTTGATACTGCTATTTGGTGCGATTACCGTTACCGGTCTTCATCTACTAACCCAAGCGCAAGAAGACTTGATGACACCGCGTAATATGACTATCGTAGGTATAGTGCTGGTTATCCCAGTTGGGGGCTTAACCCTCGGCGCAGGTAACTTTGCGATTAGCGGAATTGGTTTGGGTGGTTTAATTGGTGTGTTACTGAACATCATTTTACCCCACTCCAAAGAATCGCAAGCCGCGATTACCTAATTAATACCCTGGCCAATTGAATGGCCAGGTGACGCTGAAGAATCAAATGCATTACTCACAGCAGCTGATTCTTCAGCTAGGCGTCAAGTTTCGAGGTGAAGGAGTGCATACTTATTAATGCATGACTGACACCGAGAAACGATGACAACAACGCTGAAGGCTCAGCTGCGCAGAGTACAAGGAATGTAAAATGTTCGCTTGGATATCCGATCCCCACGCTTGGATAGCATTACTTACCTTAACCGCACTCGAAATTGTGCTCGGTATCGACAATATCATTTTCCTCACCATACTCGTAGGCCGCCTTCCAGCCAAGGAACGCGCTTTAGGACGTACTTTAGGTTTGGGCTTTGCACTATTAACACGCGTCTTATTACTGTTCTGTTTAGTTTGGTTAACACATTTAACCACGCCCTTATTTACTGTGATGGAGCGATCGGTTTCAGCTCGTGATCTGATCTTACTGCTCGGGGGATTGTTCCTGATTGCCAAAAGCACCCACGAAATTCACCATACGATGGAAGAAGAGCCTATTAAGCTTGAAACACCCGGTAAAGGCTCTGCTAAGTTTTGGAGTATTGTGATCCAAATCGGCATTATTGATATTGTATTTTCATTAGATTCAGTGATTACTGCCGTCGGACTAGCCAATGATATTAGCATCATGGTGATTGCGGTTGTGGTTGCGATTTTGGTTATGATGTTTGCCGCGCGTTCTATTGGTGACTTTGTCGATAAACACCCTACCATTAAAATGCTTGCTTTGAGCTTTTTGATCTTAATAGGCTTTGCCCTCGTTGGCGAAGGCATGAACTTCCATATTCCAAAGGGCTACATTTACTTCGCCATGGCTTTCTCAGTCGGCGTAGAAATGCTCAATATTAACCTGCGTAAGAAAAAGCACATTTAACCTTTTGTTAAAAGGTATAGCGTAGCGGCCATTACGCCTAACACCACTGCAAGCTTAAAAAGTGGCATTAGAAGACTATAATTCGGTTTGCCAGATAAAATGGCAGACCGCTTTTGCGCAAACTTATTCTGTTTATCCAATTCGTGTGCTTTTTGGAAATGATACAACGCTTTGGCAGTGTTATGTTGCTTGTCGTAGATCATGCCTGCATTATTGTGCGGTGCTGCACGATCGCCAAAGACTTCAAGGGATTTGGTATAGAGCTCCAATGCAATGTCATCAATTGCTTGGGTTTGAAAAAAGATCCCTAAGAAATTATAAATATCATCACCAATGGTGATTTGATAAATATTATCTCGAACCTTGAGCAGATCCATCTTAACGTCTTCAAGTATTGAGCGCTCACCAATCGGCACTAGCTCAATTAAACGATCATGAATTGCCGCATAAGCCGTGGGATCCCATTCGCTTAAACGTAAAAAAGACATTAAAGAACGAATGTTGAAACGATAGCTGTTTGATAAAAACTCATCATATATGTAGCAATATTCATCAGGGCCTAATCGTTCAATGTAAGTTTGAAAACAGGCGTTGGTATTCCTGAGCTCTCTGATAGATGCGCCCTGACTAAACAAGCAAACTTTAAAATTGTTATCATTACTCGTTAATAAACAATCACCACCCTGCTTCTTAATATATTCACCCATGCAATGTAAATTCACAAAAAAGGAATAACACCCATCGTATGTCATACGATAGTTTTTCACTAAATAGGGAATTTTTTCTAGCTGAGATATGCCCTTATCGCCCACAATCATAAAATAACGGCCTTGTGACAGCGTATTCAGATGATCAAGAAATTGGATCGCCCCCAAAGGAATCATCAATACCGCATCTTCCGTTATATTTTTGGCATAATCTTGCAATATTTCATTTAAATACGGATTTTCATAATAATTCGCAGGATCGATATCATAATTTTGATAATTAAATTGCAAATCTTTTAAGTGTTTTGATTTTTTAATATCAAAATTTTTATAACGGCTACGCAGTCCAACCTTCTCTTCTTGTAATTTGCCACCGGTGATTTCGAAAGCATCTTGTTTAATACAATCGAAGGTATAATTCGCAATAATAATGAGTGGCGCTTTAGAACGTAAACTTGAATAATCGCGGTTTTGCAGTCTCAAATGAAGATCTTGACCGTCTTCGACGTTAAAGATAGAAAAATCGAGTTCATTCTTTTCAAGAAAGGGCTTGAAGCATGGGTTTTTTTGACAAAATTCGATATTCTTTTCAACAATATCGGTAATAACATAACAAAATTTTTGTTCGGTTAAGTCATGTAGCGCTTGCAGCTTTTTAAACGCTTTTAAAAAGTAAAAACTAAATTTTCCCATCCCCGAGCCCAGCTCCGCAATGTAAAAAGTATCATTGACGGTATCAGGATGGTTGCGCCTTGTGTCTTTAATGTATTCAATCACCAACAACGCATAGTGATAACCAATAAAGGCATTGCTTGAAATATAAGAGGGAACCTCTTCTTTCCAGGCATCAACGCCCATGGTGGTAAAATAATTACGCTGGATCTCCCAAAGCTTCGACTCTGATAGTCGCATTGGGGGCTCGATTAAACGCGGATCGTGTTCGGTCATCCTTTTCCTCTTATGAATGCATATTTTCTGTAGGGGACGGCCTCCGTGCCGTCCCTATTTGGGCCGACACAGAGGTCGGCCCCTACGTCTAGTCCTGCACAGTATTCTCGGTAGTCAGTCCTTTAAAATCCCACAAGCTTTTATCCATGAGTTGGCTTACCTTTACAGCCTGCAGCGATCCCAGAATGTTACTGGGGATCTTTGGATTCTCTACCGCTAGCGTGTTAATCAGTCTCTTAACTTTCTTGCGCGCTAAATTTTCTTGTGAGCCGCACAGATTACAAGGAATAATCGGGAACTCTTTTAATTTAGCATATTCTGCAATATCTTTTTCCTGACAATAGCTCAAAGGACGGATCACGATATGTTTTTTATTGTCTGACAGCAATTTAGGGGGCATGGACCGAATATTGCCGTTGTAGAAAATGGACATTAATAACGAAGTGATTAAATCGTCACGATGATGACCCAATGCAATTTTGGTAAAGCCCTTTTCTTCTGCATATCGATAGATAATGCCGCGTCTTAAGCGTGAACAAAGACTGCAATAGGTACTGTTCTCTGGGATCTTCTCTTTCACAATGCTATAGGTATCTTGGCGCATGATCTCATATGGGATTTGACGCTCTTCGAAGAAACGTCGCAGACCTTGATCATCCCAACCTGGTTGCGCTTGATCGAGCGTAAAAGCCATGATTTCAAACTTTAAGGGTGCTCGCTTGCGCAAAGCCTCCAGCATCAATAACATCGTGATGGAATCCTTCCCACCTGAGACGCACACCAAGATCTTGTCACCTTGTTGGATCATCCCATAATCGCCAATCGCCTTGCCTGTGTAATGTAAAAGCTTCTTTTCCAGACGAGCGATTTTCTTATCTAAATTTGGGGCAGGAATCGGTTGTGCTGTTGCAGCATCGACCCATTTAATTGTTTGCATGTCACCTACTTTTGCTTAATTCGCAATTTTTTGTGAGTATTAACACTGAAAAGCACGCAAAGCAAGGTTTTCAACCAATTCACGAAATGTGTTATTTTTCTAAGTTTATTTTGTCTGACTTCTGCGCCTGTTTATGTAACTCGCATACAGCAAGGGGATCACAATCAGAGTCAATATGGTAGAGACAAATATCCCAAAAATGAGACTAACCGCCAAACCGTTAAAAATAGGGTCATCTAAAATAAACGCAGCCCCCATCATCGCTGCAAGACCCGTCAATATAATGGGTTTTGCTCGCACTGCGGCAGATTGAATAATAGCAGATTCAATAGCAACACCTTCTCGTTGTGCATGATTTATGAAATCAACCAATAAAATCGAATTACGCACAATAATTCCAGCAAGCGCTATCATACCAATCATTGAAGTAGCCGTAAATTGAGCACCTAATAAAGCATGTCCAGGCAAAATTCCTATCACCGTTAATGGGATGGGTGCCATAATAATCAGTGGCACCACATAAGATCGAAATTGCGCCACAACGAGTAAGTAAATGAGAATTAAACCTACCGAGTAAGCCATCCCCATATCACGAAACGTTTCATAGGTAATTTGCCATTCGCCATCCCACTTAATCGCATAATGATGTGTATTATCAGGCTGCTTGGTGAAATACTGCTTAATATCATTGCTAACCTTACCCATAACAGCCATCATTCCATACAATGGACTATCAACTTTGCCAGCCGTATCTCCTTGTACATAAACAACTGGCAGCAGATCTTTATGATGTATGCTCTTTTCCCATTCTCCATTTTCAACGCTCACCACTTCTGAAAGCGGTATAAGCTTTCCAGAACGGTTTGGCAACTTCATATCAAGCACGCTGCGTACATCGTCTTTTGTTTCAATAGGTAAAATAATGCGGATCGGAATGGGATGCTTTGCATGCCCTGTCTGCATATACGTCACATCCTCTCCTGCCAATGCCGTAGCAAGGGTATCGCTAATATCTTGCTGACTTAAGCCCACTAGCGCCGCTTTTTGTCGATCAACTTTTATAATATAACGGGGTGCATTCGCTTCGATGGAATCATCAATATCCACAATGCCAGGCGTATTCGCAAATTTCTGACGTAATTGGTTTGCAAGCGCAATCTGCCCCTGATAATTCGGACCATAAACTTCAATCAGCAGTGGTGCTAAAACCGGCGGACCTGGTGGCACTTCAACCACTTTGAGCTTCGCTTGATGACGATTGGCTATAGTAACCAATGGTTCACGGATTGCTGAAGCAATTTTGTGACTTGATCGTTTACGCAAGTGTTTATCTAACAGGTTGATTTGTAACTCACCTTGATGTGGGGCTTGTCTTAAATAATACTGACGAATAAGGCCATTAAATCCAATCGGAGCAGCGGTACCTGCATAGGCTTGCACATCAACCACCTCTGGAACATTCATTAAATAATTCGTCAAATCCTTAAGTAACCCATTTGTCTTTTCCAAAGGTGTTCCTTCTGGCATATCGATGACCAATTCAATCTCGCTTTTGTTATCAAAGGGCAACATTTTTAAAATAACCACTTTGAAAAGAACTAAACTGATTGCTAAAATGATTAGCCCAAGAATACCTCCTGCCAATTTATAGCGATTACCCTTGTTATTCTCACCTATAAATGGCGACATAACTCGATGAAAAAATTGTAATAAAAGGGTATCCGTCTTAGAACTTGAAAGCGTATGCGTCCCAGTGTGCTTTAATAACTGCCGTGAAAGCCATGGCGTAAACGTTAAAGCCACAATCAGAGATAGCATCATCCCCATGGAAGCATTAATGGGTATAGGACTCATATAAGGCCCCATCAAGCCAGTGACAAATGCCATTGGTAACAAAGCAGCAATTACCGTAAAGGTTGCTAAAATAGTAGGGCCGCCCACCTCATCAACTGCTTTAGGAATGATTTCAAGCAGATTTTGTGTTCCCTTTATGAGATGTCGATGTATATTCTCAACAATCACAATAGCGTCATCGACTAATATCCCAATCGAGAAAATTAACGCAAATAGCGAAACCCGATTAATCGTAAAACCCCAAGCCCATGAGGCAAATAGTGTCATCGCTAGCGTTAGCAGCACTGCACTGCCTACCACTACGGCTTCACGCCTACCCAGCGCCCAAAAAACTAAAATAACCACGCTCAATGTCGCAAAAAATAATTTATGGATCAGCTTGGAAGCTTTTTCATCAGCCGTCGCACCATAATTTCTTGAAAAATGGACATCAACGCCTTCAGGAATAAAGCTGCCTTTAAGTGCTTGGGTTTGTTTGATGAGCTTATTGGCTAAATCGACTGCATTCTCACCAGGCTTTTTGCTAATCGTCATCGTCACTGCGGGCGAAGTGCCTTGCTTATCAGCATGCCAAACATAATTTTGATTTTCTGCCGGTCCGTAGGTAATCGTCGCTACGTCCTGCAGATAAATCGGCTTGGATTGATGCATCCCCACAATCAATTCAGATAATTCTTCAATATTTGTTAGGAACTCTCCGGCATCAACAGGAATATAGCGATTTTCATGAATGATCGCACCCGCTGGCTTGCTTGTATTACTGCCTAGCAAAGCTTGACGCAGATCCATGATTGATAAACCACGTGCGGACAACTTTTGCTGATCTAAAGTGACTTGTGCCACCTGTAGAGGCCCGCCAATGGTCGCAATATTACGACTTCCTGAAACCCGTTTGAACTCAGACTCTAATGCATGCGCTATTTGTTTGAGATCAAACGCACCACGCGCCTGATCTTTCGTCGTTAAGGTTAGTGTAACCACCGGAACATCATCAATACCTTTGGGTTTTACCAATATCCCCGGTATGCCCAAATTCGCTGGACGCCAATCTTGATTAGAGTAAATCGCATTGTATAACCTAACTAAGGCTTCCGTTCTTGGCACACCAACTTTATATTGAACAGTAAGGATAGCCATCGATGGCCTAGAAACAGAATAGATATGCTCTACCCCTTCAATTTCACCTAAGATCTGCTCCATGGGATTAGTAATAAGATTTTCTACATCTGCCACCTTTGCACCTGGAAAAGGGATAAACACGTTTGCCATCGTCACATCTATCTGTGGTTCCTCTTCACGAGGTGTCACTATCACCGCGAATAAGCCTAGTAAAAGTCCCAACAAGGCTAATAATGGTGTTAACTGTGAGCTAACGAAATAGGCGGCCACTTTACCAGAAAAACCCAACGGTGATTTGGGATCAATCACGAACTATCTCCTTGTTTATAGGGTTGATCGCAATTGCTGCCGCTACCGGATCTAATGCAACATTTTCACCTTTAGATAAACCTGCTAGTACCTCAATTTGCTCACCAAAACGCCTACCTAAGCGTATTTGACGCAAACTAGGGATATTATCTTTAACCACATAAACACCTGTCACTTCTGAACGATATACAACAGATTGATAAGGGATCAATAAACGATTTATGTCACCGGTCGTAAAGGCAACTTTAACAAATTTTCCTGGGAACAAGGTTGAGGATTTTTCAGGTAATTCTAATCGAACTCTAACGGTACTTGAACCTGTGTCTGCTATTGGGTAAACAAGAATTTTGCTGGGTACAATTTTCGCGCCATCTTCTAGTAAGACTACCGCAGCGTTTAGGGTTTTAACTTTAGATGCAATATCCGATGGCAAATCAACCCAAATCCGCAATTCGTCAGGATCAAAGCCAGACATTAATGCTTTGCCTGGCATAACGGCTTCGCCTAACTCAACATGCCTTGCACTCACTACGCCACTATAAGGCGCTCGAATTTGCGCATAGCTTAATTGTTCTTTAGCGGATTTTAATGCTGCTTCAACCGACGTTACCTGTGCTTTCGCCATGTTTAACTTAGCTGATGCGCGATCCCATTCGGATTTTGAAGCGATCTTGCTCTGATAAAGCTTTTCAATTCGTTCATAATCTTTGACTTCATTATCATAATTAGCTCGAACTTCCGCTAATTTGGCTTCTGCTTGATTCAAGGCTTCTCTTTGTTCGTTTGAAACCAGTTTAATAATAACCGACCCCGCGGTAACGGTATCTCCTATATCAAACAAAATATCACTAACACGCCCTTTCGTTTCAGCTGATACGGTTGCCTGCTTAACCGCTTCAACAGTACCATCGAACCACCGTACAAGAGGTAATTGCTTCAGCTCAACCTGTGAGGTTTCAAGTGCGACTGTAGACGTGCTAACTAAAACAAAAAATATAAAACTGACTAAGTTTTTAAGCATTTGAACCTCTTATCTGTATATACGCATATTACTCCCAACTTGTATTTTGTTGAATGCCAAGGATTATTAGATGCACTATCAAATTTCAACTGCCCGTATGGCTGCATGTAAGTAGGGCAATTATGGGTGTCTGAAGGGCCTTTAGGTGTTATTTTGTACCTGAAGCTGGTATATTCCCTAACATTTTAATCAGTTTGATTACTATGGTGGAAATATGATATTCAGACGTCTTACTGGCTATGCGCTTTCATTAATACTCATGCCCTCGCAATCTCTTAAGAGTGCACCCGATTCTGACGATGAAGGAATAAGCACCGATCGCCAGCTTAATATTGCTAATAGCCTCATAAAGTCCACCAAAGATGCTTCGCTTGATCTATGGGAAGTCTCTGCTTCCGATAAGAGCATCAAAGACAAAAAAATTATTATCCATGCCGTTGGTAACGGGGATTGTTACGAAAATCACAAAACAGAATTTGTCTCGCTTGCAAAGAGCAATCCTGATTATCACGTTGTAGGTTTTAACTTTCGCGGCACTTTGAAAAGTACCGGGTATGCAAGATCGGAAGACGATTGGATCGATGATGCGATTGCAGTTGTTATGCACTTTCACAACCAAGGTGTGCCTTATGAGAATATCTTACTTAATGGCCAATCACTGGGCGCGGCAATCTTAACGATGGCTGCAGCAAAAATCTATAAAATAAACCAAGACGAAGCCAAAGCGAAAGGCTTAGATCCCAAAGCCGCTCAAAGCGTAAAGCTGCTCAATGTGCGATCTTTTTCAACATTGACCGATGAGATCATTCACAGCATCCTCGGGAAAATCGGCTCAGCAATCCTTGCAGGCATTATTTATGGCAGCATAATTGGGTTAGGTCTTGGCATTTCATTGATCACGCCCGCAATTTTAGGGAGTGCATTACTCCTTTGTACTAATTTGATCGCCTTTAAAGTAACTGAAACGCTCGTTCGACCTCTGATCCAAGGCTTTCTCTATTTATCCTTTGGTACGATGGACGCTGCCACCGCTTATAAAAGCATACCGGAAGAATGCGTTGATCATATCGTAGCGAAGAATGACGCTGTCATCAAAGACCCCGCAGGGATGCATGCAGCACTTCGAGAAAATAATCGCGTAAAAAAGAACCAATATCGCAAAATCTTGCTGGAAAATAATGATGCACCAAGCAAAGCACAAGCTTTAAATGATCTGTTAAATGCAAAAGACACTAAAATTAAATGTGACAAAAAAGCCGCAAATATTTACGGCACCGAAGGCATGACAGCCCACAATGTCAGTTTGCAACTGATGCATACCTATCATAAAGCGCGTGGTCATAGCGGTAATGAGCAGATCGCTGGTGATGAAGTACTTGCACGCAAAGTGAAACGTCTTTTCAAACTTAACTAATATCGTAAGCGGATCAAACATTGTTCTGATCCGCTTTTTTATGTCTTTTTATTTAACATCCATCATGCGCTTCCTCTTCACACATCACCGCTTATATTCTATCTAAACCGTCATTTTTCCCATTTTGTATGATAGAAAGAATTTTGCTAGTTAGCTACTATATGAAAATATTTATCTTATCATGGGTGTCATATGAATCTGGGTCCTACTATCGCATTAGCATTTCTTCACATGGGAAATTCAGAGAAATATAAAGCATTAACTGACGCCGTTGAAAATGGCGATGAACAGCAAATCAAAATCATGGTTGCCTATGATGGACTCAAATTAAAAAGAGCCAATGTCAATGTTAGCATGTATTTTGCAATGAAAAATGATGGCGCTGCCTGCGATCTGTTAGAAAAATATGGCGCAAATAGAAAAGATTTTGTTTTAGGTGCAATACTTGGCGGTCATTTAGAGCTGTTTGAGAAATATACGTGCAATCTAAATATTTTCAAAAACAAATCTGACATTTTAGACTTTAGTGCAATGATTATGGCGATTGGAAGGAACACATTTGTAGAGCCAATCATTGAAATAATAGAAAGATCAACAAAATTAATACCCCATCATTTCGTGGTTAATCCTCGGCAGTATGATTGGGCCAAATATCTAGTTGAAACATTGCGTTCAGACCAATTAGAGGAAAACTATAAAGTTGAACACGCAGCTCAGCTCGCCCAAGCCGCCGCAGAGCTTGGTAAGGAAGAACTTGTTCTATTTTATATCTCAAAAACAACCCCTAACTATACCTCATTAATATTCGGTGCTGCTAAGCATGGATTTTATCAATTAAGCGACAACCTAAGAGAAATGTCAGCAAATAAGGATAATATCAAGATCTCTATACTAGGAGCCATTTATTCAGGCAATTTAGATAAAACCGAAGAATATATCAAAGAAGCAGAATCGCTTTCTATCAGTATTAATTATGCTTATTATGCTTTAAAGGCAGCCGAGTTGGGAGATGTGCATATAGCATGCACGCTTTATTACAAAGTGAGTCCAGAACAACGTGATTTCAAAGTCCTCAGCAATGCAGCGCGAGAACATGGCTTTCCTAATACAGCCAAATTGTTTGATGATATTGGCAAAATTGCTTTGAAAAAGAACAATTATAATACGCCTACTGTTTCAGGCGAAGGAGAAGGTCTAAAGGATTTGAAGAACGAAGAGGTAACGAAGGGCTTTAGAGATAACATAGGTTCCATTGTTACCTTCGATCATACAAAACAAAATGATAATATAATCGAATACAGCGACAACTTGGATTTTGAAGATATCAATATCTTGCTTGAAGGGTTGCTCACGATATTTGAAAAAGAAAATCTGATCTCCTTGGTCAAGCACAGAAATAACGCATTTATTAGTGAAAACGAAGCGGCATATCACACATTAAAATCTTTAGTGCAAGAATACACTTGGATAAATCGCACCTGTTTTACAATGCCACGCGCTAGATTAGAGGCATCTCATTTGAGTGCAAAAATAACACTTGATCAATTTTATGATTTCATGAACAAATGCCATGAAAATCTCATTGAATTAGCACCTAAAAGGCAAGAAACTAAAAAAGAACAAGATGATATAATCGTTACGCCAATCAAAGCGCAATCTTATACAGCCTTAAACACGCCCTCGATACCTGATAAACAAGAATCACCTAAGATAAAAATACAAAAATCAGCTCATGAACCAGTCACGACATTTAACAGTGCTCTCAATACAAAAAGAATAGAAACTTCTAAAAAAGTCAAAAAGGCTAAAAAACCTAATATTAAATCAAAATCAGTTACTGCAGCTAAACCAAACAAAGCTCATACGGCAACAACACCCTCTGTTTCTAGCAATAAATGTAAAACAATCTCTACCTTACCAAAGCAAGAGCCGGTTGAGCGATTGCCTAATAAAGAACCGAAGGCGAATATAGAAAACTGGGCTAAAAACAAACAAACCATTGCAACGGTTCAGCAAGCTCAGCAAGCTGATACCAAGTTATCAACATTGAAAATGCTGCTAAGTAGTAAAGCTGATTTAAGCTTTATTACCTCTTTAATCACACAAGACCCGGCAAAAGCAAATCAATTATATGATTTAGCGCTGCTGGATATTCTTTTCAAAATCAATAGAGAATTATTTCTTAATAATGGCTCAAATATTAACCGCGATCTATATGAATTTGATTGTGAGGTGATACATGGGGTTCATCATTACTTAAATCAAGATTCGACAGAATATTCTGATTTATGGCATTATATGAAAAGCTGTTTTGATTTTGAAACATTCGACCCTATGCTAGCATATAAGAACAGCTTAGCGAGAGTTTCACACCCTTTTGTTAAGAAAATGAGTAATGGCCAAAAAACGAATATCAATGATAGACTTCAATTGATTAAAAAAATCTATCATTTGCAACAAAATTGCTTCCAACTTACCAAAGAGCAAAATCCTGGTTTAGTCCTATTAGCCAAACATGCACTCAGTGCTACGATTATTATTCTTGGTGAACAATTTGTGCAATTAGATAACGATACGCAAGCAAAATTATTTAAGTCCGGGTTTGGCAAAGTGCTAGACTCCTATCGTCTATATCGAAATTTACGACATGGCCATGACGATATTCGAAAAACGCTAACTTTAGAAGACGCTGGTCTTGAAGTTGTTTTCAATATGGAAAGAGACGACTGGGATCAAAGTTTACTTAAAATGGTTGAGAATTTTGAACAGAACTACACTCGGTATTTTAATACGCACTATGAAGCATGTATTGATCAATTAATCAATGAAGCAGAATCTCGTTATGAGCAGTCATCTAGATCATTTTTAACTCAATATCCTAATCAAGTTTCTAGCTCAAACTCGGCAACTCACGTGGAAAGTATAACTGCCAAGTTTAATCAAATGAAATTCTAGTTATCACTTACCCTATATCGTATCTGCACGAGACTCGTATTAAGGATCTAAATTATTTCTAGATCCTTAATCTACCTCTTTAACTATAAGCCAGGCACTTACAATGTAAGCTGACTGTTGTGAGAGTGATTCAAACTAATTTGTTCTTAGGCAAGGCGGCAAGTTCATTTGCAAAGGAGTGCACACTTAGTGCATGACCTGTCTTCGCCAAGGCTACGACAAGGCAAGCTGCAGCGAATGAACATAGCCAACACAGCATAAGGACAAATTAGGCAGGAATATTCTGATTCAATCTCAGTTGATTGTAGGCGAGGCGTCAAGATCTCGAACAATAGGAGTGCACGCTTAGTGCATGACTGTTGTGAGAGAACGCAGACAACAAAGCATACGAGCAACTGAGGAAGAATCAGTGGATTTCGTAGCTGTGTAAGACTCTAATCACCGGCATCGGCTCCCCTGCTGAGATAAACTTATGACGGTTCTTTTGGATGTCCTTTTGCACTTGTTCGTATGCACGTTTAAAGGCTCTGGGGTGATTATCAAGACCGAGAATATCGATGACAGTGACGCCATCTTCCTTGATTTGACGGATTTTTGCGTGTTTAACCGTGCGTTTCATAATGTTTTTCCCTTAAAAATCAAAAGTCTTTGATTAAGGATCACTTTCATTATAGGTCAGTCAAGAAACTAATGTCAATCATTAGTCTCTTCAAAAGCTTCTGCCAATACCTGCTGGCAGGGGGAGCTCTTCTGACTTACAATTTTTAACATCTTCTCTGCTAAAATACTGAGGCCGCCGGTTGCGACACCTAAGAGTAATGTACCACCTTCTTTAATCATACCCTTAGGGCTTTTAACTAATTCTGGTTGAGACAACGTCCCTTTAACGTGCACGACTTGATCGAGTGAACCAATTTCGATATTGATTTGGCTTCGGGGATAGAGATCGAAAGATAAATCGACGGTTTCGTTCTTCAAGTCAACCGATCCGCCACCTAAAGCATACATATCGCCCGTTTGCATCCCGATGGTTTCAGGCGCGCGTACCTGACCATCTTCAGCATTCAGCAAAATCGCGACACATTCTAAAGAAGTGCCCTTTTTCGATGGCGTCAATGATTTCCAAAGGGCTGCAAACACATCAATATAACGGGTGTCGATATCGCGGTCTTGAATTTGCATATTCTTAATGCTGATTAAGCCACGTCCGGTTAAATGAGACATCCACGTAGCCAGATCCCCGCCTCGGCTTTTGCCATCAAATCGAATATCTAATTTACCGTTTAAGAGTGCAGCATTTTTCCAAAATTGTTGAAAAAACTCACTGGCGATGGCATTTTTCAATTGCAATTTCGTGGTAATTTGAAACCCATTATCACGTTTTCGTACTTGAATTTTACCTGTCAGATCTCCCCCTGCAACTTTACCGCGGGGCGTCATATCTAATACTTTATCTTTGAATGACAACTGAAGATCGGTATCTTCGATACTCAAGTTACCAATAAATAAATTATCAAAATGCCAATTTAGTTGACCATTGAGATTATTGAACCAATCTAAGGCAATATTTTTAGAACTAAACACCTTAGTGTCTTGAACATTTTTATCAGGCTTTATTTCAAAATTAAATTGTCGCGAAGTAAAATCGCCATTCACAACAGGAATATTCGCTAACGTCATCATTTTGAAGCTTCCCACCACCTCATTGTTACCCGATTTTAAGATAAAAGAGGGTATTCTGATCTCACGAAATGATGAGTGAATTTGACCCGAAAATGTATCAATATCGAAATTGAGTTTCTCAGTTTTCCCTTCTGTTAAAGTAATATTCAAGCCGCGCGCATTTATTTGGCTGATTTGGATAATATCCGCAAATAACGTAAAAGGATTCAGCGTGAGCTGAACGTCTTCGATGGTTAGCTTAAGCTTGGAATCCTTTGTTCTATTAATAATCTCGACACGACTTAAATGTGCAGTAGGCTCTGGAAATAAATCCGTTTGTATCGGGCCTTTAAGCAGCAGTTCTAAACCCGTTTCACGATTAAATGCTTGCATAATCGCTGCTTTGTGATTGTTCACATCAAAATTAAGTACCATGATTACGAAAATGGCAAAGAAAATCAGTAGTACTATAAATAGGTAAAAGCAAAATTTAAGAAAAAATTGAGTGAAGCTAAGCAGCGTTCCCATGCTTTAATTTTCCATTGTTTTAACAATCATATCCGCAACCGCTAATTCATTATCATTAAGTTGCGTTGCAATTTCACTTGATAAAGCATTTGCATCACTCACTCCTTGTAATGCTGCCATATTTGCAAAAGCATATGCTTGAACAATATTTCTATCTACGCCTTTGCCTTGATAGTACATTTTTGCGATTTCAAATTGCGAATAGCTGTCACCGTTTTTGGCTGCTCGCAAATACCATTCTTGCGCAGGGTGCTCACTACTCTGATAACCAAACAAGCGTTGTTGCTCAATAATCGCTAATTCACGCTGGGCAGGAATATAGTCTTTTTCGGCTGCGGCTTGTAATAGACTAATACCGGCTTGGATATTTTGCGCAAAACCACGTTTGGCATAAAGGTAGTTTAACCCTTGCTGATACATTTCGGGTGCTGATTCTATCGTATGCGGTAGCCACTCATTGATTTCGTTTTCAATATTGTTTACAGCCAATGATTCATCGGTTTCATTAAAATAAAGTTTTAGCCATTGCTTAGCATCTTCATCTTTATAACGTGCTGCAACTTCAAACCATTTTTTAGCTTCTTCTGGGTTTTTATCAACGCCTTGCCCATCAAACAACATTTTGCCTAATTTGAAATGCGAAGGTGCATGCTCACGCGCAACCAGATCTTTATAGATTTCCATCGCACGTCCATAATCGACCGTCGTGCCGATGCCTTCATAATAGCAATTAGCTAATTGATAGAGCGCTTCAATATGATTGTTTGCACTGGCTTTTTGTAGCCAGTGAAATGCAGCTTTATCATATTGTGGTAGTGAAAACTGAATAAGCGATTCTGCTAATTTTAACTGCGCATCCGTCCAACCTGCGTTAGCTGCTTGCATCAGGTAATCCATGGCTTGCTTTCGATTTTCAAGTACCGGTATACCGTCTAAATACAAACTGGCTAAAGTATATTGAGCAGGCATATATTCAAGTTCCGCAGACTGCTTTAAATATTCAGCGCCCAGATCTCTATTTTTAGGTTGATTAAGCTGACCATGAATAAAGCACAAGCCAATTTGACAATATGCCTGTGGATCGCCTTGTTTTGCAGCAGCTAGATACCACTCAAATGCTTTATTGTCATTTTTAGGAACTTTTTTACCATCTTGATACATTTTCGCTAGTGTCAATTGCGCGGGAACAAATTGTTGCTCTGCGGATTGCTGCAATAGCTGCAGCGGATCTTCGTCCATTTGCCAGGTACCGTTTAGTAATAACATGGCTAATTCATATTGCGCCTGTGGATGACGTTGTGCGTTAGCTTGTCCATACCAATAGAGTGCCTTACTGTCATCTTTAGCTACGACGGTACCTTCACGATATAGCCTACCTAGTGTCAGCATCGATAATGCGTGGCCTTTTTCTGCTGCCATCATCAATAAATTTTGTGCTTCATCGCGCTGGTGTGTTGCCCCCGGCCTCAAGTGAATCAACGCCAATTGGTACATGGCTTCGATATTGCCCGCTTTGGCGCAATCGGCAAACCATTTAATAGCCGTTTCTTCACTTTGAGTAACCCCTTTACCTTCGAGGTAACATAAGCCCAGGGCAATTTGCGCTCTGGCATGATTGCCTTTGGCGGCTTGTTCTAGCCAGTGAACCGCTTGTTGTTCATTTTTGGTGACACCCTTGCCTTGCTGTAGGCTCGTGGCTAACATCATTTGCGCTTCTGGATGGCCTTGATTGGCGGAAAGGATGATCCAAGGCATTGCTTGCTGCCAATCCTCTTTTGCAAAGGTGCCATCAAGGTATAAATTCGCTAGGGTAAACTGTGCAGTAGCGTCTCCGGATTGCGCTTCTTTGGTGCAAATATCTAAAGCCGCTTGGGTGCCTAAGGAATGCAATAAGTCGTTACACAGAGGTAGGTTGCCTCCTGTATCGGCTATAGTGTCGGGATTCACGGCCGGTGCTTGCGTTACTTGATCGTAGTCAGAGTTGCAACCAACAACTCCGATTAGGCAAAGCGTCAACAGTAGCGGTAATCGGTTTCCGTTCCCTTTCATGATGTCTTCCATGCACATAGTAGGTTAAATAATTAACTGCCAAATCCAGCAGACCTCTTTAAAACATCATAATTCCCTTTTGGAATCGCTCCAATGCCTTTATGATTTATTTACACAGTATAGTGTCAATCACGCACAAAGAAATTCAGGAAATTCATGCCTCACGACATTTTACGCAAACTTGAACTCATACCTTTTAAAGCCTTACCCTTTATTAATACCGGCAAACGTCAAACTATAGCTGCGGCTTATTTGCCTGACGGACCCTGGATCCATGATGATGTCACACATATCGTGCCATTACCGGATGAAGATAAAATCGTGTTAATCGAGAATCGACCAGTTGATTGGCAAGAGAATGGCCGGATCGTGTTACTGGTGCATGGATTAACGGGCTCAGCGCGCTCTAAATATTTAGTGAGATTAGCCCATAAACTAACAACGGCAGGCTTTCTGGTCATGCGGATGAATTTGAGGGGCTGTGGCCTAGGGCATGGTTTAGCTAAGCACCTTTATCATAGCGGACGCAGCGAAGATACCAGGGCGGTGTTGGTTTACCTAGCAGAGCGCTTCCCTAAAGCCAAAGTAACCCAAGCAGGATTTTCATTAGGGGCGAACATTACGCTGAAAATGGCAGGTGAAGATGGTGATAAGCCACCTGGCAACCTTGATAGTGTTATAGCGGTGTCACCACCGTTAGATTTAGAAGCCAGTGTTAAGTTGATTATTCATAAACATAATCAATTGTTTAATGATTTTTTTGTAAAAGGCTTACTCGAAGATATCAAAGCCTTGCACGAAACTTTTCCGGAATTGGAAAAACCAATTTTTCCTAAACAGATGAATGTTTACGAATTCGATGATATTTATACCGCGCCACGGTCAGGTTTTATTGATGCTAAAGATTACTACACCAAATCCAGTTCTAAGCAATTTATCGAAGGTATTACCTTGCCCACTTTATTGATGTATGCTAAAGATGATCCAGTTATCAGTCGCCGTTCTTTTTTTAAATTACCACATAAAAAAGACTTTGATGTCTTAATCACGTCACGCGGCGGCCATGTGGGCTGGCTTGGGCATACTGGGCGGTTTGCAGATTGGCGCTGGATGGATAAAACGGTGGTTAATTGGATTAACTGGTTTGACACAAACAACAAGGTACGATGAATGCGTATAGCAATTAAACTCACTACGATTATGATTGCCTTAATTTCAACTTCACTTTATGCAGAACTCCATCATTGCCCCCCTGCTGATCTTGTTAAAAAAAATGAACAAAATGTTGGTGCCTGGCAGCACGGTGAACTCTACTGGACGATTAAATTTAAAGGATGGCCTTATGCCAAAGCAATTGGCTTCGATCGCGTCTTTTATTATCCGGAAAATAACAAACTAGACTGCCGTTATCGTTGGGAAAATCCTAAAGTACCAGGAACCTATCTTTGGACAGCCGTTGAATTAAGCCCAGATGCCAATACGAAAGTTTCGATACAAGGTTCAAATTGGAAATCGGTTGAAAATTTCCATGCATGTGAATCAGGAAGACCTGAAACCTGCGCCTTCGAAATAAACAAGGAATAATTAGTATTAAGTTGTATCGCCCAATCGTCATTTATCATTTTGGCAGCTTTAGATCTAAGTTAAAAAATTCCTGCCCAGCGATCAAGCGTGAGTTTACTTAAACCTTTCATAATATTTTTTAAAGTAAAATGATCGGCATGAATTTTGTCCGTCTACTCACCCCTCCTAAGTCGCACAGCTATTGGGCAGGACCTGCTCGTTTTTGCCATATCATAATAAATTAATAAGCATTAGACGCCTTTCTCAAAGTAAGGTCTTAGGAGAAAAATAGGAGGAGTTACCTCCTATTTAACTCAATCCATGTAGACACTAAATATGTTGCTCTGTCAGAATGATTTTACATCCTATCTGAAAATGGTCTCTAAACATTGCTTGCGTATTACTTGAAATGAAATACTAGAAAAGCTAAATGTATAAGGAGAATCGGATGAGTAAATTAGGTGTCACCGTCTATTGCTGGGGCGTAGAACCTCAAACGAATAGTTCAGGTACACTCAAATTTATCCAATCTGAATTATGGGGAGGTAATTTAGGACATGCTGCCATTTTGCTAAGGATCCCGAATACTCCAGAGAACTTACATTTTGTTACTGATAGATTAGGAAGTGAATACAACTTTGAAATGGATCCTCAACATGTACCGTGGGTACAGAAAGAATATATAATTCCTTCAATTGATTTAAATCAGCAAAACCCCAAACCTAGCTATGAAAAGCCTGCTTATCAAGAAAATGTTATAGAGATTTATTTTAGCTGGTGCAATCAGGACACCGAGATGGGTTTTGGATTTCAAACATTTGAAGAGGATTTAATAGATGGTAGGTGTGATGTTTCCTTTAATTATGCTGATAAATGGAAAGCTTTTCTTAAACCTGAAGAGCGCAGTCGAACAAGTGGTTCTCTTTCATTTTTTAAAAGTAACACAAGCATATTGCTGGGAAGTTCTCAAGTAATACATACGGCAAGCCTTACTCCTGAAGAGCAAGCCTACTTAGAGCTCTATCAAAAACAATCGTTAATTCAAAATCAAATTGATTCAATTGATATATTATTAGATAAAATACAAAATAGGATTAGCCAAAATAATATTATTCCTCTTACTGGAACTGAGAGGCGTCTCTTATTTAAGCATCTACCCGATATTGATATTCAACAACCGCTTGATTTTGAGTGTCTTGTTACGCATATCATGGTGAAAAAATCAAAGCTAATCAGCAATAAAGATGAAATCTATTTTGACATCCTTGCTGGCACGATGAATTTGATGAGCCAAACGACTTCAAAAAAATACAGCTTGACTGCTTCTGAACAAAAAGCACTCTTAAGGCTAAATGAGCTTTTAAGTAATTTGAAAATGTTACCTGCTCTTAAGTTATTAATTGAAAAAGCTATTGCTGCGGCGAACTGTAATGAGCTAACAAGTGATATACTTAGTGCCATTGAAGAAAACGTTATTCACTTCCCAAATGTTCGCAATCAATTATTAATATTGAAATGTTACAGACCAGAATTACTGAATGAGTGTAATGGCTATCTAGAATTGCTTAAAGAGATCCCCAATGATTTAGACGAACTGCACCGTAGAATTATGAGAATGATAAATAATCCTAATCATAGAATAAAAGAAATATTAAGGCAGTATACAGATCAACTTATTGAAAGAACTGTGACAACGGGTTTATATCCAGCTGCGACTATTACTTTGCCATTAAGAAGGAGAATGCATCACTGCCAGGCTGGTTTAGATTATGAAGCCATGATTGAAAAAATGGCGGAATTAGTTAAACATGGCAACGAATTTAATATTATTGAAAACAACTGTTCTGTTTCATCAAGCAAGGTGTTAATTGCTGGTGCACAAGATGCCCAACACCGGGAAGAAATTTTCAAGCAAGCTGAACTAGCGAATACTGTGACAAGTCCGGAAACTTTATTTCGCAACGCTGTTGAATATGAGAAAAGTTTACAAAATGCTGATTATATACCTCCAATTACAAGCTATTATCAGCTACTTGAGCAATATGCAGCGCAAACAGCTGCGAATCAAATTGGAAAAAGTTATGCCGATGATATTTCTATAAATCAAAGTTACCTGCATTTGGGTATGGGGGTTATGTCTCTTACAGCTTATAGCGCGTTAGCATTACCTAGATATCTTTTAAATCTTGCCGACCAACAAATACCGATATCCAATATTTCTTCGAAGTCAGAGCAACATGCTATGGATAGTATGAGCATAACGATATAATTGTGGTAAGATGATGCTATACCAAGGCGATTAGCTGTAAAAGTCTGAACTAGATCTGACACATCCTGTATATGAACTAAAATTAAATT
>CAZCXZ010000038.1:0-29178 GCA_964502705.1 Uncultured Candidatus Berkiella sp. | reverse complement strand
CCTACGACCTTCGGGTTATGAGCCCGACGAGCTGCCAGACTGCTCCACCCCGCGACAAGTTGGCACATCATATGTTAAACAGCGTTACTAAGCAAGCATCATCACCCGCTAATATCGGCTAACAAGTTGATTTGAATTGAAAAGTCTTCGATATTTTTTAAAAATGGGCGTCCATTTCTGTAAGTAATCAATCTATGTTTGACTTCTAGCATTTTATTGAATGTTATTTAGAAAGCTTCCAACTAGTTCTCTTCATGAATATTGTTGCATAGTCACTATACGAACTAAACAGCGTGTTTTTTGCATAAAAGCGCTCTCGGCATTGGGGCTCGTGCGCTATGAATCGCCTGACAGCGAATTATTTACCGTTCCTAAAGATGATTTATTGTTCACGTGAGGGCTTGGCTCGTCTTATTTTATCCTCATGTTCTGCTATTAATTTATCAACACGCCCTTCCTTTTTCACAGGTTTAACACCACTATCTCGAAACACAACACTCTTAACCCTGACTTCTGGCTTGTTAGCAAATTGCAATGAATAAAATTGATCATCCGTTAACTTCGACCTAATTTTTAACAACACCTGTTGCTTTTGAACACTGGGTAATTTGTTTAAATGATACATTGTCGTAGGCTCTGATAGTTCTTCAAAAAGGTTAACATTATCAGCATGCTTAATAAGCAAGAACACTATATCTACCAAACGCTCATTCATTGCAGTGTTTAAAACAGATTCGCCTTTATTATTACGATGGTGGATATCTGCACCTTTCTCAATAAGCGCTTTCAGCAATTTTGGTTCAGCAAGGTTCATCAGCAAGTTATTCCCTTTTAAATCGAGAACATTCGGATCAGCTCCGGCATTCAGTAAAATGAATGCCACGGCATAATGCTTGCCATAAATTGCTAACTGTAATGCACTAATTCCATCTTTGTTTTTATGATTCGGATCGGCACCTCTTTGAATGAGCACCTTCGCTAGTTCTTCATCTTGCACAATGCTAAGAGGCGTATCGCCATGATGATTTGAAATATTAGGATCTGCACCAGCATCAAGTAACGTGAAGGCAATCTCATTATAACCTTCTTCTATAGCGGACAATAATGGACTTACCCCCAATTTATTTTGATGATTGACCCTAGCACCATGGCTTATCAACATTTTGGCAAGGTTAGTATCTTGAACATACATAAGTGGCGTGTCATTATCGGCATTTGCAATATTCGGATCCGCACCCTCTTCAAGTAATTTGAAAGCTGCCTCCGAATTTTTATTGTCAATGACCACGTAAAGAGCGGTATCTTTCATCTGATTTTTATGATTCAAGCTACTCCGAAAATCAGGATCTTGTTGTTTAATTATTTCAATAATATCAATATGATTAGATTCTGCCGCATAAAATATGACATTCCATCCTTGCTTATTTACATGTTGAATGTTGGCTCCCTTCTCTAGCAATTTAGAAAAAATAGCTACGCTACCCATTTGAGCTGCCCAAAGTAACGCCGTTGAACTATTTTCATCAATCGAATCAATATTTTTCTCATCCATTTTATCGATGAGCATTAACGCTATGCCACTAAAGGCATCACCACCTGCAATCGCAGAAAATAAACATGAGGAGAACAACTTGTCATCAATTTGCGCCAATGCACCTTTGTCTATCAATTTGAGTGCAAGCTCCACATTACCTTGCTTGATAGCATAATATAAAGCTGATTTCCCATTGTTATCTCTTAGGTGAACATCAACATTGTTCTCAAACAAGAGATCAACAATACTGTTTCGTTCGTTTATGATTGCCGTTATAAGTGGCGTTTCACCGGTTTGCAGACTTTGAAGATTAAGATTGGCATTAGCACTGATCAACTCTTGAATAATATCAATTTGATTTGCAACAATCGCGACATGCAAAACAAAATGTCCGTTCTGATTGGGATTATTAACTAGCGTAGGATCTTTTTCAATGATTGCCCTCACGATCTCAAGATGGCCTTTCATTGCAGCAATAGACAGTGGCGTTTCGCCGTTTCGAGGTGTAAATACTTTTAGGTCAGCACCCAGTGCAATCAGGTTTTTAACTACATCAATAAAATTATTTTCAATAAGCTCATGTAATAATGTTGATGTTATGGTATGTCTTTTCTTTGAGGTAATTTTTAGAATAGCTCTTTTAAAATCAGGGTCAGCAAGTTTCGTTTCCATGCCATTTAAATCAACCCCAGAATCAGATGGCAAAGAATCTACATGTAATATTCCATCTTGTCCGCGAACAATATATTTTCCATCAGCCGATAAATACAACGTGCAATTTTTTGCACGTTCAGGATTATTATCTCTTAAATCGGACATTAAACGAATTTTATACATGTAGGCAAACATAATAGGATCGTGAATGTCTACACCGTTATCTAACAATAATTGGACAATACCACCATGTGAATTATCACTTGCTGCAAAAAGAACTGCATAAGAAAGTGGCGTGCCAAGACGTGTCACACTGTCAACTGAAGCTCCTTGAGAAATCAAAAATTCAACTAATTCTTTATTCCCCGCTTCGATAGCAGACATTAATGGCGAAATCCCACTCACCATGTTATTCACATTTGCGCCATGATCAATCAATAGTTTGGCTACTTCATTAGAATTAGTTAAAATTTTTCCCAAGGCATGATCTTTCGCTTTTTGAGTTGGGCCTGGTTGAAAATCTAATATCTTTTGAATAATCTCTTTATTTTGTATTTCCATAGAAAATAACAAGATACTATCTTTAGGAAATATATATTCTGTTAGAAATATTTCAACCAGATCAGTTTGCTCGGTTCTAATCGCCTCATTTAATGCTGCCTCATCAACTACAACACCAGTATCAATTAACTTTTTGACAACTTCAGTGTGACGTTTGATTACTGCAAGTTCAAGAGCTGAATGAAAAGGAATATGTCGGCCTCTTACTTCATTTACATTAACTCCCTCGTCAATTAATTTTTCGATATACGGCATGTTTGCAGCCATTACGGCTAACATTAAAGGGGTTTCATCGAGATTTCTTTGCCATGTTTTAAATTCTAATAGTTTTTGAAAATCACCAGGGTATTTTTCAAGATATACGTAAAGTTCCCTGAATATCTCGGGTTGAATAATTGAGTTCACATCGCTTAATTCTTTAATAAAGAACGGTATAGGGTTTTCCATGCCTTCATTATAAAGGTATCTTGCAATTATTTTAGCCTCTACCGATAGCTTTTCCAAAAAAGTTACCATTAGGTTTTCAGGAATAGTCATAATCAATTGATACAACAGCTTCACTTCTGAGATATTCGTAAAATCAAGATGTTGATTACAATACTCAGCGAGACCATCCATTAAAGCGCTTTGTTGATGGGGCGAAGTATCCAATGCTTCAATTAGTTCATTTAGAGCACTACTTCTCGTAAAGTGGGTAAACTGTTTATATTCTCTACTACTTTCATTCAATAGGACCTCATTGAACTGAGGTTCTTTGGTTTTATCATCTCTTAATTCTCTCAGTAGTGGCAGAAGTCCGGCTACTAGCGCTTTTCTATTAGCAATAGCACAAGTACCATATTTTTGTGCTTTTAATGGAAATGCGTGAACAATAACTGGCTTGTCATCATCTTTTTGCACAATACTTTCAATATGACCTTCAAGTATTTCTTTACTTTCGCGTTGGGCTAATATCTTAATATCATTAGGAGAAAGAGGTTTTTCCAAACGATAAATAATACAACCTCCTCGTTCATGCATACCTGCGCCTCGATTTGCCACCACTAAAAAATGATCGGTTGCCGCGATCATAATAACATGGTGAGGCCAGCCACTTGGTATTATGACAAAATCATTTTCTTGATAGTACCTTGTCATTTTAGTGTTTTGGGAGGTTTGTGAACTATAATAATCAATATTACTGAATGCTTGTTTAATTTTAATCATTTCAGGTAGAAATGCTTCACTTGCTTGATATTGATTTAAGACATTCGCAAATGCAGTTTGTGCGCCTATTGCATCGAATCCTTCAAAACCCATCACTTTGTTTTCTCTTTGAGAACGTGCACGATAGGTTAAATTAGTTGCCGCGTCGAATTTGGTTCCTTTATCTGCGATTCCGAGAAAATGTGTTGAGCGCTTCCTTATGTTTTTAATATCTAATTGACTTTGCAATTGCATTTTTAATTCTTCACTATGTATAGCATCCATTAACATGAAGATTTTGCCTTCCATATCTGCTCTGTATAAAAGACAATTATTATTCTCTGTTGGCGCTAATACGATTTTCACTTTATCTTCATCATTAAAACATTCCATCAGAGTTATTATTTTTTCAATCGGTACATTCGGGTGTGTGACAATCGAATTCGCGTTATCCATATCACATACACTTTGAGTAAGCACTGCCATTTTTGCATTATTATCTGGCAAATTACTTGTTACTAAATCTAGTAACCATTCCGGCTCAACCCCATTCTTAATGAAACGTGCAACTAAAGTATAAGATCCATATTTTCTTTTTCTAATAACCTTATACCAATCTTCTGAGTTTAATTTTTGCACGATGAATCCAAGCAGCGTTTGCTTTAGTTCTTTACATTTTTGTTCTTTTTCAGCATTTGATATATCACTTGAACTTGCTTCAGTCGTCAACTCTGAATCTTCTTCGTCTATATCATCTTCATCTGAATATTCTGAATAGCTAAATTCATTCTCCAATTCTTCATCTCTAATCGTTAAACGATCTATTAAACGATCCTCCATAAAAAACTGTTCAGTTATCAGCAGCATTTTAAGCGCTGCAGAACTATCTACTTTCGCAAGTGCATCCACATCCTCTTCTGGTAAGATTTGCATTAAATCAGCACGATTTTGCTGTACAAACTCACTCAAAGTGGGTTTTATTGACATGGCGAACCTCTTTTGTTTCTAACAATGTGGACAGTAACCCTATCCCAAAGGTTCACTCATTTTGAGCATCAGTAGCGGCACAGGATTATGTCCTGCGAATTAAGACACCTAAAACGATAAGTTTATAAACGTGCAGCTCAATCAGGTAGGGACTATAAAAATGGGCAAATAGGAGCACATTGTTGCAACCAAGATTATTTGGTTTGTTAACATACATTTATGAAAAATGGTCATTTGAATCACTTGCGTGCGGTCCGTATACTGCCATATGTTGCATATACACCATATGTAACAATGAATGTTAACCAAGGAGAATGTTATGAAACAATTAAACGTTGCTGAAACAAACTTAGTATCCGGCGGTGATTTTGATCTGAACTGGACGATGCATGTTCCTTCCCATGTTGCACCTATGATTATGGGCTTGGTACAGCAAATCGTTTCAGGCCAAGTATTTGACACAACGGCATTCGCTAATGCATTGAATGGCGCAGGCCCAATGCTGAATGAGGTTAAAATTGATTTAATTTCCTTTTCCAATTTTAACTAACCAACCTTAATAGTTAGCCCCAGATTGATTTAGACCCTGGGGCTGATTTTTCTAATATCCAGATAACGCATCCTTAAAGCACGCTTCGTATGCTATTATGCCTTATCTACATTCAATCCTAATTTTACAAAACCGTGTTTATTGATCTTTGATTCGCTATAATTCATTAAATTCTTCACTAAAATATTAAGAGTTTAAAATTAATGCTTATCAAATTACCTCATTTTTGCCTTGTTCTACTGATTGGCCCGGCTCGTTCCGGCAAAACACATTTTGCGAATCAGTATTTTACAGCACAAGAAATTGTGACATCCGATCCTGCGGTGATTAATGAACGCTTAGTTAAACAGCAATTTACTATTGTTGACGCAGAACATCTTGATAAACTTGAACGTGAAGCTTTAAAAGTGATTGCGAAGAAGAATCATTGCCCTATTTTTGCGATGTTGTTTAATACACAGATTGAACACCAAGCAATAATGGTTAAACTCCACTCTACACTTAAACACGAAAAATGGGCGGGTCTAACTTCTCTAAATTCTTTTGAAGAAATCAATGAAACCCGGGTTGAGCGATATAGGCTTGATATCGACAAAAATGACGTCCATGGTCCATTTGATATTATTGGCGACATTCATGGTTGCTATGATGAATTACGATCTTTATTAATGAAACTGGGTTATCAAGTGAATGATGATTTACTTTATTCACAACAAAGCGCAGTTACTGCACCTTTAGATCGCAAAGTTATTTTTGTCGGCGACTTGATCGATCGCGGTCCTAATTCAGTTGGCGTATTAGCGTTAGTGATGAATATGGTAAAACACGGGGTTGCATTATGTATTGCCGGTAACCATGATATTAAGCTCGCATCCTATCTAAAAGGTAAAAAAGTACAGATCTCTCACGGCTTAGAAACCACAGCCAAAGAATTCGAAACGGTCGATGCTGATTTTAAACAAGCGGTCATTACCTTTATTGATAATTTACCTATCTATTATGTATTAGATAATCACCAACTTATCGTTGCTCACGCTGGTATGAAAGAATTTTATCAAGGCAGGATGTCACCCAAAATCAAAAGCTTTTCGCTCTTTGGCGACACTTCATCAGAAGTAGATGAACAAGGTTACCCTATACGCCGTGATTGGGCGAAAGACTATCAAGGAGATGCCATAGTCGTATATGGTCATACCGTTGTCGCTGAACCTAAATGGGTTAATAATACTCTATGCATTGATACTGCTTGCGTATTTGGCGGAAAACTAACCGCTCTTCGTTACCCTGAAAAGGAAACGGTTAGTGTCAATGCTAGTTGCATATATTATTCTGATTGATGCAATTGACAACCCTTAATTGGCACATATAATCATGCCCAGAACATGATGTTATGTTCTGTAGTACAAAAGTTAAGGGAACTAATTGTGAAAGTATTAACTTCCTCTGAAGTGATGAATGTTTCTGGTGGTTTTGACCCAGTTGCTGGACTTTGCATTCTTTCTGCCGCAAGCTTAGCGGTAGGGATATACAACGCTAACGAAATTTCAAGAATGAAATCTATCATGCGTTACGACCAAGAAACATTAGATTTTGTTTATAGCTGGACATACTATCATGATGCGCAATTGTCAATGTTGCCACATTACTCAGAAGTATCAGCAATGAATTTTAATCAAGTTGCTGCACTGGCATATTAATATATGCCCACCCTTTGGAACTGTTTTCAAAGGGTGACCTCGATTTCCGGAAACTTATCTAACCAATCACATATCATCTAAAGAGTGCGACATCTCAAATCCAGCAGTTTCGTCGAAACTTTTTAATAAAAAAGTTGGTATACTCTAACCATTTTCATTAAATAACAATCAAATTTCAAGAAAGTCATATTTTGCATTATATTGAGAGGGTTTATATGCTAAATGAATTATGGTCATTTATTAATAACAATAAATATGAAATAGCTTATCGTGGTTGGAATGGTTTAACTGCTTCTGCAGTTGCTTATCAACTTTATAGCGACCCTATCGCAAATGCATCAGAGTATTTACCTGATATCTTATTGCATAGCATTGAAGCATTTATTCCTGATACGCTTCCTGCACCAATAATGGTTGGTCTTAATTTATTGAGAGCGGGCCAAGCTGGGAATGCATTCATAACAGGCCAAGTGAAATTCCCTATTGTTGTACCTTCTAATATACCCGTTGGTATGCTTGGATCTTTAACGAATATTGCTATGCTATCAGCACCGACATCTATCCCTACCATTGCTAATGGCGTAGATGTTTTAAATCATGCTTTAAATATTAGCCGTCATCTTAGTGAAATGTTTCCAGGTAATGATTTAGCAGAGTTATCTAAAAATCCAAAGACATTCACACCGACTCGTTTAGCTATGGAACAGCCTGACGTTTCAGCGACTAAAGACATAAATCATCACGGTCATGATCTCAGAAGCCGAAATAGAGCAGTTAGTTTTTAATAGCAAATATAGGGGGCTAATGTGGATGATGCCCCCTTATTGAGAAATTATTTTTTGAGTGCATTTACAATATGACCCATTTTTCTACCTGGTTTAGGATTTTTCTGGTAATCATGAAAAGCTTGATATGGCTTACTAAGAACTTCCAGTGGTTCAGCAACTTTACCCAACATATTGGTCATTTCATAGGCACCATGACTATCAGTTGCGCCTAATGGGTAACCCGCTATCGCTCTAATATGATTTGCAAATTGACTACATACCGTGCCTTCTATTGTCCAATGTCCTGAGTTATGTACTCGTGGAGCAAATTCATTCGCTAATAGCCCATTTTCAGTTTCAAAAAGCTCCAAAGTAATGACACCAATATAGTGCAATTCATTTAATAATTTCTTTAGGTAGTTCCTAGCTAGTGGCATTCGTGGATCCCGCGGTTTGTTTATCGTTCTGTGCAGAATACCGTCAACATGATTATTTTCGCAAATGTCATAAAATGCAGTTTCACCCGCTTGTGAGCGCACGCCAATAATTGAAATTTCGCGGATATAATTGATCATTTTTTCAACAATCAAGGGTGTTCTACTATTGAAATTTACACTTTCAAGATCTTTGATTGACGCAATTTTGGACTGTCCCTTACCGTCATATCCATCCCTACGGGTTTTTAATATTACAGGGTATCCAAACTCCTCTATAAACGACATAAGTTCATCACGACTCTCTACTGCTCGAAAGGGAACCGTTGGAATATTGAGTAATTTAAAAAGCATTTTTTCAACTAAACGATCTTGTGTTTGCTGTTGCGCTTTTGCTTTTGGATATACTACGGTTTTTTCATCTAAATCGCGTAATGTTTCAAAAGGAATATTTTCGTTTTCAAATGTCACAACATCGCATCTTGCTGCAAACGCATTGAGTTGCGTCCAATCATCGTATGCACCTACAGTTACTTTCCCTAATGATGATACGCAATTTTCAGTCTCAGGGCTGTAAAACTCGAACTCTAAACCCATAGGAATACCAGCTAACGCTAGCATCCGACTTAACTGACCTGTGCCTAGTATGCCAATTTTCACTTAATTCACCTCTGGGACTAAATTGCTAAGAACGGATTGTGTTTGCTGCTCACGGTAGGTTATTAATTTTTTATCTATTTCAGGATATTTATTTGCAAGTATGGCACAGGCTAGGAGAGCCGCATTTTTAGCACCTGCTTTGCCGATTGCTAAAGTACCTACGGGTATTCCAGCTGGCATTTGCACGATCGAAAGCAAAGAATCCATGCCATTTAAAGCGGCACTCTGAATGGGCACACCTAAGACAGGTAACGAGGTCAAAGATGAAATCATGCCAGGAAGATGGGCGGCACCGCCTGCAGCTGCAATAATAACTTCATAGCCATTTTCTTTTGCTTTAGTTGCAAATTCATACAATAGATGAGGGGTTCTATGAGCGGAGACCACCTGAGTATGGTAAGGAACATCCATCGATTTTAGTATGTCAACTGTTTCCTTCATTATTTCCCAATCGGATAGCGAGCCATAAACCACTGCAACTTTATTCACATTTTAGCCTTATTTTACGGGTTACAATATTGACAATATGTTTGTTTTGCCTTTACCAGACCATCTGGTCTGGGTTGAATTTCATAGTAATCACATTGGATACAGGATTTACTATAATGCTGATATAGCTGTGTTGGCATTTCACAGTATTCGCATGATAAATTCCCCTTTGGCTGGAGTTTTCCAAACCCCCAGGAATGACACCTAGGACAGGTTGATTGTATTCTTTCAGCTAAATTATATGCAAGTTTTTCAATAACCTTCATCCGGGTTGGATTATACAGCGCACGCATATCAGATTCTAACCTGATAACGGGTGATATCTCAAAAGCTTTGTTAGTACTATTTAATAGTTCATCTAAAGAAACTATTCCTTTAGCAATCACCTTGTTATCAGATAATGCACGAACAATGATTGCGTGCGAAGGGAACTTAAGTTGAGCTAGATGGGGTTCAATGACCTCCCCCTTTTTTAACTCAAGAAATGCATAATTTGTATCTGTGGTATTCTCTTCAACGGTAATACTTAATCCTGTCTCCCTGTCAACAAAAGCAAGAAGTTCTTGATGCAGCGGTGAAAATGGAATTAATGGATGTGGCCCAAAGCTTCCTTCGCTAGCAATCCCATAATCAAAGCCATACCTATCCATTGCAATTTTCGCCTTTTCAATCACCATTTTATTAGGCGGTAGCTTACGTTCTATTTCACCGGTAAAAGTGCCAAACAGATCGGTATCATAATCAGCTGGAACAATAACATTACAACCAATGATTTTCTCAAAAACAGGTTTTATGACTTGCTCTTTAGCATGCTTCGTCGCAATTACGACTTTTTTATGCTGAAACATTTATTTGCTCCGGCTCAACAATATTAAGTGTTAGCCAATTATTATCAAATAGACTTTTAACATTTGGATTCATATTCAATACCGTATTAACAAAATCACGCGGTGCATAGATAACGACCAGTAGTCTTAACGGTTGATGTACCAATCGATCTTGGTAGAATACCGATTGGGTCGGCAGCCCAATTTTTAAATCACTCAGATTTCCTTCCATAACACCGACTTTTCCTACCACATTATGTATCGCTTTATTTCCACTGCCATAAACATCAGGATCGGTAGCTGAAAAGTAGTATTGAGAATTAATCCAATGAGCAACAATAACCGGAGCATTAAGAATCGAAGCAAGTAAAGTGCCATCTTCATCCATCATGTGATCATATGAATGTAAGAACACTCTTCTATTGAGGTTGAGATTTGCTGTGTAGCGGCGTGGCCCAATTATTATAGCCATATTATTAGCAAGCCCCCACTCTGGGATCAATTCAGCCCAGTTAACATGCCTATCGTTTCCATTATCGATAGCAGGTAAATCTTTTGTCCGTTCCGCTTTAAGTTGAGCGAGAGCCTCTGTTATGTCGGCAGTTAACGTATGATTAAATGGGATCTTTGCCAAATGATCATGATGAATGATTAATTCATCCGTGGTTGTGTTATGGAGCGCAGGAATAAAGACCGTATCTAATCCAAACGAAACACCTCGTTTAGTAAGAAGTGCTCTTGCATGGGGGTTATTCAAGATCTCGCAAGTGACTTCTGCATTTATCGCGCCTGAATTACCACCACAGGCACCGCAATCAAAACTGGCCTGAAAAGGATTATTTTCAGTTTGTGCACCATGTCCACAAATCACCACCACAGGGGCCATATTGTTTATAAGGCCAATCGTTTTCAAAAATTGAAATAGACTATCAGCAGCACTTTCAATATGTTCAGCTTTTAAAAAAGTATTGCTGATTTCTGTACTGCTTCTATGATTTTTCACTAGCGCATGATAGCGTTTAGGAACCAATGTTTTAGCTAACAATGGCAGCGATAAAACATTTCCAACCATCTCAAAAAAGGCAAAAGGAGATAGTATATTCTCTTTGGCCTCAGCTGCTACTTTTTCAAATAGTTGTGCAATTTTTGTACGAGCCGATTTGGTTTCGCTTGTGACTGAAAGCGTTATATTTGGTTCAACTAATGCCGGTGCCTGAAGTGAGCAAGTGTCTGATTCATGGTTCTGGAGCGCAAAAACTGATCCAAAAAAGCCAGCGAAACCAAATGTTTCATATTTGCCACTTTTTTCCAGATGACGTCTTATTCCTTCTGAGCGCGTGTCAATACAAAAAACAAATTGTGCATTTGGGCTGACCTTTTTTGAGATAAGGCTATTATTCGCAACTTTAATCTTATCAAACAGCAATTCATGCTGATGAATTTCATAGGCGCGCTGCCATATAAAGCAAAGTTCATCTACATACATATCAAAGTTTGGTATGATGTGGCTTTTCAGGCTGCTTGGCACTAACGTGCTGAGTTTCTTTCTTATCGATTGATTATTTTTCAGTAAGCTAAAATCAAAATCCTTCTCTCCAACCAATAAGCAACACCAAATAAGTAATATTTCAGCTAGCGTAGCGTTTTGTTCTACGAGTGGATTATTGGGTCGTGTCTGTAACCATTTTATAAAACTATTCCATCCTAGCAATTGTGCAAAAGACCACATAAAAAAAGTTACGACATCATCTTTAGCTATCTTTAACCTTAAAAGCAGGCTCTCTAACGCTTGGTTTATATCTTCAGGTAAATCATGCAGCCATTTTCCCCATGATCGATTTTCTACAATGGCGTATTTTCTCCAATTATCAAATAAAGGATACTTACCCGTTTCATGATACCAACCCTGCTGATTGCTATCAAAGTAGCCTGATAAAAACTCTAATAATTGATTTTTAAATCCGAATTCGGATGGACGGAATTTCAAATCACTTGAGTGACTCGATGTGCAGTAGCTAACGACTTGTTCCGATAATAAGAGATTAACGTATTCATCTGCTAGATCGCGATTACTCGTTAGTTCGTGCATAGCTTGTATTAAGTCTTTTTTCGTTATTGATCCTGCCTGATAAAGCCTAATATATTCATCGTAGCTTAAGACACCACGCACATCGATAAATTGCTTAACATGTTCAACCGCTTTTATAAAGGACATATCCTTTAAGTCCCAAAGTGGATTGACCGCAATCATTGACCTTAACGGCCAATAAATGGGAATAATTTTAGCCGCTTGTGTAATTGATTGTTGAATATTCATTAATACCGCCCTTGAATCACAATAAGCTGATGTTTAAATATGGATTAAAGTTCCCACATAATAAGTTCGTCACAATAATACTCAGCAGAATGATATGCGACTTTGGCGTTATTTTCTTCGAGATGATTTTTAACTGCTTAAGATTAAACACATAGTCTTGCAGTAGATGCAGTACAACAATAGATATCATGATATTAGTTAAAAGAATCATAAAAAGGTTAAGCAGTGTGCCTGTTGAGTTTGCAATGAGTTCAAACAACAAGCAAAAGCTAAAAGTACCTGGCAAACCAATTAACAGAAACAGCAGCACTGTCAGATAGGTTCCCCATGTTGTTAGTTTATTATCATTATTTAAATAAACTTTCTCATCTGAATCAGCATAAAATAACCAACCGATACCGACAATCAAACTGGCATATGGAATAAGAAGTGTGATTGATTTGGATAAACTGCTTACTTCACTATTTGCTAGATTTAACACAATCAAATTAAACTGTGCCATCAATAAGTAACATAACATTTTTTTGATTGACTTTGCCCGATTTGCCATTGTTAGCAGAGCTATTGTTATAATTAGCAGAACAAAACTCAAATTCATACTGTTAGAACCCGTAAATAAATTTCTGGTCAGCAGCGCTATAGGAACAAGTAATGCGGTGATGAATCCGAGCTTTGCAATCAGGTGATGTTCCACAACTTCGTTTAAATGCTCTCCAGCTGATCTAAAAGGCGTTAAAAAGTATCTTCTATAGAATGGCTCTATATAGAGCTTCATTTTAAAACACTGATACATTTTAAGCCCGAATTGGCTCGACTGAATTTTTGACACAGGGTAATGAATTGATACAATGTAGCCTAGAGCGAATACCACCATCAAAACATACTGATACTTAGATGCTATAGTCTCTTGATTTTCCAACCCTGTTAATAGTTCAAATTGTGTTAATGCCAATATATAGCCAATTACTAACAATTGACATGCTATTACTAATGCTAGTTTGTATTTCAAAGAGTACTTTTGCTTGAAAAGATTCACTAAAAAACAGTGAATGGATATACCAATAAATGTCCATAGCAGGATTGGCATTGATTGAGCAGGCATAATCTGCTGCGTTACCGTTATTAAGAGGATCGTTAAGCCTACACAGAGCATGGTATTTTTAAAGCTAACTCTTGGTAGAAGTTGCTGTATATTACCTTCTTTTAATGCATTTCCAGCATTTAAAAATAGAAATGCTTTATAAAATCCATGCGCAATAAGATGGAATACTGCAGCTGAATAACAGCCTAAACCACATTGCAACACCATATATCCCATTTGGCTCATGGTTGAATAAGCTAATTTTCTTTTGACATCGGTCTGCGTTATTTTAAATAAAGCACCCGTGATGAGTGTCACAATTCCAACCATAAGAATAACTGACGATATACTGGCTGACTGATTTATCATCGGACTTAATCGTGCTAAAAGAATTCCCCCAGAGTTAATTACGCCGGCATGCATTAAAGCAGATACGGGTGTCGGAGCCTGCATCGTGTCTGGCAACCAGATGTGGAATGGAAATTGAGCAGATTTTGTCATTACGGCTATAAAAACCAAACCCAGAATCAAACTTTGATAGCTAGCAACCGATATATTTTGACTAATTACTGCATAATCGGTCGTTCCAAATTGTTGAAAGCACAAAATAATTGCCAACAAAAAGCACATATCGCCTATGCGATTAATCACAAATTTCTTCTTAGCTGCACGATTGGCTGCACTTTGATAGTGATAATGATTCAGCAATATATAAAGATTCAAACCAATTAACTGCCACCCAATAAATGCGGATAACAGATTACCTGATACGGTAAAAACCATAACTGAGATAAGCGTTAACGTTACTTGTGATAAGAATCTTCTTCTAGAAGTATCGGAGAGTAAATACCGAGAAGCATAACGGTAAACAATAAATCCAATGGTGCTAACCACGAATAACATCACTGTACTTAAGTGGTCGAGGCGAAATTTCAAATCAAGTGGAAAACCATTTAAAGTCAGCCAACTTATATCAACTTCACCCCCTCGGAATAATAAAAGCAAAGCCGTGCAGGTACCAACAATTAAAGTAGCCGCCTGTAGGATCTCATGCCGGCAAGGCTGCTTTTTGACACTCATATAAAGCGGATTTAGGCATGTAATCGCTTGTGACATCTCTTTTTCTCGTTTTTATGAATGAAAGTTGTTTGAAGTATGGAGAGGTAGTAACATAATGTAAAATTTAGTATTTATATGGAATACATCACATAATAATGATGAACATCACGCTACATCAGTTACGGGTTTTCAACGAGGTTGCAAAGCTGAAAAGTGTCACGCAGGCCGCAAGCCATTTGCATATGACACAGCCTGCGGTGTCTAACATCATCCGAGCGTTACAGACACAAATTGAAACACCTCTTATTGAGGTACTTCATAAACGACTTCATGTTACAACAGCTGGCCAGCTATTAATTGAAGCGTATCTACAAATCGAACAAGCTTTAGAGGAGGCTAAAACCCAGATCCACCTCGTTAAAGGTGCTTTAGTTGGTACCATTAAAATTGCGACGGTTTCTACCGCTAAATATTTTATTCCACGATTATTGGGAGCTTTTAAAACACTCTATCCTGAAATACATATTGAACTAAAGGTAAAAAACCGCCATGAAATCATCGAAAGGTTACAAGATAATCTTGACGACTTTGTGATCATGAGCCAACTACCCGATTTAATGGCAATTGATCACCAGGATTTTTATGAAGACGAATTAGTTGTCGCAGCAAGCAAATTTCATCCGCTTGCTAAACAAAAATCACTTGATCTTAAAATGGTTGCACAGGAGTCTTGGCTTATTCGAGAAATGGGTTCCGGCACGCGCATGGCGATGGAGAGTATTTTAAAAAAATATCGTATCAATCCAAATATTCAAATGGAAATTGATAATAATGAATCTATCAAACAAGCCATCATCGGAAATATTGGGATCTCAATCTTATCGCATCAAAGTATCGATATCGAACAAAAGGCAGGCTTGATAAAAATATTAGATTTGAAAGAATTCCCCATTAAGCACAAATGGCATTTGGTCAAAAGCAAAGGGAAGAAGCTCTCAACATTAGCAAACCATTTCTATCAATTTGTGCGCGAACACCCAGACTTAGCTTCTTTTCGAGAAGTCTCGTTTTAAACCTTACTGTTTTCTGGTTTTATAGAGTGAATAGATCACGCCTATAGCTAATATCGTGAAAGTAATGGTAAGTGCCAACATGGGTGGGAACTTTGCCAAGCCCATCAATTCAGCTATAAATATTTTACTACCGATAAATATTAATAATATTGCTAACGCGTATTTCAAATAGCGAAAACGCACTAAGAGAGCATCTAAGGCAAAGTAGAGTGCCCGCAAGCCTAATATCGCAAATATGTTACTCGTGTAGACAATGTAGGTATCCGTTGTGATGGCAAAAATGGCTGGTACACTGTCAATAGCAAAGATGAGATCCATACATTCAATTAAAATCAGCGCTAGAAATAATGGCGTTATGTACCAGGTGCCATTCCCTTCTTTGCCCTCTTCTTTGATTTTAGCAAAAAAGTGATGGTCGTGAATTTCATTGGTTACGTTTAAATGTCGCCTTATGAATCGCAGCAGCGGGTTTGATTTTATATCCGGCATATTGTCTATGATGAATAGCATTTTAATACCGGTAAGAATTAAAAAAACTGCAAAAACATATAGCACCCATGCAAACTTCGCTACCAGCACCGCACCAAGGCCTATCATAACGGCACGCAACACAATAACACCGACTATCCCCCAAAAGAGAATGCGATATTGGTATTTTCTGGGAATAGCGAAGTAGGTAAAAATCAGTGAAATGAGAAAAATGTTGTCAAGTGCCAGTGACTTCTCGATGGCAAAGCCTGTCAAATATTCAGCGCCTTTTTGAGCACCTTGGTCAAACCAAATCCATGCTCCAAAAAGCAAACCCGCACAGATATAACCCAAACTGATGTAGAGGCTTTCTTTAACGCCAATTTCACGATTATCTTTATGTAAAACCCCTAAATCAAAGGCAAGCAAGGCAATAACGATGCCTACGAATAGTGCCCACATATAAATAGGGTTTTCCATTGATGGGTTCCGAAAATATAATGATCCTATATAGATAATAAACCATAAAGCAGCTTGTCATCTCTTTATGGTTTAATTGACTGAATATGTTTTCAGGAAAATTTGTTATAACAAAACAGTGCAAATAATGCTGAACAACTGCACAAGAATGTTCCCCACATAATATCGATAACCGCAATTTTAACTGTCCATCCTTGCAATACAGCATAGTTAGTACAGTCGTAAACTGCATAAACAACTAATCCAAATGCGCCCCCTGCCAACCACGTGTAAAAGTAACTATTTGGATACTTCGGCAAAACAAAAAATAAAATGCCGGAAACTATAGCGATGTAAACGAGCACAGCGCTAGGCCAGTTAGGCGCCATTGCGCCATTCGCTTTTCGAATAAGGCTCGCTAATTCATTCTGGTAGATCTGCTTTGCAATAAAGCCTAACCAAATCATATCAACAACAAAGCAAAACAAAATGGTTAACAAGAAGACTTTAAGATAACGTTCCATGTTTTTCCTTATATACCTTGAGTTCATTCACCATTCAACGAATATCTTAGAGGAAGCATGTATATTTAGGAAGCCTGGCTCACATTTTTAGGCCGCACACTACTCAATCCCCCATCAACTGCCAAAACTTGTCCTGTGATCCAATCATTATGAGGATCAAGAAAGAACTGGATAGCACGAGCAATATCGGCTGGTTTACCCAACCTTCCCAGGGCGTGCATTCCCTCAGAGACTTTCTTGGCAAGCGAATTACTTGTTAGTTGTTGCGTGAGTTTTGTTTCAATTAAACCAGGTGCCACGACATTGAAGCGTAGATTATTGGGTGCATAGGTCGCTGCTGCACTGCGAGCCATACCAATAATACCGGCTTTAGCTGCAGCAATCGCTTCATGATTTGAAAAACCAGTGATTGCCGCGGCTGATGAAATAAGCACAACCGAGCCTCCAGTAGGAAGCATATGTTTACTCGCTGCTTTAATCGTTGCAAAGGAGGTCGTCAACGAAGCGTTAATCACATCTTGATACTGTTGAAAATTGGTAAGATGAGCAGCTTTTAAAAATAGAGAGCCTGCAAAATTAACAATACCATCTAATGAACCTAGCTCATTTATTGCACGTTCGACGACTTGGTCAACAGCTTCAAACGAGGTAGCATCAAGCAGGGCAAATGGTGCTTGCAGGTTACTAGCCAAGGATTTAACGCCTTCATTAGAACGGCTCGTCAGAAATAATCGATGATTGTTATGATGCAATAACTCAGCCGTTGCTTGACCGATATCACTGCTTGCCGCAATAATCAAAAAGTTTGCCATGTACTTGCCTTAGTTAAATATTTGTTATGCTTAAGTTACATTAATATATTTTAATCTTTGAAAACTGTACAATATAAAAAATACATTCTAAAAGATAATCGTAACTTATGTCTCAGAAAATTGCTGTTGTCGGTTCCGGTATTTCAGGTCTTACCAGCGCGTATATACTCAGCCGGCATTATGAAGTTCATTTGTTTGAAGCCAACGATACGCTCGGCGGGCACACGCATACGGTATCAATAAATTCAGGTAACCAAACAGCCAATATCGACTGTGGCTTTATTGTTTTTAATAAAAAAACCTATCCCAATTTCACTAAAATACTCGATCAAGAAAAAATCGCTTATGAAAAGAGTGAAATGAGTTTTAGCTTTTATGCCCCGAGTAGGAATTTTTATTACAATGGGCATTCCCTTACGTCTCTTTTTAGCGATGTTAAAAATTTATACAATCCTTCATTCTACAGAATGCTTCGTGACATAGTATGTTTCAACGTTGCAAGCAAAAGAATGTTGGCCACTGACTCAGTACAAGAGATCACCCTCAAAACACTGCTAGAAAATAAAAAGTATAGTGCGCTATTTATCAATTCGTATCTTGTGCCAATGATTTCAGCAATTTGGTCATGCCCCAAAGAAAAAGCGCTTGAAATGCCGCTGTCCTTTTTGCTCAACTTCTACGAAAATCATGGATTATTAAATTTAATCAATCGACCACAATGGTATGTTATTAAAAATGGTTCATCGCAATACATCTCTAGCCTGACATCTCGCTATAAAAATAATGTTCATCTATCTAACAAAGTTACTAATATCCGTCGACAAGCTAATGGTGTTGAAATCTACGTTGATGGAACTTCACATCATTTCGACAAAGTGATCATTGCTACTCATAGCGACGAAGCTTTACAGATGTTAGAAAATCCGAGTAAAGAAGAGAGTGATATCTTAGGGGCAATAAAATATGAAAATAATAAAATTCAATTACATACTGACACAAGCGTTATGCCACCTAATAGAAAAGCATGGGCCAGCTGGAATTATTATGAAAATGAAAGCGGCGCTTGCACATTAAATTATTACGCGAACCGATTACAAAATTTAAATGTACCACAAGACTTTATTGTCTCTGTGAATTTACAAGACCATATTGCTCAAGATAAAATTTTAGTCAAAAGAAATTTTTCACACCCCATACTTAATCAAAACGCAGTGGATGCTCAAAAGCGATTTTCAACAATCAACGGTATCAATAATACCTACTTTTGTGGCGCCTATTGGGGAAATGGTTTTCATGAAGATGGTGTTAACAGTGCAGAAAGCGTTTGCAACGCAATACGGAATTCTAAATGAGCAATCACCAGTTATTCGAAGGCTTTATAACGCACCGTCGAGTTGAGCCAAAATTACATGAATTCCGCTATGACATTTTTCAATTTTACCTTGATTTAGACCATATTGGCGAGTTAAATAGCGTTTCACCGCTGCTTAGTTTAGAAAAATTCAACTATATCTCATTTTATCGAAAGAATTATTTTACCGATCAAAAAAATGATTTAAAAGCGACATTACTTAAGCATATTGGCATTCACAGTAATCATTCCGATTATAAAGTCTACTTATTAACACATTTGTCTTTTGCTGGATTTTGTTTTAACCCTATTAGTCTTTATTTTATCTATCAAAATAGCATTTTAACTTCCATGGTGGCAGAGGTCACCAATACACCCTGGCATGAACGACATTTGTATGTTTTAGATTCTCCTACCAGGTGTACGCCGCCCATTTACTATTTTACAGCAAAAAAATCATTACATGTGTCCCCATTTATGTCGATGAATTATGATTATCAGTTTAACCTTAAAAAAACAAATGAAGACATAATCTTACATATTAGCAACCGACAAGATCAAAAAGTGACGTTTAATGCCACGTTAAGCATGAGCAGCAAACCCTTTACGAAAAATAACTTACATGCTTGTTTGCGGCGTTATCCACTTTTAACTCAGAAAATAGTTTCATTAATACATTGGCACGCACTAAAATTATGTTTGAAGGGCGTTCCATTTCATTCGCACCCCAAAACTAAATAAACGATGGTTAACACAATATGAAGAGTTTTTTTAAAAATCAAGCACTAAAACTATTAAATGATTTAGAATATGGCAGTATTCAAATACTTGACGGTCAAAATGAGTATTGCTTTCAAGGAAAATATTCCACTTCTAAGCAAGTGACTGTTAGGGTCAACGATCCAAAAGTGTATAATCAGTTGGTTCTGATGGGCACAAATGGTATTTGTTATAGTTATTTTCAAAAAGCTTGGGAATGTAGCAACCTTAAAGATTTGTTTGATATTATTTTACAGAATAGAACGTTGTTCAAAAAAATGGATAATGGCATTGCCAAATTGCTATGGATAAAGGATGTATTACTTAATCTATTTAATCGAACAACATTCTCTTCTGCTAAGAAAAACATATTAAAACACTACGATCTCAGCAATGAGTTTTTCAAGCAATTCCTAGATAAAAAGATGATGTATTCGTGCGCTATTTTTGACAAGCCCGACCAAACGCTAGATGAAGCTTCTGAACTTAAGTTAAAAAGAATATGTGAAAAACTACAATTGACTGAAAAAGATCATTTATTAGAAATTGGCAGTGGTTGGGGTGGATTAGCCATCTATGCACATCAAAATTATGGGTGCAAAGTAACATCTACAACCATTTCTAACGAGCAATTCAACTATGTTAATGAGTTGATTAACGAGAAACAGCTAGGAAAACATATTCACATCCTGAATAAGGACTATCGGCACATAGATGGTCACTATGACAAAATCGTTTCCGTTGAAATGATTGAGGCGGTGGGCTTCAAACTATTTCGCGATTACTTTCAACGGATTAATCGATTACTTAAAAAAAATGGACTTTTCTTGCTTCAATGTATAACCATTAATGACGATGATTATGAAAGAGCAAAATTTGAAATTGATTTTATCAAAAAGCACATCTTTCCTGGTGGCTGCCTTCCTTCTGTCGCAGCTATTCATTCTATTGTTAAAAATGACACTAATCTTAAAATGATAGATTTTGAAGATATTGGCCATCATTACGTAAGAACATTGTCTGAATGGCAAAAGAAATTTGAGCACAATATTTCCAACATTTTTTCCTTAGGCTTTAATGAGTCTTTTGCCAGAATGTGGGAGTATTACTTCTCCTATTGTCAGGCTGGGTTCCAAAATAAACACATAAGTGATATTCAAGTGTTATGGCAAAAAAATACCTAAATAGCCAATGGGCACAATTATTCGTCCATTTATTGGCTTATTATGTCGTGTGGTTCGCTTGTATTTACAGCGCTGCCCAAGCGTATAACTGGATTGGCTTTATAATCGCATTGATTGTTACAGCACTGCAGTATGTCTGGCAACGTTATGTAAGACACCAAACCACACATCTCGTAATTTTTTTGATTTATCTCACTTTGATTGGGGTGATTGGCGATTCACTGCTTACCTACTTTGACATCATTAAATTTTATGCCAATCCATTTGCATTCCCTTTTTCACCGCCTTTTATGATAGGTATCTGGTTTAATTTTGCGATGCTATTTTATGCTCTATTGCTAAAATTCGTTTCAAGGCCTGCGGTTATAGCTGGGCTATCCTTAATTGGGTTCTCTTTGGCATATTATATTGGTGCAATACAAGGTGCAGCGATACTAATTAACGGCTTTTACTCTACGCTAGTTATTGGTTTATTTTGGGCAATGTTGTTTACAAGCAGTATTGTTTTATTCGAACGATTAATCAAATTTCCTAAGGCATAACCATGATATTCACGATGGGTCTAACATTCTTATTCATGCTGGGATTTGTTTTATTTATTTGGAGTTTGTATCTTTATTCTCAAAATGCAAGCATCATTGATACTTGTTGGTCGATTGGTATTTTTCTTTGCTCCACCAGTTACTTACTCATTCAAAAAAATGTAGCACCCTTCTCTTTTAAAATCGTCATTTCTTGGTCACTACTTCTTTTATGGGCAGCGCGACTTTCTGCTTTTTTATGGCTGACTCGTGTTGCTAAAAATCATCGTGATCCGCGCTATGAAACGCTTAGTGAAAACTGGAAAGTATCAAAAGCGGTTGGTTTTTTATTCAACTATATGCTGCAAGGTATATTAATGATGGTAGTTGCCCTGCCATTTTTATTCATCGCCAACAACCACTCACTACATTTACTGATTATCGATTATTGTGCCATCCTTCTCATCATTATAGCGCTCGTCGGAGAAGGCGTTGCTGATTGGCAGCTGCATCAATTTAAAAAGAGTTCACCCGGAGTGGTTTGTAATGCGGGACTTTGGAATTATTCTCGGCATCCAAATTATTTTTTTGAATGGCTCATTTGGTTTGGGTTCTGCTTGCTGGGGGTTAACTCGGAATACGGCTATCTATCGGTGCTTTCTCCCCTACTATTGCTCGTTATTTTTGTATTCATTACCGGCCCAATCACTGAGCAACAATCACTTAAATCGAAAGGAGCTGCTTATAAGCTTTACCAACAAACGACTTCGTTTATTATTCCATGGTTTAAAAAACGAGCTTAATAACCCTGCTCAAACTCTAAGTAAATTATTTTGCCTTAATGTTTTTAATTTTATTTAAAAGACTATTAACGACTTCTGGATTGATCCATTTTTTGAAGTGCTTCAATGCGTTTTTCAAGTGGCGGATGACTAGCAAATATTGATAGCCATTTGCTTTGATGAGAAATTTTCATTGCACTGAACGCTGGAGCGCGATCATCTTCAATCGTTTTATTTGATTGAGCTTTCAGCTGCTCTAAAGCTGAAATCATTTTCTCTTTACCAACAGATTTTGCAGAACCTGCATCAGCACGAAACTCGCGATAACGAGAAAACCACATTACAATCGCTGTAGCCAATATACCAAAAACAATTTCAAATAGCATAGCAACACCATAATAGACAAAACCATCATGCACTTGTTCGCCGTCGCCTTTTCTGAACAATTGTGTCACAAAAAATGCAGCAATACGTGCAAAGAATATAACAAAAGTATTAACGACACCTTGTATTAGAGCCAACGTCACCATATCCCCATTGGCAATATGTGAAACCTCATGACCTAAAACGCCCTGAACTCCTTCACGATCCATTGAGGTCAATAGGCCAGTTGATACAGCAACTAGCGCATTATTCTTATTCCAACCGGTTGCGAATGCATTTGGATCAGGGCTTTCGTAAATACCAACTTGTGGCATTCCAATGTTATTTTGCTTGGCGAGCAACGAGATTTCTGAAAATAACCAATCCTCGGTTGCGTCTTTAGGTTTGGAAATTATCCGAACCCCAAACGCATGGATAGCCATCCATTTTGAAACAAATAATGAGATTAATGACCCAGTAAAACCAATGATCAAAGCATATACAAGTAAAGATTGATAATTTAAACCATGCTGTGTAAGAAATGGCTGAACATTGAATATAGACAATATGAATGAGATAACTGCAATAATTGCTAGGTTCGTTAAAACAAATAACAGCACTCGCTTGATCATTCCTACACCTACCGCATCAGATAAACTTGATCGATTAACCTTAATCAAAAAGTATAGTTTCTTAATATGCTTCTTTAGAAAAATCGGCTTCCCAAACCCTGAAATCTATCTGCGAAAGCTAAATATTTTTACAGCTTCGTTGCTATTTTTTTTTTACTATGATTGATCATTACATTTTATGTTTAGCGGTAGTTTATGGGGTTAATATGGATATCAATGGCTTATTAAACAATTTTTTTGGCAATCAAAATAATTCAAACGACTCAAACACCGCACAAACAGGAAGCGGTGCATTTGATATTTCCAGTCTGGCTGAAAAGGCAAAAGGCCTTACTCAAAAAGCGACACAAGGAGGCGTCAACAGTTTTGCAGGCGGCGCTGTTGCTGGAGGATTATTATCACTTTTGTTAAGTAACGGCAAAGCTCGAGATATAGCTGGTGGTGCTCTTGGTTATGGTGGGGCCGCTTTGCTTGGAGCACTGGCACACAATGCCTACCAAAATTATCAAGCAGGAAAGAAACCTGAAGGTTCCGTAAATACGCTCCTTGAAAGTCAGCCGAACGTAAACGATTATTCTATAAATGGCGATCAAAATTTCGGGATTGTTTTGATTAAAGGGATGATCGCAGCAGCAAAATCTGACGGTCATATAGATAGCGCTGAGCAAAATAAAATATTTTCTGAAATTGAAAAAATGAACCTTCCTGCTGATCAGAAAGCACTCATTTTCGACTCACTGATGAAGCCAATTGATTTAAATGAATTGACTAAAAATATTCACTCAATGGAACAAGCTGCTGAGTTTTATCTGGCATCATGTCTTGCGATAGAACCCAATCAAACTGAAGAAAAGCGTTATTTAGAATCTTTAGGTACGATGCTTAAACTGCCACCAGAACTTATCGAACATATACATGTGCAAATTAAGAGCATTCAATCAAATAAGTAATGCTTACTTAGAGATAATGTTAGATCCGGGAAGAGAACATGGGCGGCAAAGCCGCCCAAAATAACTCATTAGAGGTTAGCAAAAACGTTTTGGCACACCATAAAAAGTGGTGCAGGGAAAAGACCAAAGCCCAAGATTGCTAAGCCGTTAACCGATAAGGTAATGCGCATATCGCTCGAAGCAACGGGCACATTGGTGTTGGCTGGCTGTTCAAAGTACATAACACGTACGATTTTTAAGTAGTAGTAAGCACCAATAATCGAGAACACAACGGCAAGTGCTGCTAACCATGTCATGCCTGCATCAACTAACGCGTTCAGCACCATAAACTTGGCATAAAAACCAACGGTGGGCGGTACGCCTGCTAATGAGAAAGCGACTAACAACATCATAAAAGCTAACCAAGGATTTTTGCTGGCAAGGCCTTTTAAGTCGTCTAAAGTTTCTGCTTCATAACCTTGGCTTAGCATAATTAATACACCAAACGCGGCGGCAGCCACTAATGCATATACCACGATGTAGTACAGTGCGGGCCCATAACCAACTACTGGTGCTACCAACATGCCTAAAAACAAGAAGCCCACATGCGCAATCGTGGAATACGCAAATAGCCTTTTAATATTGGTTTGTGCAATTGCAAGGATATTACCGGTTGCCATCGATAACACCGCGAGTACCATTAAAATTTGCGTCCATTGCTCAGAGAAGCCAGGCAAACCATCATGTAACAGTCGGTAAGCCATCGCAAAAGCAGCCACTTTAGGTGCTGAACCAACCAATAAGGTGATGCTGGTTGGTGCGCCTTGATAAACATCGGGTACCCACATGTGAAATGGTACTGCGCCCAATTTGAATGCCACTCCCACTAAAATGAAGATCATGGCAAACAATGCCACTTGCATGCTGCCACCTTGAGCTGCATGAACCCATTTTGAAATCTCATCAAGCTGAATACTGCCAGAAAGGCCAAACAACAAAGACATACCATAGAGCAATAAGCCTGAAGCCAATGCGCCTAAAATAAAGTATTTCATTGCCGCTTCGACACCAGAGCGAGAATCTCTTTGTAGTGCGACTAATGCATATAAAGGTAATGATAATAACTCTAAGCCGAGGTAGATCATCAGTAAGCTTTTAGCAGACGCTAAAAACATCATACCCAAACAACAAAAGAGTGATAATGAATGAAACTCTCCAAACGCAATGTCACGATCACGGGTATAAGCTCTGGAATAGGTTAAAACCAGAAACATTAAAGTCAAAATCACGAGTTTGGTGATTTGCGCAAAAGGATCATTCACGAACTGATCTGCGAACGCCGTGTTAATTGAACCATAAGTGGTAAAGCGCCAGCAGCACACTGCAGTGACAATCAATGCCAATTGACTAAACAAATAGGTGATTACGCGGTTTTTCTTAGATAAGAATAAATCCAAAATTAACCCAATGCATGCCAAGCTTGCTAACACAATCTCCGGCATGATGACCCATAAATCTTCCACTGTTAACCTCTTCGTTCAGAGCGTTTTATAAATAACTGATCTCAGCGTTCAGCGCGTATTTAGGCTGACCGATTTGCGCTAATAATGTTTTGGTGGTGGCTTCAGTGACCTTAAGCAGCGGTTCAGGCCATAAGCCAAATAACAACACTAAAAAGGCTAATATGGTAAGCACACCTAACTCGCGACCGTTCAGATCTTTTAGCGTAGCAACGTTATTATTCGCGACTTCACCGAATACCACACGCTTAATCATCCATAAGGTATAAGCAGCACCTAAAATCAATGTGGTTGCTGCAATAAAGGCGAACATTGGCTTTGCCTGAAAAGCAGCAAGTATTACCAAAAACTCTCCTACAAACCCTGAAGTACCTGGCAAGCCCGCATTCGCAAAAGCAAATAGCACAAAGAAGCTAGCAAAGATGGGCATGGTATTTACCACCCCGCCGTAATCAGCAATATTGCGTGAATGAACGCGGTCATACAGCACGCCAACACACAAGAACAAAGCGCCTGAAATAAAGCCATGTGAAATCATTTGCACGTAAGCGCCATTGATACCCATTGCCGCAGCGGGCAAGGCATCTTGGTTGACGAGTGCAAAGGAAATGAAAATACCCAGTGTGACAAAACCCATATGGGCAATGGATGAATAAGCAATCAGCTTCTTCATGTCTTTTTGCACAATAGCCACGAGACCAATATAAACGACGGCAATCAATGATGCGCCAATAATGAGCCACTGCCATTCACGGCTAGCATCCGGCACGATAGGCAAAATAAAGCGCAAGAAACCGTAAGCACCCATTTTCAACATGATGGCAGCTAACACCACCGAGCCCCCGGTAGGTGCTTCCACGTGTGCATCAGGTAACCATGTGTGCACTGGCACCATTGGGATTTTCACAGCAAAAGCGAGTAAGAAAGCAACCAAGATCCATTTTTGCGTTAGTAGCGGCAACGTTAAATCAGCAAAAGCAGAAATCGCAAAAGCGGGATCACCTACCGATTTGGTTTGCATATGTAGATAAATGAGCGCAACCAATAAAAATACCGAACCCAAAAAGGTATATAAAAAGAACTTGATGGTGGCATAGATGCGGTTTGGTCCACCCCAGATCCCGATGATCAAAAACATCGGAACCAGCATGGCTTCCCAGAAGACATAAAATAGAATGGCATCAAGCGCTGCGAACACACCACACATCAACCCCTGCATCATTAAAAACGATACCATGTAAAGTGCGACTTTTTGTTCAATTACGCGCCAAGCTGACACGATCACTAAGGGGGTAAACAGACAGGTCAAAACAATTAATGGCATCGCAAAGCCATCAACGCCTAAATCATAATTGATATGTAACCAAGGGAACCAAGGTTTTTGTTCGACAAATTGAAAACCAATTGCTTGCGGATCAAACCCCTGCCATAACGGCACACATAGTGCCAATGACATTAACGATATTAACAATGCAAGCCACTTGGCTCGCTCGGGGTGTTGCTGACCACCCAAGGCAAATATCAGTAGGCCACCTATAATCGGTAACCAAATTAGCGTGCTCAGTAATGGTAAAGCGAATTGCACAGAAGCCCCTTATACTCTAACCATAAGCCATAAAGAAAGCGCTATTAGCCCGGTGATCATTGCGAATGCATAATGATAAACATAACCGGATTGCAAATGACGCATTATCTTGGCGGAATACCCAACCGTCTTAGCCGAACCATTAACCATCAATCCATCAATGAGCTTTTCGTCACCCACATGCCAGAACAATTTCCCAATTGCTCGGGTGCCGCCTGCAATCACGGTTTGATTAAACGCATCAAATCCATATTTGTTGATTAACAGGCTATAAATTGGCGAGAATAATTTACGTGTGGTTTCTGCCAATGAAGGCTTTAAGACATAAAATACATAAGCCACAACAACACCTGCCATTGCTAAGAAGAACGGCATGGAAGTGAAACCATGTACGGCCATCGCAACGGCACCATGGTATTCCTCTGAGAGGGTTTTCATCACATTGTGTTCAGGTAACACAAAAATCGAGTTCGCAAAGTAGTCACCAAATACGTCACCTGCAAAAGCCGCCCCAATCACAACAGATGGAATAGCTAATAACACCAATGGCAACCAAACAACCATCGGTGATTCATGCAAGTGTGAACGGGTATGCTCATCCATACGTTCTTTGGTGTGGAACACTAAAAAGAACATTCTGAAAGAATAGAGAGCCGTTACAAACACGCTGCCCAAGACTAACCAGTAAACAAACTGCGCGCCAGGCAAGGTGCTTAAATGCACGGCTTCAATAATCGTGTCTTTGGAATAGAAACCTGAGAAAAATGGGAAGCCAATCAATGCCAACGAGCCTAACAACATCGTGATATAAGTGATGGGCATGTATTTGCGTAAGCCACCCATTTGACGAATATCTTGTTCATGATGCATAGCGATGATGACAGAACCGGCACCTAAGAATAGTAATGCTTTAAAGAAAGCGTGAGTCATTAAATGGAAAATACCGGCAGCGTAAGCGGATACGCCAAGAGCCGTCACCATGTAACCTAACTGTGACAAGGTTGAATACGCCACCACACGTTTAATATCGTTTTGCACAATGCCAACTAAGCCCATTAAGAAGCAGGTTGAAGCACCAATCACCATCACAAAGGCAAGTGCCGTTTCAGAATGTTCAAACAACGGTGACATACGTGCCACCATAAAGACCCCTGCTGTCACCATGGTTGCAGCGTGAATTAATGCGGATATGGGTGTTGGGCCTTCCATAGAATCGGGCAACCAAACATGTAATGGCACTTGCGCGGATTTACCCATTGCACCAATAAACAACAAGATACCAATTACCGTGAATACAGACCACTCATAGCCGGCAAAGATTTCCATCGTCGGATGAGCTGCAGCAATAGCAGGTGCTTTATTAAACACCGGTAAATAATCTAAGGTACCGAAAGTCATTAGGACTGCCGCAATA
>CAZCXZ010000037.1:0-30045 GCA_964502705.1 Uncultured Candidatus Berkiella sp. | reverse complement strand
CGCGTAATAGCTGTACTGCAACATCAATACCCTATCACCCACAGCCATCCCTAAAGCGCCCCCTGAGCAGCCTTCGCCAATCACCACAGAAATAATGGGTGATTCAAGTTTGGCCATTTCAAACAGGTTACGGGCTATTGCCTCGCTTTGGCCACGGGCCTCAGCGTCAATACCAGGATAAGCACCCGGAGTATCAATTAGCGTGATCACAGGCATATTGAATTTTTCGGCTAATGCCATTAGTCGCTTAGCTCTACGATAGCCTTCAGGATGTAGCATGCCAAAGTTGCGACGAATTTTTTCTTTGGTATCTCGTCCCTTCTGCTGACCAATCACCATGACAGGTTCATTTTCTAAACGGGCAACACCACCGATAACGGCCTGATCATCAGAAAATGCGCGATCACCATGCAATTCTTCGAATTCAGTAAAGATCCGCGAAATGTAGTCAAGGGAATATGGGCGTAAAGGATGACGAGCAAGCTGGGTAATTTGCCACGAGCTCAAATTGCGAAATACCGATTCGGTTAAATCGCGGCTCTTAGCTTTAAGGCGCTCAATTTCTTCGCCAATGTTAATAACACTATCTGAGCCAACTAACCTAAGCTCTTCAATCTTGGCTTCTAATTCTGCAATCGGTTGCTCAAACTCAAGGTAATTAGGATTCATAAGGTTCTGACTTACCTTTTATAGCTGTATCTATTATCATGGGATTTCGCACTGAATCTGGCCAAATCTCATTTAATCCTGCAAGGCGCGCATTTTAGCACTCTGGCAGCAAGCCAACCAATCAATTTTAAACTTTTTTAACGATATTTAAAAAAAATGTTTAAAGCCTTGTAATTACTTCATTATATTGTCATATTTGTTTTAATGAATGCGGTACTGTCTTGCTATTCATTTACTTTTGTGAGTGTTGGTAAGCTCGTATTCAGCGTTAGTACTAACTCATATTAATCACATTTAGGAGTTTTCTAAATGAAACGGACGTCAAAAACAGCTCTCGCTTTAGCCGCTGCTGCTGCAGCATTATTCGCAACTGGTTGTTCCACCATGTGTGGTGATTCCCATGAAGCTCTTGTTAAATGCGCTGGTTCCAACGCATGCAAAGGCTCAAGTGAATGCGCTACCCCAGATAACTCTTGCAAAGCTCGTAACTCTTGCAAAGCTGCTGGCTGGTCATACATGACCAAAGGTGATTGCACCACTGCAGGCGGTTCAGTTGTTGACTAATTATTAGTCACTAACTAATCGTTACGATTATCTAAGGCAGGAAGCCTATATGCATTACCGGTTTTCTGCCTTAGTTATTTTCTACTTACGTTCCTATCAGATGTGAAACCTTCATGAGTAGTCACCCAAGTTTATCCAAGCATCAATTCCCAAATTTAGGTTTTGGCTTAGGCCTTAGAACCGATCATTATAACGATATTATTGAATCAAGACCGGCTATCGACTGGTTTGAAATATTATCAGAGAACTATCTTGTTCCTGGCGGAAAGCCACTTTATTACCTTGATCAAATTAAAGAGCATTATCCGATAGTTATGCATGGGGTTTCCATGTCACTTGGCAGCACAGCGCCATTAGATTGGGACTACCTCAAACAGATTAAAGCCTTAGCAAAACGTGTCGATGCCAAATGGATATCTGATCATGTTTGCTGGACAGGCGTTCATCAAAAAAATATGCATGATCTATTACCACTGCCTTACACCCAAGAATGCATAAATCATATGGTTTCTCGCATTAAACAAGTGCAAGATTTCCTGGAACAACCGATGCTGATAGAAAATGCCTCAACTTATCTGACATACGCGCATTCAGAAATGACTGAATGGGATTTTTTGCGCGAAGTCACTGAACAGGCAGACTGTTATTTACTATTAGATGTTAACAATATTTACGTGAGTTCTTTTAATCATCAATTTGATCCCTTGGATTACCTAAATGGCATCCCGTTAAATAGACCAAAGCAGATCCATCTTGCTGGCCATTCAAATAATGGTGATCACATTATTGATACCCACGATAGCGATGTGATTGATCCTGTATGGAATCTTTATGCCAAAGCCTTAGATCGATTTGGTTTTATATCAACCATGATTGAACGCGATGATCATATTCCACCACTTAGTGAACTAATGATGGAATTAGAACAAGCTAAACATATTGCTCGTGATCTATTACCCGTAGGCGCATAACATATGAAGTTGAGTGATCTGCAAGATGCTTTTCAAAGCTACCTCATCGAAGGTAAGCAAACCGCTATTTCGCCTGTCATAGAAAATAATAAGCGTTTTAATGCCGAACGCGGCTTAAAAGTTTATTTTGACGGTTACCGACTTCGGTTACTTGAAATTTTAAAACTCGATTTTCCTAAAACGTACGCCATGATGGGTGATGAGCATTTTGACCCCGCCTTCATCGCTTATTTGGACAAGCACCCTTCACAGCATTTTTCAGTACGCTATTTTGGTCAATATTTTAGCGAATTTTTAAAGACCACCGCGCCCTACAATGAATTTCCGGTATTAGCCGAAATGGCTGAATTTGAATGGTCAGTCGCATTTACCATTGACGCATCCGATGCACCGATTGCCACCGTGCAACAGTTTAGTCAAATTTCTCCGGAAAAATGGCCTGACTTACAATTCACTTTACACCCAGCAGTTGTGCACCGTCATTTTGAATATGACACACCACAGTTGTGGCAGCTAATCGATAGTGAAGAAGAATTACGTGCCCCCGTTAAACTACCCGCCAAACTGTGCTGGCTATTTTGGCGCAAAGGTCAAAAAAGCTACTTCCGTTCCTGCAATTTAGCGCAAGAGAAAATGTTGCAAGGCATCATCCAGCAACAGGTCTTTGGGGAGCTATGCGAAGAACTGCTGCCTATCTTGCCTGAAAACGAAATAGCCGCCTTTGCAGCGCAAACGCTCTATCAATGGGTAAGTGATGAGATGATTTCAAGCATTCAAACTTAAGGTTTGTTAATTTTATTTTTATTTTCATTACCGACGGGAATAACAGCCTGCACAGGTGCTTTGGCCGCCGCTGTGCTCTTATTTAAATTGAAAGTCACCGCTTTTTGCCGCGTAACGGCAGGACGTTGTTGTTGATTTTGTAATTGATATAAGTTCTTCGCTAAATGAATAAATTTATCACGAATCCCCTCTGCCGTTGTTACGCCTGAATTTTTAAATACTATATCAACCAGATGAGGCTTGGTGGCGATTGCTGTTAATATTTCTGGTTCATTAAGCATCGTTCGCATATTTTTAACCATTTTGGCTACATCAACGACCCCCTCTTCATCTTCCAATACTAGCTTCGCACCATCCCGTTCCAGCAATCGAATGAGTACATCGCTATTAGCAGCAGAGTTAATATTTTTCTTAAACGAATTTTTTAGATCTTGTTTAATCGCAAGATTAATAAATTGTTCGCGAATACCATAATCATGGGTAATGCCTGAATTTTTAAATAACAATGCATTATCACCGCCTTTAGCTATCGCATGCACTAATTCAGCATTATTCGCATAATGGCGCATGGTATCGATCATTTTCTTTGCGGTGGCTGGATCAACATCGAAAATCCCAGATTGAAAACTTGATCGCACAGTATCAATAAGTTCATTTAAAGAACTCGCATTCATCACCGAAGCAATTGCTTCGTCCAGCTGCTCTTCGTATTGTTTACTAACCAGTTCAAAAAAGCGCGTGTTAATATTATAGTTGGCAAGAATATCTGAGCAGCGATCAAAAGGCAGCATATGATTATCATAGATCTCGTGTGCATCGAGCCCACTGCTAGCAATTTCCTTCATTTGCTTGGTCATCGCATGAACCGTTTGTGCATCCCCCATATTAATATAGCTATTTTTAGCAAACTGATTAATCACCTCTATTAATTTATCAACATTCGGTGCGGCATTGAGTGCTGCCTCAAACGCAACCTGTGCTTTTTGCTTTTCATTAAAATCATGTTGAACACCAGCCATATCGATAAATTTCTTTAAAATACCATATTTATCAACAATCCCCGATTGTACCAACGCAGGTACATGCGCTAAAGGGTCTTCAGTGATTGCCTGTACCTTATTCGGATCGCCTAAAATACTAACAATTTCGATAACCATCTTAGAAATATCAATCGGATTTCCTTTGTTATCGGTTAAGTTAGGAGGCATATTATTTAGTGCATTAACGAGTTTCATTGGTTTAGTTGCTTTCGCAATTTGTTCTGTAATTAATTTATCACTGGCCGCGATTTTAGCTTTTTTAGTTGCTGACAAAGTCTCAAAAGCTTCAGGTGACAGATTTAATGGTGTAGCAACCGGTTTGCCTTCTAAAATGTGCCCCTGCTTAGCATGAAAATAGGATATCCATTGGATCTGTGTCGGCGGCATTAAGAATTCACGCTCATGAGGATAGGCGCTAAGATTCCTGACATTTTTCCCTTTTAATTCTTTAAATATGATACCCACGCCACCCGGTGTATCCGGGTCACCAAAATCCAATGACGGATTCTCTTGAGCGGTACTAATAAAATTCATTTCAACGGTAACACCGCCTGTTTTGGCGGCATCAATACGATTTTGCATATAGGGAGGTATATTATTAGGATCGGAATGCTCAGCCCGGAATGATAACGCAACTTTATCATCTGAAATTTTATTTAACCCAACAATAGCAACCCCTGCATGGCAAATCAACTCTCTTAGATAATGGCTATAAAGATTTTTTGGGTTTCCATTACGCAAAAAGGGATTCACGTCATCATAAAATCCTGTCGTATAAATATTCAAAGCCATTCTCTCTGGCACTGATAACGCTTGTAACTCGGGATGTACATCAAACGTTGCGTTAAGTTGTTGAATATCGGCTGGGTCACGAACCTCCACCAGGGTTGAGCCGGATGAATAACAAGGAGGAAATTCTAGCGTAGCACAATGATTATTTAGCATATCCATATAGGCTGCTTTATCAGCATCACTGAGTTCAAGATGATTTAAATTAGCATATTTGATAATTTCAGGTAGGTTATAGCTATTACCATTCATGGTAATGATCGTCTGCTGATTAACTACCGACGCCGTAAATGTATCTCCTGCAAGCATCCCCTTCATTAATTCTTCGTAATCCGAGGTGTAACCATTTTTGACTAAAGGTCCAGCGGGTAATGGAATATCCAACTCAGTTAATGAAGGAGATCCCAGCTTAAATTTATTAATCCTGGATTGACCTTCACGCAATGCAGAAAAATTAGGGGTAACACCATTGGTGATCAAATCAGAGTTAATGTTTGCCAATCTTTGATTGGTCACTGCATTTGATAGCTTATTATTATCACCATATTCTTGAAGTGACAGCGAAAGGATCGCAAGCTTTTCAAATAATGTTTTTGGCTGAGGTGACTTGCTATGCTCAGCAAGCAATAAATCTTTGTAGATCTCAACAAAATCCAGAAGGTACTCAAAGGTTTTGTTTCCGCCTTTTACACCATTATAGACAAACTCAATATTAATCGGCATGGTTAAACTGTCATTTAAGCTCTCAAAAAGCTTCATGATACCGGTACTTGCATTTACCGCCGGTACTAATGAATCAGCTACAAAGGGATGTTCTGGACTTACTCTCCTAGAAAGCTGCTGTTTTTTTTCCTTTGTAGTCAGTTTTGCATGTTGAATATGTGAGAGTTCAACATCTGAAACAACAACGGGTTCTGTAAGCAGCTTTGCGCGACACTGTCTAAAATCTTCGTAGATTTTACCTACATCCGTCATGCGTTTAACATCCACTCGAATCGCACCTTGCTTATCCGGTTGTGATAATTGCTTGGAACTATTATTTAATGATGTAATTAACATATGACTAGAGGGTATATAGACATCTGTTTGCTTTAAAAAATGGTAACCGGCTGGATTCTTTCTATCAAAGAACTCACCATGCTTTTTCAACAATAAAAGATCAGCTGAAGCAAGGGAGCGTGTTGTGGTCGCTAAGCGCTGGATTTGCGGATCAGCTAATGCCTGATAGATAGCTCGAGCTGAATTATAATCTTTATTATTCATACATTCGTTGAGCACTTTGCAGTAATACTGGAAAATATGTTTTTGATGCTCGCTTGATTTAGCTTTAAATAGATCATTAAAAATGGACTCAGTGATTTTTGTAGTGAATTGAGAAAGATTTTTGACAGAGGTAATATCTGATCGTTGTGGTGAAGCCAAATCATTTAATGCAACCTTCAAAAACAACTCAATACTTTTCTGTTTAAGAGCATCGGCAAACGATTTGATGGAATCTGCAACAACAGGATCTAACGGATCGTCAAATAAATCCTGATTAATGATACTTGCGCCATCGACACTAACCATAGGTTTCACACTGACTTGCGCTACTTTTTGCTGCACTTGCTCGATTTGCTGAGCAGAGTCAATTGCCGCCTGGGTAATAACCGCTTGAAAATTATTGATTAGATCCGCAGGTAAATTCAGTTTTTGAAGATTATTGACAACATTAGCAAAGCCTGCAACATCTGGATTCTCCAATAGCTTTGGATCAGCTATGCCTTTGGAAGTCAAATATTCAACCAAATATTTATAACGCGATAACGGAATTTCATTTTTCAAAATCGTTTGAACAAAGACCTGTATCTTTTGCATAATCTCTATTTTAGTCTGCTGTGATATTTTTATATTTAATAACAGTTCGTTTGCTTCTTGAAAGAAGCCTTTAACTTCAGCATACCCATAAAGTGAAACAGCCATTTTCTGAACTTCAGCAGTTGAATAATTTAGTAAGGCGTCTTTTGTTGCGGTGATTTGTGCTGCAGGAATAACATCTACTATGGGTTTTGGCGGTTTTGAGACATTAGCAACAGTTTGAAAGCAGGCAGCTACGTTGGTGCTGACAACACGAAAAATGCCATCTTCATAATTAGCATCTCCCCTGCCAATAATTGGGTTTGCACAATTAATTTGAGAGCCGGTTGCTCGAATACAACTGTCAGCATAAAGCATTAACTGCTTTACATTAGCATCACCTAACATTTGCGTTGGAATGGCCAATTCTTTTTCTAATCCAGCAGGATCTCTTACGCGTATGAGATCGAGGTTATGGCAAGTTTTAAAGATATTCGCTAAGGGCGAGTTAGCATTAGGATTGGCATACGTTTTAAGTAAATTCGCATACTTCTCAATTTCTGCATCGTCTTTAAAAACACCCGGATTTGCCAAACAGTATTCACGAAAATATTTTGCATGTCCTTTTTGATATTCAGCATAAGCAACGGGGTCATTTGAAAAACCCGCATCATTTTCTCTACCAGTGACACGAAACATTAACGCAATCTGGATTTTTTCAATCTCTTGCAGAGATAAATCATAATCAGGATCTCCCGTCACGTTTTTAAAATAATCAATAACGGTTGGTGCATACATAGCGCCGCGGATACTATGTGCTAAACCATGATTTGGGCGCCAGATTGGGCCATTAAGATCAGAAGGGTACCCCCAGTCCCATAGGCAACTTCTGTTTGTATAAGGCTTTGACAAGCGATAATCAAAGGCATACTGTGCAGCTACTTGCAAATTGGTAGAAACACCTTCAATTGGCATTACACGACTTCCTTCACACTCTCGAAGTATCTATTTATAATAAGTCACTCCTATTGTTTAATGCACCATAGTTCATGTTTTATTTATGGCCTAGATATTTACTAAGGAACCATAATTGCTTTAAATCACACTAATATTAAAGATTTTGAATAAGTGAAGGATGACCTATGCCACTCCTAGATGCATTAAAAGCATTGCATACACACCGCTTTGATGATCCTAACTTTGTTGTTCCTCAAGACGAAGATGAAAAGTCAGAAATAGATAAAGAATTAAGCACAGTGAGACACATTATCGAATCACTGCTTGAAAATGATTCGATATCAGAAGAATTAAAGATTATTGATTTTCAACGACGGATGACAATGCAAGAGAAGTCTTTCACGAGTGAAAAAGCGGTTAAATTAATACTTGCATCTTGCACTGATGCACAAGTACCTCTTAAACTTGAAGTCTTCCACAAACGCAAAAAATAAAGATAATTAACGCTACTTCTTCAATTTAGGCGTTTTAGCAGCAAGATATGTGTTTAATACGTTTCCTTGTTCGTCATAGTCATCAACACATGCAACTCCATGACACTGTTGTATTTCGATTAATTGACCTAAAAAGGCCATATGCGTGTTTACACCTGAAACAAATGGGTTTATTAATGGATTTTGTAATTCTGCGATTTGAGAATAACATGCCGCCGCAGGATCGCTCGATGCACTCAAATAGCTTTGACCTAACCAAAATTCATTACCAGGGTAAGAGTTGCCATCCCAAGCATAATTATTGATCAGCAATTTACCTTCATTCATAGCAGTTAGCTTTGTCGCAGGCTCTCTTTCTTCATGGCTTACTGCAATATTATTTCCAGCTTTGGTAAAGTCGTGCTGCGTTTGCAACTTATCTAAAATATTTTCAGCATCGTTTTGGAATCTTCCGAAGTTAATATCACTAATCCATGGCAAGGGTATTTCAGATAAGATTTCTGCGTACACCTGTAATTGTAATGGTGTTTGCACACTAGCATCAACTGCCCATGATCCTAAACCAATTCTAGAGGCATCAACATAGGCTTTTTTGTGTTTAAGGGCAGCATATTCATTCGCTGCGACTAAAAAGGGCTCAATCACCATTCGCAGACGTTGTTTATAAACGGCTTTATTGATAAAACTGCCATCATTCAATGGCACATAACGTTCGGATTGATCTGCGACAGCTTCTTCATAACTTGGAAAATATGAGGCTTTTGCATCGCCTTGCTCATATAGTTTAGCAAAACAAGCCAACGCTTGTTTTTTAGTGTCTTCTCCTTGTTTCCCATAACCATTTTCTGCCGTGTTTTGCAAAGGTGTAATGAGCATATGAGCATATTCATTGCGACCTCGTACTTCACAACGTGTTCCCACCATGCCAATCATCACGCCGCTATCTTCAAAACTGCCTGCTTTACCCAGCTTGCCTTGATTTTTTTTGTTACCGTTATTAATAAAATATGACGGTGTTGCAACGAGTAATAATGCCGACAACTGCATTTCATCATATGATAAATAATCAGCAAGCACTAAAGGGCGCTTTTCATTTAACGTACCGATCGTATCAAATCCACCATAACTGGTCTGCCTGTTACGGAGTAAATAGAGATCCGCTTCCCCCATGAATGTGAATGGGCGCTTCAATAATAAGCGATTGATCATTTGATCTAGTGACATTTTATCGTAAAGATCTATTTCAATCGGACTGCCATGCTCACGTTTATGGTCCAGAAAATCCATGATCAACTTCAAGGCTTTCCAGTGCACAATCGGTTTGGTTGCCTGCGCAAACTGTACAATCGCATCAGGGGATTTCATTTGCTCTTTAACCAGCATTTCGCAGCGATTATGATTGACAGGAAATTGCACGGGATTATGTTGCGAGGCTTTTACTAGGCTGTCAAAAGACACCGTAGGATGCTCGCCAGACACAATCGTCATCTTTTTCTGAACACCGCTGTGCATAGTCGTCTAACGCTTTTTCCAATCAATCTCTTCATGGAGTATAAGCCTTTTTGGATTGATTCAGCGGCTAAACAGCGCCGTTTATCTGATGACAAATAGCTCTATCTCATTGTTTTTAATAGACTTTATTAACGCCATAGTCGTTAATTGCATATTGAGGGGTATTGCGCGCACTTAGTTACACAGATAAAATAGTCGCTTAACTGGCTTTTTCAGTAGCAGCCCGGGGGCATAATATGTTCAGAAGATCATTAAATTACGTGAAAATTGCCGTTAGAACAGCAGCTCGTAGCGCAGATATCCTGTTAAAACCCAGCATCAATGCCGTGCGACAAACAACCAAGGCGGCAGGAGAAAATTTAATTGAGTTGAATTCACTGCCAGGCGCTAAATTCCCTGTCGGTGATCTTGGCGTTTTTGGCCGTGAAGTCAATCAAGGTTTAACCATGGTAGCAAAAGGCGCTTCCCAGAATACCAAAGCTTACTCGCAATTATTAGCTAAGAGCATTGTCAACACGACAAAAACAATCGGTCAAAAAGCAGGCATTTTGACTGACAATGAAAGTGTTAAAGAATGCATCATGGAATATCTTATCCAAAATCTTGCAGAGTATGCTGTTTCTTTACATATAAAAAATGACAATAAAAGCGGTGTGACTAATTATGGTGATATCAAACATGTGCCTTGCAGTCAGCATTGTATGGTGAGCGCACTGTTAATACCATTGGCCAATCGATTAATGACGCTTGGCGTGCAAAATGCACATGAATTAGCAAAAAATGCCTATGATGCATTGATAGAATGTAAAGAAAATTTGGCTGAACAACTTTATGTTGCGGATCTTGATACTTACGCTTATCAATTAAGTAAAGATGAAATTCTTGCACATTGCCAAAGTTCATATGGCCCTAAAGTAAGCGCAGACATTGAAGCTAAAAGAGGCGAATTCCTCCAGCAATATCGTAGCAGACGCATGGAAGAAAATAATCAAGACTTATCAAAGATTGAGTTTTCAGCAAACAATCCTGAACTTGATATTTTCCAAAAAAACTCACCCTTTTAAAAAAAATGGGCCCAAGGGCCCATTTATTAATCTCTACGTCCACCTCTTAACCAACGTCTTTTAGGTTGCTCTTCGCTAGCTGGCTTTTCCTCTTCAGGCGCTGTCACCGTTAAACCATTTTGTACCGATTCAGCATCAGAGAGTATTTCTAATGGATCAGGGTTTTCAGGGAATGTCGATTCAGCCTGTTTTACTACAATTTTACCCTTCTGTCCTTTTTGGTCATTACTACCATCAATCGCATAGTAATCATATTCCCCTGCTTTGGTTGGCGAAAAAAGCCAAAGCACTTTTGCATGAGAAGGCACCGCGATGCTATCTTGCGTCACGCTGGATGAGCCTTGCAAATAATGCGTAAAAACGTTTTGTGCAAACTCACCAAAGTAGAAATTGGTGCCATGCGGGTTTTCGTTGTTAATCATAATCAAATAATCAACGCCGGTGGTCAGTTCCAACTTCGGCGTTTCATTAACGCCTAACGCAATTAACGTAGGACTGACTGCATGCAATGAGCTTGCCATGAGCAAGGTCATTACTGCAATCATTAACTTAACTGGCTGCAACACTTTTGACCAGTGGAACGATAAAATAGAGCAAAGAAAATGCAAACGTGACATAAACCGGCACCTTAACATATGGGAATCCATATAATTTATACAATATATTGCAGATAGTAAGCACAATAATTGCAGGATAACAAACAACCATTATTGGACCTAAAAACTTTATAATCGTTTCAAAACCTAAGTTTGAAAACAATACAGTTACAATTATTGTGATCAGCATCATCCAACCATAGCTAAATGATAATTTCTTGCCGATCTTTGTGTTCATTACCTCAACGTGTATTACATCTACCACTGCCACGGCCAAACTCATCACGGTAGTTAAACATGCCAAAATAATGGCAATATTGGCTACCATAGCCAATTTCGGCCCTAGCAAGTGGATTGCCAATGTCGCTAAGATTTGTGCTTGCGGAGTATTTACAAGAGCCTTTGCATGCATAGCTGCACTATAACTTAGCCCTACGTAAACTAAACCTAATAGCCCTCCACCCAAAATGCTAGCCCAAATATAGGTTGGTATTAATTTGGTTTTAATATCCTCTTCGCTTTTGATTTTAAGTTTTTCTTGCAATAGCAACCAAATACTCACTGAAAAGATGATTGAAGCCAGTAAATCCATGGTGTTATAACCCACCACGAAGCCCTCTTGAATCGCCATAAAAGACGAATAAGGTGCAACTACCATGGGTTCAGCTTTTATAATGCCCGCTATTATAATAACCACTAAACTGATAATGAGCACCGGGCTTAAAACGTAGCCTAAAATGGGTAAAATATAATTTCTTCTAGCAATAATAAGCAGTGTAAGTAATCCTGCAACGATACTAAAATTCATTAGACTTAAAGTGGGCATGTAAGGAAGCATTGCACTGTGTGCGACAGTAAAGCACCTTGGCATTACGCCTATTGGCCCTAGCAATGCTAAAATTAGCATGATAGCGATATATCCAGGAACCTTTCCGATTCTATAAAAGAACTCTTTACAATCCCCTTTGAAAAGTACAGAACCTAATAGCCCAAGTAATGGCGCGCCCACTGCGGTAATTGTTAAACCCAATAAGGCCCATGATATTTGATTACCCGTGCTGGCCCCCAACAGTAAGGGAAACACCACATTACCGGAACCAAAAAACATCGAAAAAATGGCTATTCCTGTCGACCAAATAATTGCTAACGAGGCTGATCTCATCATGTCACCTTGAAACTGAGGTAAAAATAAAAGGCGTAAATTGTTTGAGGGGGGATTGAAGAGTGCCCTAAGGCACGACAAGGAAAACCGTTGAATGTGGGTAACAATCGAGCATGAGCTGACCTATTAGCTTAACTTATTAAAATACTACTGACACACTATCATGATATGTCAGGGGTGACAATTGGTTTGTTAGATTGTGTTGGGTAATATACTAAAAACTATGATGGGCATAGCGAGTCTGTTCACCCAGGCTGCTTTGGCGTACGCATTAAATTTCCTTGGGCTAGAAAATTACCTTGATAGTCTTCCTGCCCTTGGTGGATTAAATTAATGCTCAAATCCGCATAAATTTTTCCTCCCAGATCGGTATAGCGTCGGCAAAAACTATAGTCTTCTGAATAGTACTCACCATCTTTGCCAATACCTAACTCAAAAAGACAAAATACATGCTTTTTCGCTTCACTACCCAATTCATTTGAAGGGTTATGTACTCGCAGTTCAGGATAAGCATCACACATTTGTTGAATGGCAGAACGTGAGATCAACATGAAAGCAGTCGCTATATGCTCTACTTCAATCAAGCCATCTTTCACTTCTCGAGATGTGCCAAAATTTATCGCATATTCAACCAAATTGGCTTTAATTTTATCGCGAAACTCACTTTGCGTTAATTTATCATTTAAGACAATTTCACGTACTGCACTGGTTCTCAACTTGTCCCAAATGTAGCGCTTCTTAGGAAAAGTCGCTCCAATTATCGGTTTTTTGGCGGCAAGTAATCTTGAAATATCAGTTGGCTCCCATTTCATATCTGAATCGATAAATAAAATATGGGTAATGGTTGGATCAGACATGGCAAATGCCAGAAAATGATTGCGTGCCCTTGGCACTAAGCTTTCGTAAAGAATAAATTTATGCGTGAATTTAATATTTTTAGCGCCTTGAAAATAGGCAAATGTTTTTAATAGCGACAATGTGTAGCCGGCGTGACAAACCCCATTATAGCAGGGGGTCGCTATTAATATTTTAGCGTTATCGTTGTCATCTGACATGATATACAGCCAAGCAAGGGTATGACTTATTAATAAGTATATACCGCTCGATATGGAAGAGGTGACTTTTTTAAAGCACCCACGAGCGGTCTATCCTTACTGTGATTTTACAGGGGTACGACGATTAGTCGCATTCGATTGTAAAACACTACCATCTTTGGGTGGTCTTCCATCTTGACTTACATTTAGCTTGTGCTGTTGGAATCTAGGCGTTATGGGTGTTGCCACCTTTTCTTCAAAACGTGCAGATGCCCTATCGCCATTTCTTAGTACTACCTCAAGTTCCTTAAAAGGCAATAATGCAGGCGGTTCATAATAAGGATGTCGTGCATATTTCATGCGATGCAGAACACTCTCGTGAACGATGGGAGCATCATCGGTGACATGTCCATTTTTCTGTACATAAACGCTTCTCACTTGCCTGTAGGCGCGTGGCAGTTCTTTGCGACTTCTATCATGAATGGGACTAAGTGGCATATCACTTTTATTACTTGAAAGTTGCTGCTCAAATTCAGGCGAAAACTTAAGGCCATTTTGTTGTGCGCGCAAGACCATGTGCTTCATTGCTTCATCCGAAGCGGTTGGCGAACCGTCAGCCGGAATCATATACCCACCGCCATCATCGAATGAATCTCCAGACATCCATATTTCTTCGATATCGTCACTGGATTGATTAACCAACAAGGGTGAGTTTAGCTTACTAAATTCATCTAAAGAAACCAAATGAACGCATTTAGTACCCGTGGGTATTTCAGTTTGATAATAAGGGGCTGGCGGTTCTAAGCTGAACATAGCAAATCGACCTAAAACAGAAACCGTCGCAGGTGTCGGTAAACAGACACTATCAAAAAGATACTCTGCATCGAGTTGGATCTTGATACCTGCGGCTTTTAAATCAGTCGGCATGTTTTTAATCAGGGCTTTCTGAATATATTCGACACCAAAGTGCCTTGCTAAAGAAGCACCTTCATGAAATCCAAATAATGATATTTTGATAGTATCATCATAACTAATTTGGTTTTGACTTATCGCTGAACGGATCTTGGTCATAAGATCATCATATATACGGTCCAAGAGAAATGCGTAGGCATGTCCTGTAGAGTGCATTATTAGACGCCACAATGTATATTGAGATGAATTGACTGTGGCTAAATTATAGTAAAGAACCGACTGACTTTGACTTGCATCGTTCACTAAGCCAGATTTCATTTTCCAGAGGTTGCTTAGTTTTTCATACCAATCAATGCCTTCTGCCCCATTAAGCATTACGGCTATGCGAAAGTTTTTCAAAATACACCCCAACAAATGATAATGGAGATATTAATAAGTGATAACGGCTGCTTGTGTATCAAGGATCTTATTAATATGCGTAATGATTTCCAATGTAGGTTTCACATTCCATTGATGGCCTAATTTTATTCTAACTTTAGCGTCCTTATTTTGGTATTCAATAAAAATGGGACAATTGCCCCGCTCATAGACAGCAAAACACTCCTTGAGTTGTTTTACCCCCTGCTCCGTCAAGGTTTTATCAGCAAACTGAATCAAAATAGCTTTGGCAAACATTTCGCGAGCCGCCGCTAAACCATACAGCGTTTGTGCTCGGATCTTACGCGAACCACTGCCTGGATCAAGTGTAATCATGCCTTCGACGATTAAAAGCTGATCTTTAACAATTAAATCACGGCAACTTTGGTAAACTTGCGGGAATATGGCAACCTCTACTCGCTCATCACCATCATCAAACCCAATAATTGCCATTCTCTCGCCATTTTTGGTTTGCATGGTTTTAATGGATAAAACAATACCCGCAATGAGTGATTTCTGTTCTTTCTTATTGAGAGTCACTTTATTGAGCTTAACAACCCCAAATTTTTCCAATTCCTCTTTCACCAACAATAAGGGGTGTCCCGAGAAATACATACCAAGGGAATCACTTTCACCCTGTAGCTTTTCCTCTTCGCTCCAAGCTTTTACTTGTGGAAGAGAGCTTATTGGGCTACTTTCATCCACAAAAGCAAACAAATCGCTTTGGCCTAACAAGTTATTCTTTGTTCGCTGCTCTGCTCGCATCATGGCGCTATCAAGCAAGGCCATCATGAGGGCTCTCTCTTGTCCAAAACAATCAAATGCACCTGATTTAATCAGCGCTTCTAAAACTCGCTTGTTGACTTTACGGCTGTCTACTCGTTCACAAAAATCAAATATATTGGTAAATGGTTTAGCTTTACGTACTTCAATGAGGTGTAAAATAGCGGCTTCACCAACCCCTTTGATAGCACCCAGCCCATACACAATTTCATTCTGGTGATTCACGGTGAATACCATAAAGCTCTGATTCACGTTTGGCGGCAATACTTTAATTTGACAGTGTTTACATTCTTCAATCAAAGTCACTATTTTATCGGTATGACCCATGTCCGCGGACAAAACAGCAGCCATAAAGGCGCTAGGGAAATGGGCTTTAAGCCATGCCGTTTGGTAGGATACTAATGCATAAGCTGCCGAATGCGATTTGTTAAAACCGTATCCAGCAAACTTTTCCATTAAGTCAAAAATATAAGTCGCTGTCTTTTCATCGACACCATTGTCTATGGAACCTTGCGTAAAAATTGCGCGCTGCTTAGCCATTTCTTCAGGTTTTTTCTTACCCATCGCACGACGGAGCAAGTCAGCGCCACCCAGGGTGTAACCGGCTAAGGTTTGTGCAATTTGCATGACTTGCTCTTGGTACAAGATCACACCATAGGTAGGCTTTAAAATATGCTCTATCGCAGGATGCAAATATTCAACTTTAGAACGTTTATGCTTACGGTTAATAAAGTCATCGACCATCCCTGACTGCAAAGGGCCTGGTCTAAATAACGCTACCAAAGCAATGATTTCCTCAAATTGATCAGGCTGCAGACGCTTAATCAACTCCTTCATCCCTCGAGACTCAAGCTGAAAGACCGCTGTCGTTGCGCAACGCTTTAATAACTCAAAGGTTTTTTGATCATCAAGCTTAATCGATTGAATATCTATCGGTGGCTCATTCTTAGCCTTCAAAATAACATTAACGTTCTTAACGGCCCAATCAATAATGGTAAGCGTTCTAAGGCCCAAAAAGTCGAATTTAATCAAACCAATCGTTTCAACATCATCTTTATCAAATTGGATGACAATTTGGTTCGTGTTTTTATCTTTATAAAGCGGTGCAAAATCGGTTAAAGCTGAAGGCGCAATCACCACACCACCCGCATGTTTACCGACGTTACGGGTGATCCCTTCTAGACGCTTCGCTAAATCAATAAGGCTTTTGACATCCTCTTCTTCATCGTAGCGTTTCTGTAATGATTGTTCTTGCTCCAACGCCTTGGAAAGTGTCATACCGATTTCAAATGGAATCATTTTGGCAATTTTATCGACAAAACCATAAGGATGCCCCAGAACACGACCCACGTCGCGGATCACTGCCTTTGCTGCCATGGTGCCAAACGTTGCAATCTGCGAAACATTATTCCTGCCATACCGGTTTGTAACATACTCGATAACACGATCACGGTTATCCATGCAAAAGTCGATATCAAAGTCAGGTAAAGAGACACGTTCTGGATTTAAAAAGCGTTCAAACAACAATTCATATTCGATCGGATCCAAATCGGTGATCGACAATGCGTAAGCGACAATAGAACCTGCACCCGATCCTCGACCTGGTCCTACCGGGATCTGATTATTTTTTGCCCATTGAATAAAGTCAGCAACAATCAAGAAGTAACCAGGAAACCCCATGGTATTGATCACGCCTAATTCAAGATGTAATCTTTCAACATAGGACTTTTTAAGCGTTTGTGCTTGTTCATCTGACAGTTGTTTAAGCGCAACAATTTGTACAAAACGCTTTTCTAACCCATCAAGTGAAGCTTTTTCTAAATAGGACTCTTCGGTCATATCGCTTGGAACAGGAAATGATGGCAATACCGTTTTATCTAGCGTTAATGTCAATGAGCATCGTTTAGCAATTAGCACCGTATTTTCAATTGCTTGCGGTAAATCTGCAAACAGTTTAATCATCTCTTCAGGAGATTTAAAATACTGCGATTGAGAATAACGTTTAGATGAAACCGATTGTTCCAGCGTGGTACCTTCTTGAATACAAACCCGGGCTTTATGTGCACCAAAATCATCTGCTTCCAAAAAGACCACGTCATTGGTGGCAACAATTGGACAACGAAGACTTTGCGCTAGCGCTAAAACGGCCTTTTCATATACTTGCTCATCTTGACGTTGAGTACGCTGGATCTCAAGATAAAAGCGATTTGGAAATACGCGCATCCACTCGGTCAAGAGTGTTTCTGCTTTGGCCTTTGCATCTTGCAGCAGCGCTTGACCAATATCTCCCGCTTTGGCTCCTGATAACGCAATTAGACCAGCTGCATGCTGAGCTATCCACGTTTTTTTTGCCAACGGGATCGCGAGGCGTTCACCCTCTTGATATATTAAACTAATCAATCGTGTAAGGTTCCAATAACCTTCCATATTTTGACAAAGAAGAATCAGTTTAAAACATTCGTCTTTATGCTCTTCATTCTCAACCCATATCTCGGCACCAACAATGGGTTTTACCCCATTTTGCAAACAACCTTTGTAAAATTTAACCATACCGAACAGATTGGCCACATCCGTGACGGCAACGGCAGGCATTCCAAAAGCTTTTGCTTGCTCGCAAACATCAGGAATTTGAACAATACTATCAATAATTGAGTATTCAGAATGAAGGTTTAGATGTACAAACGATGCCATGGTTAGACCACCTCTAACAGCAATGCCCGAACAGGTGCAAAACTCTTACGATGTAGCGGCGTTACGCCATGAAGTTGCAATGCATCAAGATGCAACTTTGTTGGGTAGCCTTTGTGTTTGCTATATCCATATTCAGGATACGATTTTTCGAAGTAACGCATTAATTTGTCACGTGCCACTTTAGCAATGATTGATGCAGCGCTGATCTCTTCAACCAAATCATCGCCGCCGATGATAGCTTCGCTTTTCATCAATAAATTGGGACAACGATTACCATCAACCAGAACCAATTTGGGCACAACATTTAAGTTTTCTACCGCTCTTTTCATCGCTAACAACGAAGCATTTAAAATATTCAGACTATCGATTTCAGGCACACTGGCGAAGCCAAGGGCCCAAGATTTGGCTTGTTGCTTTATCAGCATCGAAAGCGCTTCTCGCTTTTTATCCGATAGTTTCTTAGAGTCTCGTAAACCTTCAATCGGTTTACGGCTATCAAGAATGACCGCGGCCGCTAACACGGGACCAGCAAGGGGGCCTCTGCCTACCTCATCAACACCTGCGATGATTGTCATCCGTTTTCCTTGATAGTATCTTGAATAGCACTGGCAGCAGTCAGTCCTGCATTTTTTTTAAGCGCTTTATGTAATTCAAGAAATGCTTGGTTGGCTTGTTGTGATAAATGCGGCGACTCAAGATATGATAAAATAACGTTACCCATTGCTTCAGGGTTAACATCATTCTGAACAAATTCTTTCATCAACAGTTTACCGGCCAATAAATTAGGCAAAGCGATATAGGGTATCTTGATAATCATTTTTGCTAATGCAAAGCCTAATGAGGACATTTTATAAGCAACAATGGTCGGGCGTTTAACCAACATCGCTTCAAGAGAGGCCGTTCCTGAAACGGTTAGAATAACATCGGCTGCGGCCATTACTGTGCGAGCATTGCCATCATATTGCTTGATTTGAATATCAGGATACTTGCTCAGACATTCTTTAAATTGCTGATCAGTTCTTTCATTCGCACTTGGAGATATAAATATTATTTCAGAATTTTTATTTTTTAACCAACGCGCAGTTTCAATAAAATCATCAGCCAGATACCTTAATTCTTGCGCACGACTTCCAGGCAAGATAGCCACGATTTTAACATCTGTTGGAAGTCCAAGCGCAGCTCTGGCATCGATTTGAGAACATTCTAGTGGGATTGCATCGGCCAAGGGATGCCCTACAAACGTAATCGGAATTTGATGCTCGTGATAGATTTGCTGCTCAAACGGAAATAAACACAGCATACGATCAACCGCTTTTTTAATTTTAAAAATGCGTCTTTTTCGCCATGCCCATACCGTTGGACTAACATAATGGACTGTGCGAACACCATGTGACTTTAGCGTCTGCTCCAATGATAGATTGAAATCAGGTGCATCAATGCCAATAAACACGGTCGGTTTATGTTGAATAAAATATTGTTTTAGGTAACTTCGAATATTAAGTAATTCAGGAAGGCGCTTCAGCGGTTCAATAAAACCCATCACGGATAATCGTTCCATCGGAAAAAAGCTTTTCATCCCAGCACTAATCATCCGCGCGCCTCCTATACCGACAAACGATGCGTCAGGATAGGATTGCTTTAATGCCAAAATTAAATCAGCCCCCAGTATGTCGCCGGATTCCTCACCTGCAACCAAACCAAAGCAAATCCCCTTTGAAGATGCTTCCTGGGTACCGGAAAAAATCTTCTTTGGGGATTCCGTCATTAACGAGCGATGCCGCGTTTAGATTTCTTAATAAAGTCGACGACAACACGAATGTGCTGACACTCAGGGATCATGGCTTCAATTTTATGGACCGCTTCTTCAAGTGTTAAGCCCTGACGATACAAGATTTTATAAGCACGTTTTAACACCGTAATATCTTCGGTTGTAAAGCCGCGTCTTTTTAAGCCTTCTACGTTTAAACCATAAGTTTCAGCAGGATGTCCAGATACGGTAATAAATGGCAACACATCTTTTACAATAATGCTACCGCCTGCACAAAAGCAGTGGCTACCAATATTACAGAACTGATGAACACCAACAAATCCGCCTAAGTTAGCATGATCGTCAACGGTGACATGGCCTGCTAGGGATGCATTATTTGAAAAAGTGGTATTATTTCCAACATGACAATCATGCGCAATATGGACATACGCCATGAAAAGATTGTCGTTACCAATTTTGGTTAGACCGCCACCCGAAGTTGTCCCTCGTGAGATTGTCGTGCACTCACGAAAAGAATTGTTATCACCAATCTCAAGTCGAGTAGGTTCACCCGCATATTTTTTATCCTGCGGATCTTCACCGATAGACGAGAATTGAAATATTTTATTATTACGCCCAATCTTGGTCGGACCATTGATAACAGTATGAGGACCTATCCAAGAACCTTCGCCAATTTCCACATGGGGACCAATAATGGAAAAGGGGGAAATTTCTACATTTGCAGCAATTTTTGCAGTTTTATCGATAATTGCTTTATCAGAGATCACTGGCTTACTTTCCTCATTGCGCTTAAAATATCAACCGAGCAAACTAGTTTTCCATCTACTTTTGCTTCACCGTGAATCTTCCAGAAATTTGCTTTATTTCCAACGATCTGAACTTCAAGAATAAGCTGATCGCCAGGAATAACCATTTGTTTAAATTTTGCGTTATCGACACCTGCCAGAAAAAACAAGTGATCTCTAGGGCTGCTTTTGGATTTTAAATAAGCCAAAATCGCACCTGCTTGCGCAATCGCCTCAGTAATTAAAACACCTGGCATAACGGGATTTTCTGGGAAATGGCCCATAAAGCAGGGTTCATTAGCTGTAACATTTTTCACGCCCACCAATGATTCTTCTGTGTACTCAAGTACTTTATCAATCATCAAAAATGGATAGCGATGCGGCAGCATTTTAATTATCTCGTGCACAGTCAGTAATTTGCTGCTTTCAATAGTCACTTAACCTTCCTCCTTTTCTTTTAATTTTTTCTCGAGTTCTCTGACGCGATCGGCAAGTTGATCAAGTCGATGAAACCGGAAGAGGTTCTTTTTCCATTGAACGATATCCATAGCAGTAATGGCTGAACCATAACCACCAGGCTTCGTGATCGAATGGGCCACATTGGTGCAACCAACAATTTGCACATAATCTGCAATGTGGATATGGCCATTAAAACGTGTTCCACCACCCACCATGCAATGTTTGCCGAGGGTTGTGCTACCAGCAATACCAACACAAGCGGCTATCGCTGTGCCATCACCAATTTTCACGTTATGACCAATTTGAATAAGGTTATCTAAAATAACATCATTTCCAATGACAGTATCTTCAATGGCACCACGATCAATCGTCGTATTAGCACCAATCTCAACTCTGTCACCAATTCTTACGCCACCAACTTGGGGAACTCTAACCCATTCGGATTTATTTTTTGCATAACCAAAACCATCAGCACCGATAATGACACCGGAATGGATAGTACAGTTTTTTCCAATATGGCATGACTGATAAATATCAACACGAGGGTACAAAACGGTGCCCTCTTCGATTATTGAATCGTCGCCAATTGTACAACCTGATTGTATAACGACGTTCGCACCGATTTTAACGCGATCACCAACAACACAAAAAGGACCAATGTGCGCTAATGGGTGAATGTCGACATCTTCACCGATCACGGCACTTGAATGGCAACCGGGTTTTACCGCTTTATTCGGATAAAGCTTTTCAACAATTCTTGCAAACGTCAGTTTAGGATCTTTACAAATCAACGCATTCGTTTGACAAGTTTCGCTCAACTCTTCCGTTAAAATGATGGCCGCCGCAGATGACGTTTCAAGCATTGAACGAAATTTAGCATCAGATAGAAAAGTGATCTCACCTTCCTTTGCGCTCAAAATCGTACCAACACCCTTAATTTCAACATTGGGGTCACCCTTCAATGTTGAACCCGTAAATTCAGCTAAAGCGCCCAATGTCATGACATCGGGGCGCTTTATTTTTGCTCTATGCGCAATTACATTCATCATACTATGCGCTTGGAGCGGTTGCCTTGATCACTTTTTCAGTGATATCCATTTGTTTTGAAGCATAAGGAGCCGCTTCGCGAACAAAAATTAAGTCGTATTTATCTTTCTTAGCAATATCATCAATCGCAGCGGTTACTTTATCGATGACTTTCTTCATTTCTTCTTGTTGACGCATTGCTGCGTCTTCGCGGTATTCAGCTTGCATACGTTGCAAGTCGCGTTGACCAGCCATAACATCTTTCTCTAATTTCGCTTTTTCAGCTTCGCTCATGACAGCGCTATTACGTTGTAATTTTTCTGATTTTTCTTTAAGTGATTTTTCTTGCGCCATGATTTTTTCTTCACGGGCTTTAAATTCATTTTTCAGTTTTTCCATCGCAGCTTTTGCATGAGGAGAGTTTGTTACAACCGCTCTCATGTCGATAACGCCAATCTTCGCTTCAGCTGCATTAACTGCAGGAGCTGCTAAACAAGTCAAACCAAGTGCCAATAAAATAGGTGTCAATTTCGCCACAGCGATGCTCCTTAGCATTAAAAAACGGTTCCAAAAGTAAACGCAAAGTTTTGTATTCTATCACCTTCATGCTCGTTAAGTGGTGTAGCTAAACTGAACACAAGCGGAGCAATTGGTGACATCCACGTCAAAGACAATCCAGTCGAATAACGTAGACCTGCAGGGTTCCGTGATTCATTTGGATTGTTAGTACTTTGCCGGTCTTCTAAATCATATACTTGTCCACCATCGACAAACCAAGCGACTCGAATGGATTTGGTATCTGGACTAAAAAAGTTCGGAACAATTAGCGCAGCCGTTGCCGTGACTAAGAAGTTCCCACCAAATGGGTTACCTAATGAGTCTAGAGGGCCTAAGCTGCTTTCTTCGAAGCCTCTAACCGTTCTTGAACCACCTGCAAAATAATTCTTATAGAAAGGCAAACCATTCGTTTTGCCATAACCATTACGATATCCCAAGGTTGCCGTAGTCATGCCGATAAACCCATGGGATAGGCTTTGATATTTTTGAGCGCTATAGCTCAATCGGTAATATTCTAAATGTGATCCTGGAACAGAGAAAGTGGCTCCCGCCGCTTGTTGTAAACCATTTTCAGGGAATACCATCCGATCGAAGGTGTTATGTATCCAACCAAAGGCCAGGGTTGCTTCATTACTCTTGGTGCCATTCTCGGCAACGAATGCCAAGATTTGGGTTGGAACCTGAGATTGGCCAATTGTTAAGCTCGTAGATTGGAAACCATAACCAAACGTCAATCTATCATGCGGAGAGATTGGCATGCCGTAGCTCATGTTTGCGCCGTAAGCATCGGTTGTGTAGTTGGTAATACTGGTTGATTTACCTAAATCTGTTTCACTATAGAAAACGTTAAACCCACGACTAATCCCTTCTAAGGTGTAGTAAGGGTTGTTGTACGCAAGGTTATAGGTGGTATAGGCCTTACTGCGGTTGAAGTTAAAATCAACGCTCTTGCCTGATCCTAAGAAGTTACGATTGCTCACGTTGGCATTAAAGAGCAAACCATCAACGTCGGAATAACCAACACCGCCACCTAACTGGCCAGAAGAGGCTTCTTCAACGGTAAAGACAATATCGACTTCATCGGTTGTGCCTGATACAGGGCGTGTTTCAACATTCACGCTCGTAAAATAGCCCGTTCGATTTAGGCGCGCTTTTGAATCTTCAATAAATTTCGTATTAACCGGCGCGCTTTCCATTTGGATAACTTCACGTCGGATCACTTCGTCTTTGGTTTTGGTGTTGCCTTCAAACATGACCTTGCGAACATAAATTTTGTTGCCAGGTTCGATATAGAACGTCAGCTTCACGGTACGATCTTCATCTTGAATGTCTGGTACAGGATTGATTTTAGCGAAAGCAAAACCTTCCTGCCCCAATCTATCGGTCAGCTTTTTAACCACATTCGCGATTTTCGCTCTAGAGAAAACTTCACCTTCATTCAGATCAACCAAAGGCATTAATTCTGATTCGGGCAAAATGAGGGTTCCGGCTAATTGAAATCCCGATAAGGTAAATTCAAAACCTTCCTCAATGTTAACGTTAATATAAATATCTTGTTTGTCTGGCGTTATAGCAACTTGTGTCGAGATAATTCGAAAATTGAGATATCCCCTATCGAGATAGAAAGTTCTCAATGCTTCTAAATCAGCACTTAACTTTTGTTTATCATACTGATCAGATTGCGATACCCAGCTCATATAGGTCGTTGGCGATAAAGTGAAGGATTTTAATAATTCACTTGTGCTAAAAGCTTTGTTGCCAACTAAGTTGATCGCTTTAATGCGAGCAGCCTGGCCTTCTTCGATGGCGATTGTGACATTCACGCGATTATGAGGCTGGCTATCGATCGTCGTATCGACCTTTACCGCATATTTACCATGGCTGAAATACAAACGTTCTAGCTCATTTCGAACCTGCTCTAACATAGAGCGATCGAAAACATAGCCTTCCGCTAAGCCTGCACTTTTTAGTGTGGCTAATAAATTTTCTTCTGTGATCTCTTTGTTTCCGGAAACGGTAATTTTCCCGATTGTGGGTCTTTCAACAACCTGAACAACCAAGACATTTCCTTCCTGCTTTAATTCAATATCTTGAAAAAAGCCTGTTTCAAAAAGTGCCTTTAAAATCTCCGCTGTTTTCTCTGGGGCAATTGATTCACCGATGTTCACGGGTAAATAGTTATACACCGTTCCTTCGGTAATTCTTTGTAACCCTTCTATGCGAATATCTTTTACAACAAATTGCTCAAATGCTTGAGCAGATACCGCATAGTTTGTAAGCAAACCAGCTGCTAGTGCAGTCAACCAACGACTTTTCATATTTTTTTTTATTTCTCGCATGCAACTCGCGCATGTTAAACAGTAGAGGCGCCATACTAACACAGCGGGAAATAAATTGAAGTCTCGGGCGAAAACAGTCTTTGAAAATAGATGAGAAAAAAGAAGGGAACGTAAAGCTTATGCAAGCAGGACCAACTCACATCGGGGCTGATCCTGCTGACGCGGTCTCAAATTCGTTAAACAAATAAGTCCAATTTTGAGGCCGTTTCTAACTTAATTTACCAACGTGATTCGCTACGTCTAGCGCCGCCGTCTCTACCACCGTCTCTGCCGCCGGTACCGGTAGCTTTACGTTCGAGGGCAAACTTAACTACGACTTTGCGACCTGATAATTCTTGACCATCAAGCTTGAGGGCAGCTTCTGCACTGCTTGCATCATTGAAAGTGATAAAAGCAAAACCACGTGGACGGCCTGTAACGCGATCCTTCGGGAATGCTAAATCAGTGATTTCACCATATTCAGCAAAAGCTGTGCGCAGTGAAGATTCATCAAGAGAGTAACTCAGGTTACCAACATAAATTTTGTTTTGCATAAAAATTTCCAAAGATACAAAAAGTTATAAAAATGCTAAAAAGAAGATTGGACCTCAAGCCACCAATTAGCAATCCCATTATACTCATTGCACTTCAAGATGCGAAGCATTCTTGAGGTACCACAACGTTAATCTCAATTGCTAATCTAAAAGAGACGGGCCATATCGTTGTAAAACGCAACTGACATTAAAAAAATCAGTAAAACCATTCCCAGTTTAAAGCCATACAACTGCACTTTATCTGAAACAGGCTTTCCTTGAATTGCTTCGATTAGAAAGTAAAGCAAGTGTCCACCATCTAAAATCGGAATGGGTAAAAGATTAAGCACACCTAAACTGATACTAATCAGTGCCAAAAAGCCTAAATAGTATTGAATTCCAACAGAAACAGTTGCCCCTGCTCCCTCTGCAATACTAATTGGACCACTTAATGATTTTAATCCAACACTTCCCGTGATCATCTTACCGATCACTTTAAAGGTAATCCGAATATATTCGCCCGTTTTCTTATTCGCTTCTATGAAAGCGTCCCAAGGACCAAGACGTTCGTTGCGAATAAATTCCGGTGGCAGCTCTTTTAATTGAACAGCCAAGCCTGCAAACCCAACTAATTCACCCGTGTCTGTTTCTTTTGCTCGCGGAACAAAAGTAAACTCTTTAATCTCATTTTGTCGTTTAACCGTCAAAGTTAAAGATTTATTGACACTCTTGGCGACGACTTTCGTAAAGTCCTGCCATTCTTTAACGGGCAGTTGATTGACAGCGATTATTTCGTCTCCCGCTTTTATCCCTGCAACGGAAGCAGGTTCATCTGGAAGCGCTTCTTTAACAATCGGCGGTATCGGTGGTTGGTAAGGTGAGATCCCTAAAGCCTCAATTAAATTGGGTCTATCACCACGAAGCTCCCAGGTTTTAAGTGGCAGCGTTAATACTTGGTGTTGATCTTTATTGCGTAAAACTTCGATCGATAAGGTGTTTTTGTCCCCCAAACGATCTATCAACTGATTAGCCACTTGTTGCCAAGTTTGGGTTGGTTGGCCATCGATTTTGATAATTTCATCGTGTTCGCGCAGACCTGCGACTTCAGCAATTGAGTGTGGCGCTAATTCACCAACAATCGGGGCTATGCCTGTAATGCCTATCATATACATTACCCAATAGGCGGCTATTGCAAAAATAAAATTGAAAACAGGGCCCGCCAACACAATTGCGCTTCGCACCCATAATGGTTTTGCGTTGAAGGCTAAAGATTGCTCCGCTGCTGGCACAGGACCTTCGCGCTCATCAAGCATTTTAACGTAGCCGCCCAGTGGGATGGCAGCGATGACATATTCCGTTTGCTTGCCTTGATAACGTAACAAGGTTTTACCGAATCCAACTGAAAAGCGTAATACTTTAACACCCAGTAATCTGGCGACAGCAAAATGTCCTAATTCATGAAAAGTGACTAACAGACCAATTGCGACAATGAAGGCAATAATAGCTGTAAAGAATGTGCTCACTCGGAACTCGCTTTAATCAGTTCAATCGTTAGTGCTCTTGCTCGCCCATCAGCAAACAAAATATCGTCTAATGAAATAGCGGATAAGTCATAAAATGTTTCCAGTACCCTTTCAATAATAGATGGGATCTGGCTAAAGCAAAGTTGTTGCTTCAAAAAGGCATCCACAACGACTTCATTACTAGCATTAAGCACAGTGGGCGCCGCCTTTCCAAGCGTTAAAGCTTGATACGCCAGTGCTAAGCATCGGAATTTATCGGTATCGGGTTTCAAGAAAGTTAATTGAGCAACATCAGTTAATGACAACCGTGACGCGCCAGAGGTGATACGCAGAGGCCACGATAAGCAGCTCGCAATTGGGATCCGCATATCAGGCGTACCCAGCTGTGCCAGCATCGATCCATCCTGATATTCGACCAAAGAATGGATCACACTCTGTGGGTGGATAACGACATCAATTTCAGTGGCTTTAAAATCAAATAATTTACTGGCTTCAATAACTTCAAGCCCTTTATTCATCAGTGTTGCACAATCAACCGTGATTTTTTTACCCATCTTCCAATTGGGATGCTGGCAAGCCATCTCTGGCGTAATTTGGTTAAATGCTGCTTTATCGGTTTTTAAAAAAGGCCCACCGGAAGCAGTTAATATTAATCGCGATACACCATCGGGTCGATTGCCGGTTTGATAGCCTGCAGGCATACACTGAAATAATGCATTATGTTCGCTATCAACGGGTAACAATTCTGCGCCACTATCACGTGCAGTGGCTAGAAATAAATCTCCCGCCATGATTAAAGCTTCTTTATTGGCAAGCAGAATTTGTTTACCTGCTTTGATAGCGCTGAGCGTCGGCAAGAGACCTGCGGCCCCTACAATTGCAGCAACCACTTTAGAGACTTCAGGGAGCGCAGCCACTTGGCATAGGCCTTGCGTACCGCACAACACTTCGGTTTTTGTTCCATGTTGTTTGAGTTTGTCTTGTAAGGCCTTGGCGCCCTCTTCTTCCATCAATACAGCATAGCGCGGATTAAACGCAAGACATTGCTCAAACAGCCGATCAACAGACGTGGAAGCGGTTAATGCAATCACCTTATATTTTTCAGGGTGCAGCGCTACCACTGCTAAAGTACTTTGTCCGATCGAACCTGTTGAACCTAGAATGCAAATCCCTGCAGGCATCATACACTTCCCTGTAATAGCACGATAACCAATGCAAATAATGGAACTGCGGCAAATAAACTGTCTAGCCTATCTAATATGCCACCATGCCCTGGCAGCAGCTTGCCGCTATCTTTCACGCCAGCGAGTCGTTTCATTAAACTCTCAAAGAGATCACCTATCACTGATAACAAAATGGTACCCAGTGTTAGGCCCATCCATACTTCAAAGGGTATTAAAGGAATAAGATGCATGAAGTAAGCAACAACAGCTAAAAGCAATGTTCCTATTAGCCCTCCCCAGAAGCCTTCACGGGTCTTTTTAGGGCTCACTAAAGGGGCCAACGGGTGCTTGCCAATCAAACGACCGGTAAAGTAAGCAAAGGTATCTGTAGCCCAAATTAACACTAAGCAAGTAATTAGCCACTGTGCGCCGTGCTGACTATCGTGCAAGATTTTAAGACCATAAAAAGCACCTGACAGCACAAATAAACCCATCATCGCTTTTACTAAAGGGGGGCTTAAGCTGCGCGGCATTTGTCCTTTAAAGTGATAAACCAACACACCTGCAAGTAACCAAAAGGCCAAAGAAACGATTAAAATGAAGGGAGACTGAACAAAATATAAACCAAAACAGATGACGGCAAATAATGCCATAAAAACAATTTGCTGAGCGTGCTTGGTATAGGGGCATAGTGCCGTCCATTCATGTGCACCTATCATTAAGATAGCAGCCGACAAAATCGCAAAGGAAACATTTCCTAAGTGCAAAATGCCGAAGATCACTAAAGGAATAAGACATAGCGCCGTTAAGATTCGCCATTTCAGCATAATTAACCTAGCTGTTCGCCTGTTAAACCAAAACGCCTTTCACGCATAGCGTAGTTATCCAGCGCACCTTGAAACTCCTCTGGCGTAAAGTCTGGCCAAAGTGTCGGTGTAAAGAAAAACTCTGTATATGCCAATTCCCATAGCATAAAATTGCTGATACGAAAAACGCCACCTGTTCTAATAAACAAATCAGGCTCTGGCAGTCCATGCAAGCTCAAGTGGGTTGCCAAGGCCTCTTCTGTAATATTGTCGTTATTACCCTCGACTGTTATGCAAAGTTTTTTAATTGCCTGCAAAAGATCCCAACGACCGCTATAGTTCACGGCAATATTTAAAATGAGGCCTGAATTATTTGAAGTAAGATTTTCTGCATCATTGATTGCCTGGACTAATGCGGGCGCAAAAATGCTTCGATCACCTACTATTCGCAGACGAATATTATCTTGATGAATTCTGGCAATATCTTTACGTAACACAAGATAAAGTAAACGAAAAAGATTCCGTACTTCTTTGCTAGGTCTTTTCCAGTTTTCCACACCAAATGCAAACAACGTTAAGACTTTAATGTTAGATTTGCGGCATGCCGAGATAATTTCTCGGGCACTTTCCACCCCTTTTCGATGTCCCAACGTACGGCTGAAATGCCTCGCTTTTGCCCAACGTCCATTACCATCCATAACGACAGCAATATGATTAGGCAAATTGCTATTTTGAGCCTTGATACCAGGGTGGTTTGCATACGAAGTACTAATGGATCATATCTCCATTAATTCTTTTTCTTTACGAGCCATAATCGCATCGGCTTGCTTAA
>CAZCXZ010000036.1:0-30162 GCA_964502705.1 Uncultured Candidatus Berkiella sp. | reverse complement strand
ATTTATCAGAATCTTTAGCTGTAATTGTGCCAAGAAAAGCGATTTTAGAAATGCAGCGCTTGTTTCAAGAAGGCGAAGAAGAAATCGGATTAGTGATTGGCAAAAATCATTTACGCGCGGTAATGATGCACTCCAGTTTTATTACCAAACTGATTGAAGGAAAATTTCCTGATCATCGTCGCGTAATGCCTTCAGGGCCTGTTGGTCATCAAGTGGTTGTCGCGCGCGAGCCCTTACGCCAAGCATTATTGCGCGTTTCTGCGCTTTTTTCCGATAAATATCGCGGTGTAGGGCTGCAATTTTCACCTCAATTATTAAGAATTGTGGCCGTAACAGCAGATAAAGATGAAGTAGAAGATGAGGTCGAAATTCCTTACAGCGGCCCAAGCATGGAAATTGGTGTGAATGCGAGCTACGTGATCGAATTCTTGAGTATTATCAAAACAGAACAAGTGAAAATTACCTTTTCTGATCCGAGCCAAGTGGTTTTATTTGAAACCCAAGAGCAGAGTAGTTCCCATGTTGGATTACAGTATGTTGTTATGCCTATGCGCCTGTAGCGGGTATGCCGCATGCAATTGAGCCGCCTTCATATTCATGCCGTTCGCAACCTTCAAGAAGTCATCCTTCATCTCCATCCGCAGTTTAATATCTTTACCGGCAGCAATGGCAGTGGCAAAACCAGCGCTTTAGAAGCCGTACATTTATTGGGCGTGGGCCGTTCATTTCGGTCGCGTCAAATCCATTCCATCATCAGTTATCAACAGGATGTTCTGGCATGCTTTGGCGAAGTTATTGACGCGCAAGGCGTGAAAATTGCGATGGGCATTGAAAAACATCGTCAGGGCGAGGTTGTTTGTAAGGTTCGGGGAGAAATCTGTGCCCGGATATCCGATTTTGCAACCGTTCTGCCATTACAGCTCATGACACCAGACGTGTTTAAGCTGCTTCAAGCAGGGGCAGAGGAGCGTCGCAAATTGTTGGATTGGGGTGTGTTTCACGTGGAACCTCGATTTGGACAGGTGTGCCAGCGCTACCAACGACTGCTAAAGCAGCGCAATGCGGGGCTGAAGCAGGCTTTGGGTCCACAATTAGTTGCTTGGGACCATGAATTAGCCCAGATGGGTGAAGAATTAGCCGGTTATCGACAAAACTATCTACAAAGTCTTAATCCTTATCTGGTTAAGGTGCAAGAAAAGCTCCTGCCGCAGTCCCTGCCAATTGAGGTGCGTTATGAGGCAGGCTGGAACACCGCGCTATCACTGGCACAGGCCTTACAAAATGCGCTGAGGCAGGATAGTCGTTATGGTTACACTAGCGTCGGCCCTCATCGTGCGGATATCTTGATGACGCTAGAAGGCTTTCCTGTAGGGCAAGTATTATCTCGTGGCCAGCAAAAGCTTTGGATTTCGGCGCTCTACCTGGCTCAGGCAGAGCATTTAGCAACGGTTCATGGCAAACGCTGCCTCTATTTGCTAGATGATCTCACCTCAGAACTGGACGCCCAGAATCAACAGCGTCTGTTATCTTTACTGGATGAGCAGGGACACCAGGTACTATTGACGGGTGTCACGTCCAAAGACTGGCAAGACTACATTCCTGAGGGGCGTCGAAAAATGTTCCACGTGGAACAAGGCGCCTTTAGCCCCCTGTAAGATACAGACAAGCCCAATGCCCCCCAAAATCGGCCTTACCTTGATGGTTTGACCGTCTGCAGCTATAGAAATCGTCCTCTAGAAGGTAGGTATTGAGCCCGATATCGCTGCTCTGACCAATATGCAGAGCTTTGATGCGAGCATGAATGTAACCCGGCAGGTCAAACAGCCAATGCTGGGCGCGATGCGAGGGGATAAAGAAGTGGGCATTGGCGGCGTTTGCTTCACAAAACTGCTGATAGAAGGGAAGGCTAATCTCATAAGAACTTTGCGCAATCCCAGGACCGATAACGGCCTTCATACGGCTTGGTATTGCGCCAAGGTCCTGCATTTTTTGGAGCGTGGCCTCTAAAATACCGCCTAACGCACTGCGCCAGCCCGCATGCGCGAGCGCAATCACCCTCGCATCGGGATCAACCATGAAAACAGTCGGGCAATCGGCACTGTCGGCTCCCAAAACGATCCCAGCGCGATTTGTCACTATCGCATCGGCTTCAGGGTAAGGTTGATTAGCGGAATTCACAATAATCGCTTCATAACCATGCACGGCTTCATAGCTGGCAAGACAATCTATCGATAACCCTAAATGGGTAAGCGCGCGCCGTCGGTTTTCGGAAATGTGTGCGGGGTTATCTTGGGAGGCGGTTGAGCAATTCAAGCCTTCATAAAGACCTTCGCTAACGCCACCATGGCGTGTAAAAAAGGCGTGACCAATTCCAGGAAGCGGATTTAAAAGGGGGCTTGTTAGCGCTTTTGGCATAATATTCTCATTCATTGGTGTTTAAATATCTATTTAGTTGGTTAAATGTCTCTATGGGTCGTCTCTAACCCACTAATCATCAAAAATATCAGAAAAATGAAGAGCTAAACGGCTGAATATGGTAAAATGGCACCACATTTCATGGTATCCCTTTAAGAGGCCACGATAAGCAAAAAGGGGCTTCTAATAACAAAATGGGATGTTTCACGTGAAACACAGTTTACACAGACTATCGCTTCGTCGCTAATGGAGTAACGAATGACTTCAGAGATGGCATATGATTCATCGAGTATTAAAGTTCTAAAAGGTTTGGACGCCGTCAGAAAGCGTCCCGGCATGTATATTGGCGACACGGATGATGGCACTGGCTTGCATCATATGGTGTTTGAGGTGGTGGATAACTCTGTCGACGAGGCTTTGGCAGGGCACTGCAGCTTGATTCAGGTAACGATCCATCCTGACGAGTCCATTTCCGTCAAAGACAATGGCCGAGGCATTCCTGTTGATATCCATGCAGAAGAAGGCAAGTCTGCTGCAGAAGTTATCATGACGGTATTGCACGCGGGCGGTAAGTTTGATGATAACTCTTATAAAGTATCAGGTGGCTTGCATGGCGTGGGCGTATCGGTTGTTAACGCGCTTTCCATGGAGCTGCGCTTAGCGATTCGTCGAGATGGGAAATTGCATACCCAGACTTATCAGCATGGCGAGCCCATAGAGCCACTTAAAGCGGTTGGCGATACCGATACGACAGGTACGGAAATATGGTTTAAACCGAGCGCTGAAACCTTTAGTAACATTGAATTTCATTATGACATTCTAGCGCGACGTTTACGGGAATTATCCTTCTTAAATTCGGGCGTTAAAATTCTGCTCAAAGATGAACGCACCGACAAAGTGGATGAGTTTTGCTACGAAGGTGGTATTAAAGCTTTCGTTGAATATTTAAATAAAAATAAAACAGTGGTTCATCCCACTATTTTCTCGTTCGTGAAAGAAAAAGATAACATGACCGTTGAAGTAGCATTGCAGTGGAACGATACCTATTCGGAAAACATTTTCTGTTTTACCAATAATATTCCACAACGCGATGGGGGCACACACTTGTCGGGCTTTAGAAGCGCGATGACCAGAACCTTAAACCAATATTTAGAGCAAGAAGGCATCTTAAAGAAAGATAAAGTTGCCACCACCGGGGATGACGCTCGTGAAGGGTTAACGGCAGTATTGTCGGTTAAATTGCCGGATCCAAAATTCTCATCACAAACCAAAGATAAATTGGTTTCATCAGAAGTGAAGTCGGTTGTGGAATCAACCTTAAGCGACGCTTTCAACGCGTTCTTAATGGAAAATCCGCCACAAGCCAAAGCCATTGTAAACAAAATGATTGAAGCGGCCAGAGCGCGCGAAGCAGCGCGTAAAGCTCGTGATATGACCCGTCGTAAAGGCGCACTCGATATTGCAGGCTTGCCGGGTAAATTAGCCGATTGCCAAGAGCGCGATCCGGCATTTTCTGAACTCTACCTCGTAGAGGGTGATTCTGCGGGTGGTTCTGCTAAACAAGGTAGAGATCGCCGTAGACAGGCTATTTTGCCACTCAAGGGTAAGATCTTAAACGTTGAAAAAGCACGTTACGACAAAATGTTGTCTTCACAAGAAGTGGGTACATTAATTATCGCTTTAGGTTGTGGTATTGGTCGAGAAGACTATAACCCTGACAAGCTGCGTTATCATCATATTATTATCATGACTGACGCTGACGTCGACGGTTCACACATTCGTACCCTATTGTTGACCTTCTTCTATCGACAAATGCCAGAATTAATCGAAAGAGGTTACATCTATATTGCGCAGCCACCGTTATATCGGGTTAAACGCGGTAAACAAGAAAGTTATGTCAAAGACGATGAAGCGCTAACACAATACTTAACGCAAATTGCACTGGAAGATACGCGCTTTTTTGTTAACCCTGCGGCACCCGCTATTCAAGGCGTTGCTTTAGAACAGCTCGTAGTTCGTTTTAATAAAACCCAATCATTGATTGCGCGTTTATCACAACGTTATCCTGCGGCGGTGCTACAAGCGATGATGCGCACACCTAAACTTGAAGCGCATGCGGTAAAAGAAGAAGCTGCCTTAAAAGCATGGCTTGGCGCACTTGAAAAAGTTTTAGAAGCGGAAAAGCAAAATGGTCATAGCTACCAATTCAGCATCCAGAAGGAAAATGAATTGCATGGCTTTATTCCAACAGTTCATGTTTCATTGCATGGCGTTGAAAGCACATTCCGTTTTTATCCTGAATTTTTCCAAGGCACGGAATACCAATTCCTAATGCAAGCGGGCATGGAGTTCCTCAATCTCATGGAGCCGGGTGCTTATGTTATGCGTGGCGACAAGCAATTCGTAACAGAAGATTTCAAAACCGCTTTAGAATGGTTGATGAGCGAGGCCAAAAAGGGCCAGCAGATTCAGCGTTATAAAGGATTGGGTGAAATGAATGCGGATCAATTATGGTCAACCACCATGGATCCGACTACCAGACGTTTACTACAAGTACGTGTTGAAGATGCTATTTCAGCTGATCAAATATTCACGACATTAATGGGTGATCAAGTAGAACCCCGACGTGAATTTATTGAAGCGAATGCGTTGCATGTGGAAAACTTAGATGTGTAGAAAGTCTTGATGTAGGGGCCAGCCTCTGTGCTGGCCCGGGACGACACGGAGGTCGTCCCCTACATTATTGCGGTAAAGCTAACATCGTCTCTTCAATCCACTCTTTTGCCTTCTCATGGATCTCATCGACTGTTAATTCTGATGCTCGTATTTCAGGCCCAATCACGACGGAAATCGTGCCAGGCTTTTTCACAAAGGCTTTTTTAGGCCATAACACACCGGCATTATGTGCAATCGGTACAATCGAATAGCCGGTTTCTTTGGCTAACACGGCGCCACTGCGTGAATAGCGTCCAACTTTGCCTACTGCAATGCGTGAGCCTTCAGGAAAGATCACCACCCAGCGACCTTGCTGTAGACGTTGGCGTCCTTGTTCAAGTAATTGTTTTACGGAACTCGATTTCTCTCTATCGATGGCAATCGGCTCGATTAAACTTAACGCCCAGCCAAAGAAAGGGATGCGTAACAATTGCTTTTTAAGCACCCAGGTTTGTTCGCCTAGGATAGTTTGTAAAAACAGCGTTTCCCAGGCAGATTGATGTTTGCATAACACAATCGCATTTTGTTTGGGTAAATGATCTAAACCTTGCACATCATAGCGAATACCACAGGTTATTTTTGCCCACCAGATAATGAAGTGTGACCAGGAAGTAATAACTTTATATCGCACAGAATAGGGGAAAGCGAACAGCAAGATCCCAAGGGTCGCAAGTACAATCGCACTTAAAACTTGCCCGCTAAAAAACAGTAAAGAACGTATAAAAGGGATTAGGTTACACATCTGAAAGAGTCATTAAACTTCCAAAGAACGCGCAAAGGCGAACAAGTCGTCATAATACGCTATTTTTTGCAGATCCTTGGCATAGGTTTGTAAGGTTTTCTGACCATTGCCCGTTAAAACCAGGATGGGTGTTGCTCCGGCATTCATTCCGGCTTCTATATCTCGATAGGAGTCACCAATATAAGGCACGTTCGTGAGCGCCACATTATAATGAGCGGCAATTTGGTGTAACAACCCGGGTTTCGGTTTGCGACAATCACAATGGCTGTCAGGGCCATGTGGACAGTAGAAAATACTATCGATTTTCCCGCCCAAAGCCTTGGCCGCATTTTGCATTTTTTCGTGAATGGCATTCAAGATTGTTTCATCATACATACCGCGCGCAAGCCCAGATTGATTGGTGGCAACCGCAACGGTAAATCCGTGTTGATTGAGTAACGCAATTGCTTCTAGGCTGCCCTTGATGGGGTGCCATTCATCGACCGACTTAATATAAGCCGGCGAATCTTCATTAACAACACCATCTCGATCAAGAATGACTAACTTCATAATGCCAATTTCGAAATGTCAGCAATTTGCATAAACAGCGCGGACAAGTGACTTAACAACCGAATACGGTTAGTACGTAACTTTTCATCATCACACATGACCATCACTTCATCAAAAAAGTTATCAACCACTTGTTGTAGACTTGCTAATTCACTTAACGCTTCTTGATATTTGCCTTCAAGAATCAACGGTTCTGTTTGACGCTTTAAAGTTTCGATAGCCGTGTTTAGATTTTTTTCAGCCGTTTCCGTAAATAGCGCAGGATCGATCGCGGGTAATTGTTTTAAATTTAACGAAAGCCCTGATTTTTGCAGAATATTTCGAACGCGCTTGTTCGCTGCAGCTAAATGCATAGCTGCGGGTAATGTTTGAAAATGGTTAACCGCTAAAATGCGTTGACTACAATCGTAGGGTACCGTGATTCGGTTGGCAAGAACGGCTTCAATTGTTTGCAGGCTAATGCCTTGTTCTTGGTACCATGCTTTAAATCGTTCAAAGCAAAAATGAAGAACTTGTTGCACCACTTCTTCGTCGATCAAACTGCCGTAGCCATGACGAGCCATTTCACATAAATCTTCCAAGTCAAGATTCAGTTTTTTCTCGATTAAAATACGTAAGATGGCAAGCGCTTGTCTGCGAAGCCCAAAGGGATCTTTGTCACCGCTAGGTAATTGGCCAATGCCAAAAATACCGATTAACGTATCTAAGCGATCAGCTAATGCAACACAAATGCCAGTGGGTGTTTCAGGCAAAACATCTTTTGCAAATCGCGGCAGATAGCTTTCTTGAATGGCAACACACACATCATGAGGTTCACCATCATGACGGGCATAATAATTCCCCATAATGCCCTGTAATTCAGGGAATTCAAAAACCATTTCGGTTAACAAATCGGCTTTGCATATTTTACCAGCGCGTTCGCAATCGCGATGCGAGGCATTCATTTGTTTGGCAATCCCGCCCGCTAATTTAGCAATACGTTGAGATTTATCGTATAAAGTTCCAAGTTTTTTCTGGAAAATCATATTCTTCAAACCTTCTAAGCGCATGCTTAAAGGGTTTTTTCGATCTTGATCGTAGAAAAATTTGGCATCAGCAAGGCGGGCATGCATGACGCGTTCATTACCACGAATAATATTCTCGGAAGGATTTGCCTCTGTGTTACTAACTAGCACAAAGGTATTTAGCAATTTTCCTTGAGGATTTTTAATCGCAAAACATTTTTGGTGATTTTGCATTGAAGAAATCAAAGCTTCTTGTGGTACTTCAAGAAACGCTTTGTCAAATTGCGCAGCTAAAGGCACAGGCCATTCGACTAAACCGCTGACCTCATCAAGCAAATCAGGCGGAATGACCGTACTGCCACCTTGTTCTTTTCCAATGAGTGCAATAGCATTTTGAATCAGATCTTTGCGTTCTTCAGGATCAGCAATGACTTTTGCTTGGCGCATTAATGTTAAATAATCATTGGCATCGGTGATTAATAAGGCTTGAGGCGAATGAACACGATGGCCATAGCTATGTTGCGTGGCAGTCATGCCAAAAACCTTGATGGGAACTGCGTTTTTGCCATGAACGATGGTTATCCAATGAATAGGGCGCAAAAATTCCGTTGCACCATCACCCCAGCGCATGCGCTTTTTAGCAGGAATTTCATTAATCGCCTTCTCTATCATGGCAGGTAAAATATCTGCTAAGGCGATGCCGCCTTCTTCTTGTTCGAAGATGAGCCAAGAACCTTGAGGAGTCTCAAGTGTTTTTAATTGCTCGATTTCAACATTGCAGCTTTTTGCAAACCCCAGAGCAGCTTTGGTGGGCGCTCCTTTGGCATCATAAGCGCTACTGAGAGCAGGGCCACGTTTTTGCACAACACGCTGTGGTTGTGTCGCAGGGATATCGCTAATACGAGCCGCGATCCGCCGTGGTGTTACAAAATGCTCAATTTTGCTGCCCGTGATACCAACATCATTTAATAAATTACCTAGCACTTGCGAAAATGCACTAGACAGTTTGTTTAAATGGTGTGGCGGTAATTCTTCAGTGCCAATTTCGACTAAAAGTGTTGCTAATTGCGAGTTAGGCATAGGAGCTCTCTTGTTTTTGTTTTGCTAATGGAAAACCAAGCTTTTCTCTGGCTGCGTAATAAGCCATCGCGACATCTCGCGCAAGTGTTCGTACGCGTAAGATATAGCGTTGTCTCTCAGTGACAGCAATGGCGCTTCGCGCATCAAGCTGGTTAAAAGTATGTGATGCTTTTAGTACCATTTCATAAGCCGGCAATGGTAAATTTGCTTCGATCAGTTTTTGGCATTCACGCTCGTAATCATCGAAGTGTGCAAATAACATGTCGGTGTTGGCAAGCTCAAAATTGTAGGTTGATTTTTCAACTTCATTTTGATGAAACACGTCTCCATAGGTGACGTCACCTTGCGGCGTTTTGGCCCACAACAAATCAAACATGCTCTTTTTATTTTGAATGTGCATCGCAAGGCGTTCTATGCCATAGGCTAATTCGCCCATCACGGGTTTACACTCTAAGCCACCGACTTGTTGAAAATAGGTAAACTGGATGCTTTCCATCCCATTTAACCAGACTTCCCAACCTAAACCCCAGGCACCCAGTGTTGGTGACTCCCAGTTATCTTCTACAAACCGAATATCATTTTTTTCTGGATCAATACCAATCGCTTGTAACGATTGTACGCATAGAGATTGAATTTCTAATGGCGAAGGTTTAAGCACCACCTGATATTGATGGAACATTTGTGTCCGATTGGGATTGTCGCCATATCGACCATCAGTTGGGCGACGGCTGGGCTGCACATGGGCTGCAAACCATGGCTCAGGACCGATGGCGCGCAAAAAGGTGCCAGGGTGAAATGTGCCTGCGCCCACTTCCATATCTAATGGTTGTAAAATCACGCAACCGTGCGATGCCCAAAATTGGTGCAAGGTTTGAATAATTTCGGCAAACGTATAAGGTTTTTGATTTTCTAGCATTCAAAGTGGCCTTTGCTTGTCAAACAGGAAATGCCCACTAGTATACACTGTGGGCAATCTTAAGTGGTATGCAGATCAAGCAATTTGTTGATTGAATAACAAATTAACGACGCCAGAAAGTCGGGGATAATAAGACCAAAATCGTGAAAATCTCGAGCCGACCTGCCAACATCGCAAAACTGAGAACCCATTTTGCATGAGGTCCCATGCTGGAGAAGTCACTAGCCACCGCACCTAAACCAGGCCCAGAATTGGAAATGGTTGCCAATAATGCGGTGTAGGCCGTAAAGAAGTCTTGTTCAACGATGAGTAGCAACAGCAATAGAATAATGAAAATAACAAAGTAAATGGCAAAAAAGCCCCATATTGCCTCAATAATCCGAGGGGTGATCGCTTTTTCGCCCAGCTTAATCACATATTGTCCGTGAGGATGTATTAAGCGTTTAATTTCTCGAGATCCTTGTTTTTGTAACAAGAGTACCCGCACCACCTTTACGCCACCGCTGGTTGAGCCGGCACAACCGCCGATAACACCACAAAAAAGTAGTAAGACACCAATAAACAACGGCCATAATGAAAAGTCCGTTGATAAAAATCCGGTAGTGGTCGATAGCGAAATCACCTGGAACAAGGCATCAAAAAGCAGGTAGGGCGATTTATTATTTTGTGCGGCAATCACGAGCGAGGCCCAGACAACGACAGCGGCACCAAACACGATTTTTGCAAACAACTTAAACTCAGGATCATTAAAATAAATGCTGATTTTTTTGTTTCGCAAAATCAGAAAATGTAAATTAAAGCTAATTGCCCCAAGAAGCATAAAGACCATCGCGACACTTTCGATCGCGACACTATCATAAAAAGCCAAACTTTTATCGTGTGTTGAAAAGCCACCGGTTGAAACCGTGCTGAAGCTGTGTACTATCGCATCAAAGCAAGGCATGCCAGCCAGCCAATACGCTAGGGCACATAATAACGTCATAAACACATAGAGTAACCAAATGGCTTTAGCGGTTTGCGTAATACGTGGTGTTAATTTGTCATCTTTTACGGGCCCCGTAATTTCGGTGCGAAACAGCTGCATGCCGCCGATGCCTAAGGCAGGCAAAATCGCAACCGCTAAAACGACAATACTGATCCCACCTAAAAATTGCATTTGCTGACGGTAATACAACACGGAATGCGGCAAATCATCTAGGTGGTGAAAAATGGTTGAGCCAGTGGTTGTGATCCCTGACACCGATTCAAAAAATGCATCCGTAAAGGAGAGATTGGGTTCAATATTCCAATACAGGGGCAACGCGCCAATTAGACTGGCGGTTAACCAAAAAATTAATACAATCAAAAAACCATCGTGCGTGCGAAGTGCATGCTGTCTTGTGCGAAAGGGAAACCATAATAAAAAGCCAATACCAAAGGTTACGGCAAATGATAAATGGAAGGTGAGCGCATAACCATCTTGATATAAAAGTTCCACAAACAAAGGCGGAACAAAGGTAAGGCTCAGCATCATGAGCAGCAGACCTAAAATTCTAAAGTTCGCTAACTCCATCGCGTGTTATATCGCCTCATGCTATAAAAAAGTGATCCCAACCTGGAACAAACGTTCAACTTCTGAAATGCGACTTTTGTCGATGACGAATAAAATCACGTGGTCTTCAGAAGCAATTTCACAATCATCATTTGCAATGATAACCATATCGGCTCTCACTATCGCACCGATGGTGGTACCTGCTGGTAGGCGAATATCGCGAATTTTTCGCCCAATAACCTGCGAAGTACTGCTGTCACCGTGTGCTATGGCTTCGATGGCTTCGGCTGCGCCTCTGCGCAATGAATGCACATTGACCACGTCCCCTCGGCGCACGTGTGTTAATAGGCTACCGATGGTGGCTTGCTGTGGGGAAACGGCAATATCAATATCACCACCCTCAATTACATCGACGTAAGCAGAACGATTAATCAGCGCCATTACTTTATGTGCCCCCAATCGTTTTGCAAGTATGGCAGACATAATATTTGCTTCATCCTGATTAGTGACCGCGCAAAAGACATCCGTTTCTTGGATATTTTCATCGAGTAATAGCTCGCGATCAGCTGCGTCGCCTAATAATACAACCGCTTTATTCAAATCGGTTGCTAAACGTTGCGCGCGTGCAGGTGATTTTTCGATAATTTTGACATTAAATTGGTGCTCAAGGGCTTCGGCCAGTTTTGCGCCAATATTGCCACCGCCAGCAATGATAACGCGTTTGTAAGGCTGATCAAGCTGCCTGAGTTCGCTCATGACTGCATCAATGTGGGCAGGCGTTGCTAAAAAGAACACCTCATCATCCGGTTCGATAATGGTGTCGTCGGTGGGAATAATGGCTTTGTTACGGCGAAAAATAGCCACGACCTTGGTGTCAATTTGTGGCATATGTTTTTTCATATCGCCTAACGCATGGCCAACCAGCGTGCCACCATAGAATGCACGCACAGCAGCCATTTGCACACGGCCTTGCGCAAAGTTCACAACCTGTAATGCATCGGGGTGTTCAATCAGACGCTTAATATGCTGCATCACTAAATGCTCAGGGCTGATTAACATATCAACCGCGAGTGCATCGTTGCCGAAGAGCTCTTCATAGGCAACATATTGTGTTGCGCGTACACGTGCAATTTTTGTTGGGGTTCTGAACAAATTATAAGCCACTTGGCAAGCAATCATATTCGCTTCGTCAGAATTGGTGACAGCTATCAATAGATCGGCATCTTCTGCGCCTGCATTCAGCAAAATATTGGGGTATGAAGCAGGTCCGCACACAGTGCGGATATCTAAGCGCTCTTGTAAATCATTTAGACGATCGGGATTAGTATCTACGACGGTAACGTCATTTTCGATGCTTAAGTGTTCTGCTAATGTGCCGCCAACTTGGCCTGCACCTAATATAATAATTTTCATGTAGTCTTCGCACCTGAATTTCTGGCGTTGTTGGCTACGTTCATCTCGCTGCAGTCATGTATTTGCATACACTCCTTTGCTCGAGAACTTGCCGCCTAGCCAGAAAATCATCTGCTGTGACTAAAGTCTTCGCACCTGAATTTCTGGCCGTTCTCAAATAAAACTAGCTGCGCTTGGTCAGTCTTGCGTAGTAAAAGCCGTCCATGCCGTCTTGCCCAGGTAAAATTTGTCGCCCCACCGTTTGTGCAATGCCCCATGTGGCATCGATGGGTAATTCTTCTGCATCGGAATGCGTCGCTAGAAAATGGGTTATTTGTTGCACATTTTCTACGGCCAACGTAGAGCAGGTTGCATATAACAGTATGCCACCGGGTTTGAGTAATGGCCACAATTGTAATAAGAGCTCGCTTTGGATCTTTGTTAGCTGCTTGAGATCTTTTTCTTGGCGATGAAGTTTAATATCTGGATGGCGACGAATAACGCCGGTTGCTGAGCAAGGTGCATCTAACAAAATACGATCAAAAAGTTGATTATCCCACCATGACGCAGTATCACTGGCATCCGCACAAACCACCTTCGCAGACAGCTGTAAACGCTCTAAAGTGCTTTGCAGTAGAGAAACGCGCTTCTCGTCCTTTTCAATGGCAACCACTTCTTTAAGCTGTGGCTCCAGCTCTAACATGTGTGCTGTTTTGCCACCCGGTGCTGCGCAGGCATCGAGTACGCGTTGTGCCTTTGTTAGTTGCAATAGCTCGGCAGCAAGTTGCGCGCTACCATCTTGTACGCTTGCCCAACCTTCATCAAAGCCAGGTAGATTTTGTATTGCGACATCTTCACTGATAACAACACCGGATAAGGTTTGTGCTAAGGGTGTTGCTTCAATGTTGGCTTTTTGGAGTGCACCAAGATAGTCATCACGACTTATTTTTTGTGTATTCACGCGCAAGACAAAAGGTGGATGCGCTTGGTTAGCTGCCATGAGTGCCTGCCAATCGTTCGGCCAATCTTTTTTCCAGCGTGCCGTTAACCAAGCAGGTTGCGAATTGCCATGGGTTAAGATGTCTTTGATGTCATCAAATTGACGTAAAGCATTGCGTAATATCGCATTCACAAGCCCTTTTGCATAAGGCGCAATACGATGAGCCGCATCAACGGTTTCATTAATGGCCGCGTGCTGTGGGGTGTCGGTATAAAATAATTGATATAACCCCACCATCATTAATAGCTCTAAATCTTTATCTTTGTTTTTGAGTGGTTTGTGTAACAGCGTGGTTAATGCTTTTTGTAATACAAAATAAAATCGTAATACCCCAAAGCATAAATGCACGGTAAAAGACTGATTGCGACTATCGACCCGTGGATAACGTTGTGCTACCAGTTGTGGATGGAAAGAGCGACCGCCCTGCACAATTTCCAATAAAATATGGAAGGCCATAAAGCGACAATTAACATCTTGATTCATGAATTAGCCTAATTTCTTTGAGGGGGAAAATAATACAGCATGGCCTTTTAATATGTCAGACATGGGAAGCGCTTTTTTGCCAGACATTTGTGCACGCGTGATAAGAAGCGTTCCTTCACCTGTGGCAACTTCAATGCCTTGGGCTGTCTGTGAAAGAATGGTGCCTGCGGCTTCAGAATGGGAATGCGTTAGCGGTTTTGCATCGAGTATACGCAGTACTTGACCCTCGATAAGGGTTTGTGCAATTGGCCATGGTGTGTAAGCACGAATCTGTCTATCAATCACTTTGGCGGATTGTTCCCACTGAATATTGCCTGCATTTTTGCTGATTTTGGGAGCGTATGTTACACCATCTTCAGGCTGCTGTTCGCCAGGTAAATCGACAATTTCATCTAAAATGTGAAACAACATCTTACCGCCTTGGATCGCTAATTTATCATGCAGCGTTTCAGACGTGTCTGTGTCAAGAATGTCAATATCGCCGGTTGCGAGAATATTGCCGGTATCTAGCCCTTTGTCCATGCGCATTAGCGTAATACCGGTTTCTTTATCACCCGCTAAAATGGCTTGTTGAATGGGTGAGGCACCGCGCCAGCGCGGCAATTTCGATGCATGAACATTAATACAACCATAACGAGGCAGCTTTAACACAGCCTCAGGTAAAATCAAACCATAAGCCGCTACAATCATCACATCAGGCTGATATTTGGCGAGTGTTGCCAAAGCCTCTTCAGTTTTTAAAGAGGTGGGTTGCTCTACAGGTAAACCTTGTGCCAGTGCTAAGGTTTTTACCGGACTCATCTGCAGATGTTGTCCGCGACCTGCCGGCTTGTCTGGTTGCGTATAAACCGCAACAATCTCATGAGAGAGTGATAACAAAGCCTCTAGTTGTATTTTGGCAAATTCAGGTGTTCCAGCGAAAATAATTTTCATAAAGTAGCTTTTTGCAATTTCTCTAATTTTTTAAGGAGAAGCGCTCTTTTTAATTTTGAGAGCCGGTCAATATTTAAGATCCCATCGAGATGATCGAGCTCGTGTTGAATACAATGTGCGGCTAACCCATCCGTTGTCACCGTGTGTGATTGGCCATACTCATCTTGATAGCGCACGGTAATTTTTGCGGCACGCATGATTTTGGCATAAACGCCAGGCAACGAAAGACAACCTTCTTCACGCGCAATTTGGCCTTCGCTTGCTAAAATTTCCGGATTGATAAAGCACTGGGGTTCGTTGGCTTCTTTTGAAACATCCATCACAAATAAGCGTAAGGTTAACCCCACCTGAGGTGCTGCAAGACCACAGCCATCTCCGGCATACATCGTGGCAATCATTTCTTTAGTGGTGGCAACCAGCTGGTCATCAAATTGGGTAATAAGCGGCGTGACTTCTCGCAACACTTTGTGTGGATAATGATAAACTTTCAACGTCGTCATAAGTAGCCTTACTGCTCAATGTTCAGCGCTTGCTGAGTATACAAGTTTTTTAATATCGATGTTAGCTTTGTAGCCAATTTTATTTCGGTGATAAATTTAGCTATTGTAAGTACAGGGACCGATAAAGGTAGCGAAGGAGTTTGCGGATGACAAGGTATGCCGTTCCACTAAAAGTGGTCATGGCCATGATTTTGACAGTCATGATGGCCGTTGCCTTTGCCAAAGAGCCTCGCCACCCATGGGTTAATGAGAATTCTCCACAAACCTACATCGTGCAAGATGGCGACACATTGTGGGACATTGCCTGCAAATTCTTGAATGATCCCGGAAGATGGCAGCAACTTTGGCGTTCTAATCCCGAGATTAAGGACCCCGATCGCATTTTTCCTGGTGATATTATCAGTTTAGTCTATGAAAATGGTGAGCCATGTCTTCGTATGCAGCGTGGTTATTATAACCGGCACGCAACAGGTTCCCGCGATCCCAGAACTGGTGTGATTAAACTGCATCCCCGAGTCAAAGTGTTACCCGTCGACAAGCCCATTCCAACCATTGCTTTAAGTGTTATTGGTCCGTTTTTTAACCACTCTCGCGTGATAACGGCCTGCGAAGCCGGAAAATGTCCGAAAATTGTCGCATTAGACGAAGATCACCTCGTGGTAGGCGAAAGAGACCGGGTTTATGTCAGCAACTTATGCCCATCCGATGATAATAAAATTTTTACCGTCGTGCGCCCCGGAAAAGATTATCTCGAGCCATGTTGTAAGGAAAAATTGATTGGCATAGAAGGCATCGTCGTTGGTAAAGCCGAGATTGAAAAACTAGGTGAGCCATCTAGCATGATTTTAAGAGAAAGTTATGAAGAAGTGAAAATTGGTGATCGCATTATTGAAACGCTCTATGAACAAGTCGATCCTTATTTCATGCCTAAACTACCGGTTAACAAGGGGCTAGGGCAGATTGTGTCGGTATTTGGGGGCATTTCTCAGATTGGTCAGTATCAAGTGATCGTGCTCACCGGTGGAGAAGATTTAGAGCGTGAAGTGGGTGATGTGTTGTCCATATATCAGACCCAAAAAGATTTACCACCCCGCTTAACCTATGAAAATGATCGTAAGTTATGCTTTCCGCCTCTGGATGTAGGAACCTGTGTCGTGTTTAGAGTGTTCGATAAAGTGAGTTACGCTCTCGTTATGAAGGCCACCAGACCAATTTATTTGCTTGATGACGTCGCCAGGTCATAAACTAGCGCCCTTGAAAGCGCTTCTTGGCGTGTAGTTGGTTTGTTTAGCAGTGATAGAGCAAAGCCCAAAAGAGCTTCCTTACTGGCTCGTGCTTAATCGTATGCCAGGCCTTGGCCCACGGCGTTTTGCAGCTTTGTGGCAACAAGAAAAAAGTTTGTCGAATTACTTTTCTGGTGAGCAACCGACAAGCGAACTGATTCATTGGTGCCAAACACATGGCATCGATCGTCCTATATTAGATTGGCAAGGTGTTGAAAAAGATCTTCGCTGGCAAACGGCAAATTGCCATATTTTGACGTGGGCTCATCCTGACTATCCATGCCTACTCAAAGAAATTCATTCTGCGCCGCAGATCTTATTTGTTCAGGGCGTGCCAGAGGTATTGCAGAAGCCGCAAATCGCCATGGTCGGTAGCCGTAATGCATCCAAGCAAGGCAAAGAGAATGCAAGCCAGTTTTCTTATGCGCTTGCAGAACAGGGCTTAGTCATAACGAGTGGCCTTGCTCTAGGGATTGATGCTGCAAGTCATGAAGGGGCGCTGGCAGCTGGGGGCGTGACCATTGCTGTATTAGGAAGTGGTTTAGATCACATTTATCCACGCTCTCACCAATCGTTGGCAGCCAATATTACTGAACAAGGTGCATTAGTATCAGAGTTTCCAATCGGTACAGCGCCTAAGCCTGCACATTTTCCACGCCGCAATCGTATCATTAGCGGCCTTTCGTTAGGCGTGTTGGTTGTAGAGTCCACCTTAAAGAGTGGTTCTTTGATAACCGCGAACTATGCTTTAGAACAAGGGAAGGAGATTTTTTCCTTGCCAGGCTCAATTCATAACCCAATGTCTAAGGGGTGTAATCACTTGATCCGTCAGGGAGCAAAATGTGTTGAGAGCGTCGAGCATATCTTGGAAGAACTGGCCGTATGCCAGAAAGTAGTCCCCTCCAAAAAAAGGCAGACAACTGAGATTAAAATTGAAAAGGGGGCGCTTTATCACCATATAGATGAAGTCTGTACCCCAATTGATAGCATTGTTGTGAAATCAGGATTGACCGCGCAAGAGGTTTCCTCGATGCTATTAGAATTAGAGCTCCGGGGGATCGTCGTAGCGGTACCCGGCGGTTATGTCCGAGTTGCAACGGGAGACTAACCATGAAAGCAAATGTCATAGAAGTGTTGATGTTTTTATTTGATAACTACCTTAGTGTTAGTGAAGACACCTTGCTCGATGAGAAGTCCTTAACCTGCGAGTTGGAAGAAGCGGGCTTTGATGCCAAAGAAATAAGTCTTGCTTTTGACTGGCTAGGAGAGTTAGCTGAGATAGAGCGGCTGGCAGCAACCTTAATTCAGAAACCAGGTAATTCAATCCGGGTCTATGCACAGGTTGAGCAGGCGAAATTGGATATGGCTTGTCGTGGCTATTTACATAATCTCGAAGCCATGGGGTTGCTCGATGCCGGCGTCCGAGAAATTATTATCGATCGAGCGATGGCGATAGAAGCCGATAGCTTAAGTTTGCAGCAATTTAAGCGCATCATCGGCCTTGTGATGCTGAATAAAGCGCCGCAAGATGAAATGCTGCCATGGATAGAAGAATTAATGAACGACGAATTGGCTGATAGTGTCATTCACTAGGCCTTGGTCAGACTTTATAGAATAAGGTTAGTTTTAACATGGTAAATCGTTTGGTCGTGGTCGAGTCACCTGCCAAAGCCAAAACTATTAAAAAGTATTTGGGAAAAGGCTACCAGGTCTTGGCATCGTATGGCCATGTCCGCGATCTATTGCCTAAAGAAGGTGCAGTAGACCCAGCAAATGATTTTGCCATGAAGTATGTGGTGATTGAAAAAAATGCGAATCAGGTCAAAGCGATTGCAGATGCTTTAAAGAAAGTCGATGAATTATTGCTCGCAACTGACCCTGACCGCGAAGGCGAGGCGATTGCCTTTCATCTTTGCGAACTCATGAAAGAGAAAGGCTTATTAAAAGATAAGCCCGTACATCGTGTGGTTTTCCATGAAATTACGAAATCCGCGATTATTGAAGCGATTGATCATGCTCGTGAATTATCGATGGATCTGGTTAATGCACAGCAAGCACGTCGCGCATTAGATTATTTGGTGGGCTTCAATTTGTCGCCACTATTATGGCGTAAAGTTCGTCCAGGATTATCTGCAGGGCGCGTACAAAGCCCGGCACTGCGCATGATTGTTGAGCGTGAATTAGAAATCGAGAAATTTATAGCGCGTGAGTATTGGACGATTGAGGCGGATGTTACTAAAGATTCACAACCCTTTACCGCAAAATTAGTTGAATACGCCAGTGAAAAGCTCAAGCAGTTTTCTGTCACTGAGGGTGAACAAGCCAACAGTATTATTGCTGACCTGAAGAAAGCAGGCAAAGGCAAGTTGGTTGTTAAAAATATTGAGAAAAAGAAACGCAAACGTAATCCTTCAGCGCCCTTTACGACATCTACCTTACAACAGGAAGCATCTCGTAAATTAGGTTTTGGTGCAGCCCGAACCATGCGCATTGCACAGCAACTCTATGAAGGTATCGATATTGGTGAAGGCGCTCAAGGTCTTATCACCTACATGAGAACCGACTCGGTCAACTTAGCCAGCGTGGCAGTTGAAGAAATTCGCGAAACCATTGAAGCGCGATTCGGTAAAGATACATTGCCAGATACTGCACACGTTTATAAAACCAAAGCTAAAAATGCACAAGAAGCACATGAAGCGATACGTCCTACATCGGCGAGCTTGCACCCTGATGATATTAAGCATGCATTAAGTGCAGATCAGTACAAACTCTATAACCTCATATGGAAGCGAACCATTGCTTGCCAAATGATCCCAGCAACCATTGATACCGTTGCTGTCGATTTGAGTTCCGGGGAAGGCCACTTATTTAGAGCCAACGGATCTATCATCGCAATCCCAGGTTTCTTGCAAGTGTATGAAGAAGGCATCGACGATGCTAAAAAAGAGGATGGAGGCAAAATGCTTCCGCCGCTTAAAGAGGGCGATGTATTACCGATCATCGACATTCGGGGTGAACAACATTTCACTGAGCCACCGCCTCGTTATTCTGAAGCAACATTAGTTAAAACCATGGAAGAATATGGCATCGGTCGTCCTTCGACGTATGCAACCATTATCAGCACACTGCAACAACGTGAATATGCTAATTTAGAAAATAAGCGCTTCCATCCAACCGATGTGGGCCGCGTGGTCAATCGCTTTTTAACCACTTATTTTCAGCAATATGTCGATTATGGTTTTACAGCGCAGCTTGAAGATGAGCTTGATGAAGTCTCCCGCGGTGAAAAAGAATGGCGCCCAGTACTGCATGAATTCTGGCAGCCCTTTATCAACTTGGTGAAAGAGACCCAAGAAAACGTTCAACGTAAAGATGTCACACAAGAGCCCATTGATGAAAAATGTCCACAATGTAGTGGTGCTTTATCGATTCGTTTAGGCAGAAGAGGACGCTTCATCGGCTGCACCAGTTACCCAGAATGTGATTATACTCGCAGCCTAGAAGATGGTAGCAGCGAAGAAGCCAAACCCGAAATCGTTGAAGGACGCTTATGTCCAACCTGTAATTCGCCTTTGCAGATCAAAAAAGGTAAATACGGTAAATTTATTGGCTGCAGTAGTTATCCTGAATGTAAATTTATTGAGCCATTAGAGAAACCAGAAGATACCAATGTTCAGTGCCCTTCCTGTAAAGAGGGGAGTATTTTAAAACGCAAATCCCGCCAAGGAAAAATATTCTTTTCGTGCTCGCGTTATCCGGATTGTAAATACGCCTTATGGTATCAGCCGCTTAATGAACCTTGCCCTACCTGTGCATGGCCAATTACAGCGGTAAAAACCACTAAGAAAAATGGCACGGAAAGGGTTTGCCCACAGCAGAGTTGTAAGTTCGCTGAGCCTTACGACGAAACATAACTGAGAGTTGAAATATCATGAATAAGCCTTTTGTGGCCATTTTAATGGGGTCCGATAGTGATTTGCCTGTTATGCAAAGCACAGTTGATGTATTGAAATCCCTCGAAATTGCCTTTGAAATTCGTGTTTCTTCGGCGCATCGTACACCGAGTGAAACGCAAGCCTACGTGTTAGATGCAGACAAACGTGGCTGTGCGGTTTTTGTTTGTGCCGCAGGTCTTGCCGCACATTTAGCAGGCTTCGTTGCTGCACACACGGTCAAACCAGTGATTGGCGTACCAATGGATGGTGGTAGTTTACAAGGAATGGATGCTCTGTTGGCAACGGTACAAATGCCAGGTGGCATCCCTGTTGCATGCGTAGCAATTGGCAAAGCGGGCGCGCAAAATGCCGGCATTTTGAGTGGGCAAATTCTTGGGTTACAAGATCCCCACATTGCGAAACGTTTATTGCAGTTACGCCAAGATAACGCAAATAAAATTATGAAAAAGAATGAAGCCCTACAAGAACAAATGAGCCAGTAATGCAAACAGATGTTAAGCGCTATTTATTGTCATTGCAGAATACACTGTGTAACGCGATACAAGCCTATGAACCTAAGGTGTTGATACATCAAGATGAATGGCAGCGCCAAGCAGGTGGTGGTGGTGTCACACGTGTTTTACAGCATGGCGATGTTTTTGATAGTGCAGGCGTCAATTTTTCGCATGTGATGGGGGAGAACTTACCCCCTTCTGCGACTAATCATCGACCTGAATTAGCGGGACGTCAGTTTGAGGCAATGGGCGTCTCTTCGGTTATACATCCCAAAAACCCTTATGTTCCCACTTGTCATATGAATGTGCGTTTTTTCATCGCTTTTAAAGAAAATAGCGATCCTATTTGGTGGTTTGGTGGTGGTTTTGATTTAACACCTTATTATCCCTTTCACGAAGATGTTGTGTCTTGGCATCAAACGGCGAGAAAAGCCTGTGATGATTTTGGCAAGGATATTTATCAAAACTACAAAGATTGGGCAGATAAATATTTTTATTTACCGCACCGACAAGAAACCCGCGGTGTTGGTGGTTTATTTTTTGATGATCTTAACAGCCAAACGTGGGGTTGGGATTTTGCAAAATGTTTTGCCTATCTGCAATCGGTGGGAGATCATTTTTGGCAAGCTTATGGTCCCATCTTGGCGAAGCGGTATCAAATGCCTTTTACCGCCAATGAGCAGTCCTTTCAGCGCTATCGCAGAGGGCGTTATGTTGAATTTAATTTAGTCTACGATCGAGGGACTTTATTCGGTTTACAATCAGGTGGGCGTACAGAATCAATTTTAATGTCGTTACCGCCAAACGTCTCCTTTGCATATCAATGGCAACCAGAGCCCACATCGAAAGAAGCGATCCTTTACGAAAAGTACTTGCAACCCCATGACTGGTTGAAAGCATAACCACCTGCGTTAGCTAATTAACTAATATCTGTTTCTATCCGTTTGTCTGATAATGTCAGGCTTTTAGTCATTTAATGGCTTAAAGCTTTGCACAACATTTATTGTTATGCGTACAATTTGCAGCATAAGCCATAACCAAAAAATAATATAGGAAAAGTGAAAAAAGGAGACCATTAAAGAACGAGGTAGTAAAGATCATGAAATATATCGATTATGTGAACGATTGGTTTTCTTTGTACATTAATCCATTAGATTATGACAATGATTCTAGTCGCTTTATTCAACATATCTTTGCAACGATACCTTTGTTAAATAGGCTCCCCTCTAACGCAGAGCTCAATGCGCTCAAAGACGTTATTACGCTCAATGCTGAGATCTTGATGCAATGTATTGAAAGTGATTCACAGCAAGACTCCATCGATGTGTTTAAAATATTAAATGAACAAATACAAAAACTAAAAGAATTCACTCGATCTTATGCTATTTTGCACTTTGACGAGGTATGCCGCAATGATTCTTTTTACATTAAATTTCAAGATTATATAAACAAAACAGGGGTCAAGCTATTACCTTCCGAGCAAAATGCCATTAAAGGAACCTATGCACTGCTGCATTTAGAAGCACTTTCCGTTGATTTAACTCGGCAAATTGCAGAGCAAGAAAACATGCCTGAATTACTTGAGCAAACGCAAATCGACACGCATACCATCGAAATTGAAAAGATCAGATTTTTAGGAAAAGCACGTTGTATTATTATCGATTCAGAATCGGGCGCTAATAATCTGAAAAACGCAATTCAGCAAAACATGTTGGCATTCTGTCAATTTATAGAAGAGAACACTTCTGAAAAATTAAAATTTGATGCAAGACAAATGAAGCGACTCACAGGTCAATTTGCCAAAGAGCATTTTAATAAAATGCGCTCGCTTGAAAAAATCATGAATGAAATCAAAGTGGATCATCTAACCTTACAAGGACTCATTGAGCAAGAACAAAGAAAGCAGCGCAGTCAGGCAAATTTAGAAATCATTCAGCAGCGCATAGCGAGCCAGAAACAAAAGATGATGGTGGCGGAAGAACTGTTTGCACAAACCCAATATCAAATTGAACAAGCTATGGTTGCGTTCTATCAAAGCGTTTTGCGATTCCCAGTGAATGACAATTTAAAAGAAATTATAGCTCTTTATAAGTTAGATTCGGTATTAGATAAAAAGAACGTAGAAAAAAGCATATTGTACCGAGGATTTTCACTATTAAAGTTAGTAACTGGCGCTTTCGATCGCTGTTTGCCTTCTCAAAGTGATATGCAGTTAGGTGCTTTCAGTGTGGCTGCTGGTGCTTTAGCGATAGGAGCTGGGCCCCTTGGCGTTGCTGCCGGTGTTAGCATAGGGATTGCGGCTATAAAGACCCGCCAATCGATTAACCAAGCAGTGGATAGGGTTAATGATGAATACAAGGGATTAAAACAAGCATGGCATGGGAAATTTTCAGCGACCTATCAGAGTGACGATTTCAAAATGACAGATGCTTTGATACAAGTTTGTGGTAATGATGCAGTAAAAGCACAAGTCATCAATGCATTTTATGTGCGAGCTATCTTTAACTGGGACTTACAGCTTGTCGATACCTTGACACGAGATCAATGTGTGCAAGAGCAAGCGCTAAAAGAAGCCAAAGGCCACTTTGAAAAGCATTATCGACAATTACGAAATGGCGCAATTAAGCCTAAGGATTTTTGGGACAAGATTTTTAGAAAAGATATTGCTATGAGAGTTGTTCATTTACAACAACAATGTGCGCATCATACAGATGAATATATTAAAAGCTTACATGAGTACTTTTCAACAAATGATGCGTCAGTTCAGGTACAGTTGCATCGTCGCAGGCTAGAGGGTTTAAGAGAAGAATTGGCATTACTTAAGCTAATGCACGATCGTCATTCTTGGCGAAAATTGCGCGAACAAGCTACGCCCTCTTTTCGTTTATTGGTGCAGCTACCATTAGATTGCACCTTTGAAGATCATGTCGATCAATTGATGTTAAAGGGGTCAAGTGCACATTTGCTATTTTGGTTACAAGAACAAGCACAAAATCCCCGTAAAAAAATGGCTGAGCCACTTTTGCGTTATCAAGGGAAAACCCTTTGGCATTTACTGGCAGAACTTGAAAATGGATTTGAAATCTATCAGAAAATGATAAGTACATCTTCCAAACCAGGTGAAACCCGTTGGAGCACTAAGCTGATTGCTGGTTTAAAGTCATTATTTCAACGATCCCAAAATAGTAACCTATTTGATCCCACGGTTAGCTATAATGGCGTGAATCCGTTAGCGTATGCCTATGAACATGGAAATATTCCATTATTGCGCCTTTATCTAGAGCAAATCATGCAGCACCCATCCTGTGTTGAGCGTGTAGGCATTACCGCACTTTTCTCATTTGTGTTAAAAGCGCACCCTGAAATTGACCGTTTATTAGAAAGCCAAAAGCAGAGTCGCTTAGCAACTTTTGCCAACAAGATGATCCAAAGAACGTCGTTAGAACTTAGTTTGATATCGGCACTTACCATGTGTTTAGCAAAAGAAGAAAAGATCCCGACGACAACAGCGCAATGGGTTACCTTCATCAATGAGTTAAGACACAGCACTTCGTCCTATGTTCAGGTTAAATTATTTGTAGATTTTGATGGCCAACAAATTCATCACTGTGCTCAAACATTATCGCAAGTTAAAACACTGCCAGTGTTAACCATGGAAAAACAACCATTTATATTAGATAGCAAAGAAACTGCTGTACCCGCGTTGTTAATAAACTATTCATCATTAACACCCACTAAAGTGTTAGCAGTTGAGTCAACGCAAGCAACCGTGCTGCCTAAATTGCAGCAACGGGTTTAACTGCCGCCCCGGGCGTTATTTTGTTTTGGTTTAGCCATTTGTTCCGAGGTTTGGTGAAGTGCTGCTTTCATGGCGTGCACTTCTTTGGTTAAGGCATTTACCACATGTTCTAAGCGAGAATCGCCTAACTTACGCTTGCCACCTTTCTTTTCATTCTCTAATTGCTCTTTAACAGTGGTTAATGCACCTTCCAAAATCAAGAATGCCTTCTCAGGATCTGCCAGCACATTCGCTTTAGCTTTCGTAATGGCTTTATCTAACATTTTAAGCTGATCAACACGATCTTTATTTTGAAAGATTTTATAATTTGCTAGTGCAAAACTTTTTTTAACATCAGCTCTTTTGTAGCGCGTTTTGACATCAATGCCACTTAAAATATTGCGTACTACGCGTAATGCGGTTTCATCGTGAGGTAACTCAGGTTTAGGTTTTGTTACTGAAACTTTGATATTGTCTTCTGGACCTGCGCCTGGTCCAGCAACTGCGCCAGATGGAGTCGCGTTTTTAAGCGCATTGCCGAGTTGTACATTTGGATTAATGGCTTTTAAACGCGCTAAGACCGCTTCTTGCAATATATCAGATGTGCCATAAGAGAGCTCAACTTGCACATGATCAGCAAAGAGCTGGAATTCTTCAAGATCATTCACATCAAGGGCATAATCAGCCATGCGCTTTTTAAAGGGTCTCTCAAACTGCTCCTTTGCAGCCTCAATAAAGGCCGTGGCTTCTTCTTGAACTGCTGCCAGTGCTTGTTCACGATCAGCGGCATTTTTCAGGCGAGCCGCATCTTGAGCAGCCTTTCTTTGACGCGCCATTTCTGTAATATAGTCCACTCGTTGCTGAACGGCTGCGTCATAATCAGGCGCTTTGCCTTTTCTTTCCACATTTAATAGCAAAGTAAAATGTTCATTAGGCGCAAGTGGTGTTTTACGAACTAAATGTCCCTCAGCCACATCAATAATATCTTCAAATGCGAGATTTGTGCGGTTGAGTAAATTATTAATCCGTTCATTCACCGCATTCTTGTCAATGCTGCCATCTTCACTGCGTAAGTCATTATTTGACGTGCCAAAGAAGGTTTGAAGTTTTTCCATTTGCGTATCTGTTAAGTAGCTGAGGTCGATTGAGCGCGCGTGTTCAAAGTATTTCCCTGATTTTCTTACCGTGATACCACGTTGCTTGTTTAGCTCTGCATTTCGAAAGTTTTCTGCTCGCATTAGCAAGTGGTCATAATTGGGTTTTCGACTATTGTCGACAACAATACTTGCTTCATCCAAAAAGTTCATCGCAATATAATCAGCATAAACACCGGCTTTTCTCTTTATTTTTCCTTCAGCTATATCCATTAATACATCGAAATTAAGTTGCTCGTTAATACCAAGTACGCCATTAATATTTTTTATCAAATCATAAACACTATCGTTATCTGAGATGGTGTATTCACCTGCATGGTGCGAGAAAAATCGCGCTAAGCGGGATAGTTGATTAGCATCTAAAAAGCGAGCATCAAATTGCCGATCACTAGGTGCTTTTTCATTATTTTCGCCCATATACATACCTTTGGTATCAAAAGTATGTTTTACCGCATGTTTGCCACCACGATTTACTTTACTGCGCTCTGCCTTCATCACCTCCTTCCATGAATCAGGGTGTTCAAACAGTTCCTTAAATATCGCCGCTTTAGCAACATTGACTTCATATTTTTGGACGAGTTCATTGGCTTTTGTAAGTGCTGCTTGATTTGCTTGAAGCTCTTCATCCGTGCCTAAAGGACGTCTTTCCTCAGCAGTTATCTCTTGCGTTAGCTGTTGGATAATTTTACGGTTTTCCTGTTGTGTATCTGGATCGGTATAACCGCTGGGATTTTCTAAAATTCGAATCTTGTTTCGCAAATTTGCAATCGCATCTTGCTTGGCTTTTTCGGGCGCTGCAATTTTCTTTTGCAGTTGACGAACCTTCTCTTTGCTATCTTCAAGAGAAGTCTTGTGCGATTTGATTTGATCGCGAGCTTCATCAATTTTCTTGATAACTACGTCTAATTTTTCAAATATTTCACTTTGCTTTTGTGGATTGGATCGTTGGTATTGTTGATAAAGCGTATCGTATTCGATATCTAGGGCCTGTTTCTTTTTGAGGAGCGCTTGATAATCTTTGTCTTGAGACATATCCACTGCAACTTGAGCTTTTGTAGCCTTTTTTTGCAATTTGGGCAATTCATTGCTGAAAAAATCATAGCAGTCATTCAATCCTGCTGAGCCATTTTTCCAGTTTTTTACTTTGGCATCGATCTGTTTAAATAAAGTGCTAACTGCTTGCGGCTCACTATCTGCAAGCAGAAATAACGCCGCAAGCTGCTCACGCACTTTTGTTTGCAACAGGGAAAGAACTTGGCTCTTTTGCGCAGGATCTTCAGGAAGTAATTTACCAGCATTGGCCTCAGCAACATTGAGCGTTGCCAAGATTTGCGTGTCTTTAGGGAAATACGCGACTTTAAGCTTATCAATATCGAGGCCTTCGTTACTGTTTATCCAGCTTGGGCGTTCATTTGCATTAAGTTCCGCCAATTTCTTGATCACTAGAGGACCTCTTGGAAGAGGAGCTGCTTTGCGTGCACCACCTGGTGGAGTTGGTGGGGTTGGAGGAACAGGTGGAATGTTATCAGAAGGGCCTTTATTCGCCATGGTAAAGTCTCCTGTATGAACTGACGCTACGCCGTTTGCCAAGGTTAGGGAATCGTTTTGTATTATGACTGTAATCAATAAGGAGAAGTTCATTTCGTTACGTGTGGTTGCATCAATTGGTTGATAGCGGTAAGCTTTCCTTTTATTTTCAGGTAATTTGATATGTTAAAATTTGCGGTATTTGGTGATCCAATCGCACATAGTTTGTCTCCACAAATTCATGCCGCCTTTGCGAAGCAATTTGGTATTTCGTTGACGTATGATCGTATTCAAGTGCCTAGTGGTCACTTAGCAGAAGCATTAAGTGATTTTAAAAAGAGCGGTGGTTTTGGTGCCAATATCACGGTGCCTTTAAAGCAAGAAGCCTTTACGCTTTGTCAGCAATTGTCGGAAAGTGCCACTTTGGCAGAAGCTGTTAATACCATTGGTTGGAATGAGCAAGGTTTGTGGGGCGATAACACCGATGGACAAGGCTTGATCCATGATTTAACTATCAATCATCACCTAGACCTCACGGGCGCAAAAATATTACTGTTAGGGGCGGGAGGCGCCGCAAGAGGGATTTTGGCTCCACTACTGGCTTTCTCGCCTCAGTTGACAGTTGTTAATCGAGATATTCAAAAGGCACAAGCGATGTTGATACCTTATCCGCAAGTTAACGCTTTCAGCTATGAGAATATGTTAGATGAAGCGACAGCATATGACTTTGTAATCAATGCAACTTCCGCAAGCTTAAATATTAGTGTTCCACCTATCCCTCGGTATTGTGTGAAAAATGCCTGTTGTATTGATTTAGCCTATCGCTTAAATGCGCATACGCCCTTTTTACACTGGGCGCTGGAAAATCAGGCAAGTAGAATCATCGATGGATTAGGGATGTTGGTTGAGCAAGCAGCGCTAGGTTTCTCGCTTTGGCATGGGAAAACACCCGATACCAAAGCGGTTATCGCCGCGCTATGATAAATAGCCATTTTTTAAGTTAACGTAATTTTTAGCGCTATAGCGAATAAATGCCATTTCTTCAGGGGTAAGAGGGCGTTTTTTAACGCACGGGCTGCCTACCCATAGAAATCCGCTATCACATTTTTTGCCAGGGGGCACTAAGCTTCCTGCTCCTAAGATCACATTGCTTTCAATAAGTGCGCCATCCATGACAATACTGCCCATGCCAATTAAACAAGCATCTTGAATGGTACAGCCATGTAATATAACTTTGTGGCCAATGGTCACATCGCTGCCGATAGTGAGTGGAAAACCCGCTGGGTTGAATTCTCCGGCATGCGTGATATGTAGAACGCAGCCATCTTGCACGCTGGTTCTGTCGCCGATTTGTATACGATGCATATCGCCACGAATAGAAGCAAATGGCCAGATTGAGCAATCAGTGCCAATAGTAACTTGGCCAATAATCACGGCATGTTCATCAACATACGTTTTTTCGCCAATAAGTGGAGTATGTTGCTGATAGGAACGTATATTCATGCCTGATAACTCCCTTGAAATGACTGATTATACTGCTTTTCTTAACAAAATATAAATGATGACTTAAGAGAGTATACAAGTGATGTGAAAAGGCTAAAATGAATAGGAACAGCGAAAAGAAATTTTTGTAAAACAACTAACCTATAGGCAAATCCAGTTATGAACAATCCCTTACTTGAGCGCTTTCAACTTCCGCCCTTTGCACGTATCAAACCTGAACACATTGAGCCAGCAATTAGCTCACTCATTGAGCGCAATTTAGGTCTTATCAATCAATTAACAACCCAACAAAAAAATCCCACTTGGGAATCATTAGTCGCGCCAATCGAAGCGATGGATGATGAATTAAATAAAGCTTGGTCGCCGGTGTCACATTTAAACTCGGTTGCAAATTCGAAAGAACTTCGAGAAGCTTATCATCAATGCTTGCCTAAATTATCAGACTACGGAACCACCGTTGGACAAAATAAACAACTTTATGACGCTTATGTTGCATTAAAATCGGGTCCAACCTTCTCCACGCTGGATAAAGCACAGCAAAAGACGATTATTAATGCTATTCGTGATTTTGAACTGTCAGGCGTTGCTTTACCTGAAGATAAAAAAGAACAATTTGCAAAATTAAGCAAGACCCTTTCCGAATTACAAAGTCGCTTTCAAGATAACGTGATGGATGCAACGGATGCTTGGCATTACGACGTTCAAGATGAAATAGAGCTGGCGGGCATTCCAAAAGAAACCATTGCTTTAGCAAAGCAAGCTGCGGAAAAGGCTAATGTATCAGGCTGGCGATTAACACTCGATTTTCCTTGTTATTACGCAGTTATTACGCATGCGGACAATCGCGAATTGCGAAAAAAAATGCATGAAGCTTATAGCACACGAGCGTCGGAGCTAGGGCAGAATCCCGAAAAATGGGACAACACACAATTGATGGAACAAATTTTAGCAACGCGTCATACGTTGGCAAATTTGCTAGGGTTTGCTAATTACGCAGAACGCTCTGTGATTAAAAAAATGGCAAAAGATCCCAAAAAGGTCATGAGTTTTTTAGAAGATCTTGCAAAGCGCGCAAAGCCATTTGCTGAAAAAGAGTACGCAGATCTAAAAGCATTTGCTAAAAAGGAATACGGCATTGAAAACTTAGAGCCATGGGATATTAGCTATTACAGTGAGAAACTGCAGCAACAGCAATATAGCATGTCAG